>NZ_JBEXYS010000081.1:0-1030 GCF_040631045.1 Streptomyces sp. NPDC005706 | reverse complement strand
TGAGGACAAGCCCTCGGCCTATTAGTACCGGTCACCTCCACCAGTTACCTGGCTTCCAGATCCGGCCTATCAACCCAGTCGTCTACTGGGAGCCTTACCCCATCAAGTGGGTGGGAGTCCTCATCTCGAAGCAGGCTTCCCGCTTAGATGCTTTCAGCGGTTATCCCTCCCGAACGTAGCCAACCAGCCATGCCCTTGGCAGGACAACTGGCACACCAGAGGTTCGTCCGTCCCGGTCCTCTCGTACTAGGGACAGCCCTTCTCAAGACTCCTACGCGCACAGCGGATAGGGACCGAACTGTCTCACGACGTTCTAAACCCAGCTCGCGTACCGCTTTAATGGGCGAACAGCCCAACCCTTGGGACCGACTCCAGCCCCAGGATGCGACGAGCCGACATCGAGGTGCCAAACCATCCCGTCGATATGGACTCTTGGGGAAGATCAGCCTGTTATCCCCGGGGTACCTTTTATCCGTTGAGCGACGGCGCTTCCACAAGCCACCGCCGGATCACTAGTCCCGACTTTCGTCCCTGCTCGACCCGTCGGTCTCACAGTCAAGCTCCCTTGTGCACTTACACTCAACACCTGATTGCCAACCAGGCTGAGGGAACCTTTGGGCGCCTCCGTTACTCTTTAGGAGGCAACCGCCCCAGTTAAACTACCCATCAGACACTGTCCCTGATCCGGATCACGGACCCAGGTTAGACATCCAGCACGACCAGACTGGTATTTCAACGACGACTCCACCCACACTGGCGTGTGAGTTTCAAAGTCTCCCAGCTATCCTACACAAGCCGAACCGAACACCAATATCAAACTGTAGTAAAGGTCCCGGGGTCTTTCCGTCCTGCTGCGCGAAACGAGCATCTTTACTCGTAGTGCAATTTCACCGGGCCTATGGTTGAGACAGTCGAGAAGTCGTTACGCCATTCGTGCAGGTCGGAACTTACCCGACAAGGAATTTCGCTACCTTAGGATGGTTATAGTTACCACCGCCGTTTACTGGCGCTTAAGTTCTCAGCTTCGCCC
>NZ_JBEXYS010000080.1:0-1066 GCF_040631045.1 Streptomyces sp. NPDC005706 | reverse complement strand
CCGCATCCCGCCACTCCCGCATCTCATCCAACGGGACCGGCTCACCGGTGTAAGAACTGTCCCACCCGGAGAAATCCTCACCGAAAGCAGCCCCGCCGGCTCCGGTGTAAACGGAGTCGTAGATCTCCCGCCACTCCTCCACCTGGGCGTTCTCGTCGGCCGGGGCATCCTCGGCTGCGGCCACCGCCGGGTCCGGCACCACATAGGCCACCAGACGCTGGTCACCGAGTGTGTCCTCGCGTACCACCACAGCCGCTTGGCGGACCCCCGCGTCGGCGGTCAGGAGCGCTTCCACCTCGCCGGGCTCGATACGGAAGCCGCGCAGCTTCACCTGCTCGTCGGCGCGCCCGACGAACTCCAGCTGCCCGTCACCGCGCCAGCGCACCAGGTCACCGGTGCGGTACATGCGCTCACCCACCGCGAACGGACAGGCGACAAAACGCTCCGCCGTCAGGGCGGCACGGCCCGCATAGCCTCGCGCCAGGCCCGCTCCCGACGCGTAGAGTTCACCGACGACACCTACCGGAACCGGTTCGAGGCCTGAATCCAGCACATAGACGCGCGAGTTGGAAACCGCACGGCCGATGGGAACCATCACGTCCGTGGTTCCTTCGCCCATCGACACGCACACAGTCGATTCGGTCGGACCGTACGCGTTGACGACCTGACGGCCCGTCGCCGACCATCGCGTCACCAGTTCGGGCGAGACGGCTTCGCCCGCCAGTACCACCGATTGCAGGAGCGGCAACGAGGATTCCGCCCCCGTGGGCAGCGTGCTCAGGACCGACGGCGGCAGCGTCACGTGTGTGATGCGCCGACCTTCCAGCGTTCCTTGCAGGACCTCTCCGGCCAGATGCGTGTCCTCCGGTACGACGAGTGTGGCGCCGTTGGAGAAGGCCATCACCAGCTCCCACACCGCCGCGTCGAAGCTCGGCGACGCGAACTGCAGCACCCGGCTCGCGGCATTCACTCCGAGCCGCTCCGCCTGACTGTGCGCCAGACTCGCCACACCCCGATGCGAGACCACCACACCCTTGGGAACCCCGGTGGATCCCGACGTGTAGAT
>NZ_JBEXYS010000079.1:0-1272 GCF_040631045.1 Streptomyces sp. NPDC005706 | reverse complement strand
CTGCCCAGGGGAATGTCGTGGCCGGCACCAAGACGGGTCAGAAGCGCCGCCATTCCCGCCTGCAGCACCATGAACACCGTACTGCCCGACACCTGCGCCAGCCGTATCAGCCCTTGATGGAGCTCGGGGCTCAGCTCGAATTCGAGATGGGTGCCCTTGTAGGTGGCGACGGTCGGTCGAGGACGGTCCGTGGGGAAAGTCACCAACTCCGGCAGCCCGGTCAACTGCCGCCGCCAGTACTCGATCTGCTGGGTATAGGCGCTTTCCGGATCGGACTCGTCCCCCAGCAGTTCACGCTGCCACAGGGTGTAGTCGACGTACTGGACCGGCAGAGCGCACCATCGCGGAAAGCTGCGCTGCGCACGTGCCGCGTAGGCGGCGACCAGGTCGCGGGCCAGCGGAGCCATGGACCAGCCGTCCGCCGCGATGTGGTGGAGCAACAGCAGCAGCACGCTCTCGCTCTTGCTCACCTCGAACAGCGAGACGCGAACGGGTACTTCGGTGGAGAGATCGAAGCCATAACGGGCCGCTTCCTCGAGCTCAGCCGAAAGCTCGTCCGCTGCGACCACGCGGTGCTCCCACACGAAGTTCCGGTCCGTGCCGTCCAGCACCAGTTGGCACGGCTCGCCTCCGACTTCGGTGAAGACAGTGCGCAGCGGCTCATGGCGTTCCACCACGTCACGCAGCGCTGCGTGCAGCGCATGCGGATCCACCGAGCCGGTGAGGTGGAAGGCCAGGGGCATGTTGTACGTCGCCGTCCGGCCCTCCAGCTTGTGCAGGAACCACAGGCGGCGCTGGGCGAACGAGAGAGGGATCACCTCTGGGCGTGGCATCGGTAGCAACGCCTTGCGGGTCTGGCTGCCGTTCGTGAGGTGAACCGCCAGTTCGGCCACAGTGGGCGCCTCAAATACCGCGGCAATCCGGACTTCCACCCCGAGCGTGCTTCGAATCCGACTTACCAAGCGTGTGATGAGGAGGGAGTGTCCGCCGAGGTCGAAGAAGTTGTCGTCGATGCCGACCCGGTCGATGCCGAGTATTTCGGCGAAGAGTGTGGCGAGGGTCTGTTCTTGGGGGGTGCGGGGGTAGCGGGTGTTCGTGGTGGGCAGGTGGTCGGGTTTGGGGAGTGCCTTGCGGTCGAGTTTTGCGTTGGGTGTCAGTGGCAGCCGGTGGAGGGCCGTGATGGCGGAGGGGACCATGTAGTCGGGCAGGTGGTGGGTGAGGTATTCACGGGCTGCTTTGACCACCGTGCCGATACCGCGGGCAGCGGCTGGG
>NZ_JBEXYS010000078.1:0-1285 GCF_040631045.1 Streptomyces sp. NPDC005706 | reverse complement strand
TGGTCGAGCTGTTCGGTCTCGCCCGCGAGCTGAACATCGACGCCGAGGGCATCGACATGGGCCCGTCCCCGACGGACGCCGCCCTGGCCGCCGATATGGCGCTGCCGATCGAGGAGCTCGAGCTCACCGTCCGGTCGTACAACTGCCTCAAGCGCGAGGGCGTCCACTCCGTGGGTGAGCTCCTGGCACGCTCCGAGGCCGACCTGCTGGACATCCGCAACTTCGGTGCGAAGTCGATCGACGAGGTCAAGGCGAAGCTGGCCGGCCTGGGCCTGGCCCTGAAGGACAGCCCGCCCGGATTCGACCCGACCGCAGCCGCGGACGCCTTCCCTGGGGACGATGGCGGGAGCACGGGCTTTATGGAGACCGAGCAGTACTGATCATTGCGCCGGGCACGCCGGGCACGCCGGGCACGCCGGGCACCTTGAGGTCGCCCGCTCCACCGGCCGATCGGCTAGCAGACCAGGACCACCCGTTCTCTCCTCGCCTCCGAGGACCGCCTCCTTGCCGCCGCCCGCACGAGCGTGATCCCGCCGATCCGCCGGGGCACATTCGCCCGCGTCGCCGTTCTGTACCGCGGTCCGAGGGATGCCGGGCAGCGCGCACCGGCCTCCTCCTTCGCCTGCTCCGAGCGTCTGCTGCCAGCCGGACTAGGCCCGGCGGGCGCTGGAAAGACGACGGCGATGCGGCTGGTGGCCAGCGCCGTGGCCGCGGCCGGTGGCCGGCTGGCCTCGCTGGCCCCGTCCTCCCTCGCGGCGAAGGTCCTCGGCGACGCCTGAAGCTGCGCGCCCACACCTTGCACTACTGGCTCCACCAGCGCGCCCGGCCGCCCTTGGAAAGCAGGCTGGTGAGGACTTTCGGCTGCGTCCCGGTGACGTCGTCCTGGTCGACGAGGCAGGCGTGGCCGGCACCCTGCTGTTCGATGCGATCCTCGCCGACGCGGCGGCCGCGGGGGCGGTGGTGCGCCTGCTCGGTGACCCGCACCAGCTCGCCGCCGTCGAAGCCGGGGGGAGCCCTCCGGCTGATCGCGCGGGCGGGGGCACGGTCGAGCTCGATCAGCTGCACCGCTTCCGCGTGCCCGGCGAGGCCGACGCCGCCCTGACCTGGAGTGACGTGCGCACCACTGGCTGGTGTCCCAGCGGAACGCGGCGTCCAGGTGGACGGCGAGGCGGGGCAGGGTGGCCTGCCGATGGGCGGCTGCCCGGAAGGCGCCGAGCAGCAGGGCGGCGTTGCTGATCGCGGCCAGCCCGTTGCCGCGCACATCGCCGATGAGAAGCCGGGTGCT
>NZ_JBEXYS010000077.1:0-1336 GCF_040631045.1 Streptomyces sp. NPDC005706 | reverse complement strand
TCGGCCAGCAGCACGGTGTCCGGGTACTGGGCGTCGATCTCCTTGCGGACCCGCTTCAGGAACTGGTGCGTGGCCGGCAGGTTCTCGCAGTTGGTGCCCTCCTCCGCGTAGAGATAGGGGACCGCGTCGAGACGGAAGCCGTCGATGCCCAGGTCCAGCCAGAACTTCAGGGCGGCCAGGATCTCCTCCTGGACGGCCGGGTTCTCGTAGTTGAGGTCCGGCTGGTGGGAGAAGAAGCGGTGGAAGTAGTACTGGCCGCGCACCGGGTCGAAGGTCCAGTTGGAGACCTCGGTGTCGACGAAGATGATCCGCGCTTCCTCGTAACCCTTGTCGTCGTCGGCCCAGACGAAGTAGTCGCCGTAGGGGCCGGCGGGATCCTTGCGGGACTCCTGGAACCACGGGTGCTGGTCGCTGGTGTGGTTCATGACGAAGTCGATGATGACGCGCATACCGCGCTGGTGCGCGGCGTCCACGAACTCCACGAAGTCCGCGAGGTCACCGAACTCGGGTAGCACGGCCGTGTAGTCGGCGACGTCGTAACCGCCGTCCCTGAGCGGGGACTTGAAGAACGGCGGCAGCCAGAGGCAGTCCACTCCCAGCCACTGCAGATAGTCGAGTTTGGCGGTCAGGCCCTTGAGATCGCCGATGCCGTCGCCGTCACTGTCGTGGAACGAGCGAACGAGCACCTCGTAGAAGACGGCGCGCTTGAACCACTCCGGATCCCGGTCCTTGGCGGGAGTGTCCTCGAAAGTGTCCGGCACGGGGTCATTGACAGTCATGACGCTGAGGGCCCTCCGATCTGGGGCGTCGATCGCCCGACGTGGAGCACGTGCGCCGGCGTCCGGCCGGGCGTGAGGCGCACGTAGTTGGTCCTGCCCCAGTGATAGCTCTCGCCTGTCAGTTCGTCGTGCACGGACAGGGCGGCGTTCCAGTCCAGGCCGAGTTGCGGCATGTCCAACGAGACCGTGGCCTCCTGGGTGTGGTGCGGGTCGAGGTTGACGACCACGATGACCGTGTCCGGGCCCGTGCTCTTGCTGTAGGCGAGCACGTTGTCGTTGTCGGTCCGATGGAAGCGGAGGTTCCGCAGACGCTGCAGCGCGGGGTGCTGCCGGCGGATGGTGTTGAGCTGGGTGATGAGGGGGGCGATGGTGCGGCCCTCGCGTGCGGCGGCTTCCCAGTCGCGGGGTTTGAGCTGGTACTTCTCGGAGTCGAGGTATTCCTCGCTGCCCTGCCTGAAGGGGGTGTTCTCGCAGAGTTCGTAGCCGCTGTAGACGCCCCAGGCGGGGGAGAGGGTCGCGGCGAGGACGGCGCGGACCTCGAAGGCGGGGCGGCCGCC
>NZ_JBEXYS010000076.1:0-1435 GCF_040631045.1 Streptomyces sp. NPDC005706 | reverse complement strand
GAGCTAACCGGTCCCCTTAACGTTCCAGCACCGGGCAGGCGTCAGTCCGTATACATCGCCTTACGGCTTCGCACGGACCTGTGTTTTTAGTAAACAGTCGCTTCTCGCTGGTCTCTGCGGCCACCCCCAGCTCGAGCAGCAAGTGCTCTCACCGAGTGTGGCCCCCCTTCTCCCGAAGTTACGGGGGCATTTTGCCGAGTTCCTTAACCATAGTTCACCCGAACGCCTCGGTATTCTCTACCTGACCACCTGAGTCGGTTTAGGGTACGGGCCGCCATGAAACTCGCTAGAGGCTTTTCTCGACAGCATAGGATCATCCACTTCACCACAATCGGCTCGGCATCAGGTCTCAGACACATGAGCGGCGGATTTGCCTACCACTCGTCCTACACCCTTACCCCGGGACAACCACCGCCCGGGATGGACTACCTTCCTGCGTCACCCCATCACTCACCTACTAACCGCTTGGTTCGGCGGCTCCACCACTCCCCTCAACTCCGAAGAGATCAGGGCGGCTTCACGGCCTTAGCATCACGATGCTCGATGTTTGACGCTTCACAGCGGGTACCGGAATATCAACCGGTTATCCATCGACTACGCCTGTCGGCCTCGCCTTAGGTCCCGACTTACCCTGGGCAGATCAGCTTGACCCAGGAACCCTTAGTCAATCGGCGCAAACGTTTCTCACGTTTGTATCGCTACTCATGCCTGCATTCTCACTCGTCAACCGTCCACGACTACCTTCCAGTGCCGCTTCACCCGGCAGACGACGCTCCCCTACCCATCACAGCCGGCGTTGGCCGTATATGCTGCAATGACACGACTTCGGCGGTACGCTTGAGCCCCGCTACATTGTCGGCGCGGAATCACTAGACCAGTGAGCTATTACGCACTCTTTCAAGGGTGGCTGCTTCTAAGCCAACCTCCTGGTTGTCTGTGCGACTCCACATCCTTTCCCACTTAGCGTACGCTTAGGGGCCTTAGTCGATGCTCTGGGCTGTTTCCCTCTCGACCATGGAGCTTATCCCCCACAGTCTCACTGCCGTGCTCTCACTTACCGGCATTCGGAGTTTGGCTAAGGTCAGTAACCCGGTAGGGCCCATCGCCTATCCAGTGCTCTACCTCCGGCAAGAAACACACGACGCTGCACCTAAATGCATTTCGGGGAGAACCAGCTATCACGGAGTTTGATTGGCCTTTCACCCCTAACCACAGGTCATCCCCCAGGTTTTCAACCCTGGTGGGTTCGGTCCTCCACGAAGTCTTACCTCCGCTTCAACCTGCCCATGGCTAGATCACTCCGCTTCGGGTCTTGAGCGTGCTACTGAATCGCCCTGTTCGGACTCGCTTTCGCTACGGCTTCCCCACTCGGGTTAACCTCGCAACACACCGCAAACTCGCAGGCTCATTCTTCAAAAGGCACGCAGTCACGAGA
>NZ_JBEXYS010000075.1:0-1436 GCF_040631045.1 Streptomyces sp. NPDC005706 | reverse complement strand
CAATGCCGGTGACTTAGCTTGTGCCTTGCCGCGTGATGGTCACCGCGTCCGGTGCGGGTGGTAGCCAGTTGCGGTGCTCGGCCCGTTTGAGTGGCCAGTTGGACATCTTGCGTTTGATCACTCGGGGGCAGGTTCGGCGGCGGCGTGGGGGCAGCAGACGTTCGGTGATCTCAGCCAGGGTGCGGGTGAGGGCCCGGGCGAGTCGGCCGGGGGGAAAACGCCGCCTGGGCCGGGACCTGGCGGCGCACGATCCGCAGGGACCGGGTGAAGGAGAGCCGGTCGGGGTCAAGACCCTGGCCGGTGGCGGCCTGGTGCATCAGCTGCCGGATGGCGTGATGCACCAGGAGGAAGCCGTAGATCTCCTGCTCCACGCCCCAGGGGTATTTCGAGCGCAGGACGAGCTTCGGGCCGCGCTGGTGGGTCTTGATCTCGTCCAGCGTGGTCTCGATCTCCCACCGCTGGGCGTAGAGCGCGGCCAGCTCCTTCGCCGGTGCCTGCTCAGGGTCGAGCAAGGTGGTCAGCAGACGGTAGACGGTGGCATCGCCGTTGCGGGCAAGGGTGTACTCGACCACGCGGACGACCACCGGGTTGCGGCGGCTCTTGCGGTCCGACTCGGCATGGACGGTGCTGAGGTAGGAGCCATCGGCCAGGACCTGCACCACGGGCAGAGCCGCGCTCTTACGCATCCGCCACAGCAGGTCCGCGCCGGTGGCCCGGGCGGCCTGCCACAGCTCGAACCCATAAAAGCCCCGGTCAGCCAGCAGCAGCATCCCCGCCCGCAGGCCGGTGAACAGCTGCCGGGACAGCACCGGCTCACTCACCGACAACGGCCCGACAGCCGCACCGAACACCGCGTGCGTCCCGCACTCGGCCAACGCCACCACCCTGGCCTGCGGGAACGCACCCGTCCCCCGCCCCGAGCCCGGACGGCCGAAGAATCTGTCGTTCTCCGCTGTGTCCGCGAGATCCAGGGTCGTGCCGTCCACTGCCACCAGACGCCACCGCCGATACCAGGCACCCGCCGTCTCCGCCACCGCCACCGGACGGCACACCCGCGCGAACAACATCTTCAACGGCTCCACGCCCAGACGCCGACGCGCCCGCCCGATCGCGGCGGTCGTCGGCACCCGCCACGACCGCCCCGCGTCGCCCAGACCCGCGCCCAGCAGCCGCGCCACCTCCTCATACGACTGCCCAAAGAACAGACACATCGCCAGCACGAAGTACACGACCACCCGGGCCGGCAGCAGACGACTGCGCTGCTCGCCCCGCCCGGTCTCCGCGACCACCTCGTCGACCACCTGCGGCGGAAACGCCCGCGTCAGCACCCCGATGGCAATCCGGTCCGACAAACGCTCACCCGCAGGCGACTTGACCTGCCCCACCCTCGCCACACCACAACCAACGAACGCAGGACATCTAAGTCACCGGCATTG
>NZ_JBEXYS010000074.1:0-1478 GCF_040631045.1 Streptomyces sp. NPDC005706 | reverse complement strand
CAATACCGGTGACTTTGTTGGGGCCTGGTCGTTGGATGGGTTGTGCCAAGGCCGGGTCAGGTGAAGTCGTCGGAGGTTGGTCGGTTCTCGGATCGGATCGCGTTGGGGGTGCTGACGCGGGCGTTTCCGCCGGAGCTGGTCGATGAGGTGGTCGCCGAGTGCGGCCGGGTCGAGCAGCGGACGCGGCTGCTGCCGGCACGGGTGGTGGTCTACTTCGTCCTGGCGATGTGTCTGTTCTTCGGGCAGGGCTATGAAGAGGTGGCCCGGCTTCTGGTTCAGGGGCTGGAGCGTGAGGGCCGGTGGGCGACGACGTGGCGGGTTCCCACGACGGCGGCGATCGGGCGGGCCCGGTTGCGGCTTGGACCGGAGCCGTTGCGGGCCCTGTTCGCCCGGGTGTGCCGGCCGGTGGCCATCGCGCGCACGCAGGGTGCCTGGTATCGGCGGTGGCGGCTGGTCGCGGTGGACGGCACGGTCTTCGACGTTCCGGACACCGCGGCGAACGCGCAGTTCTTCGGTCGTCCCGGTACCAGTCGTGGGCAGGGCCGCAGTGCGTATCCGCAGGCGAGGGTGGCGGCCCTGGCCGAGTGCGGCACCCATGCCGTGTTCGCGGCCGAGGTCGGACCACTCAAGGTCCACGAGACCGCCCTGGCCCAGCGACTGTTCCCCGCGCTGACGAAGGGCATGCTCGTGCTCGCCGACCGGGGGTTTTGCGGCCTCGACCTGTGGCGGGCGGCGAAGGCGGGCGGAGCGGATCTGTTGTGGCGGGTCCGCAGCGTCGTGGTGCTGCCGGTCCTGGAAACCCTCGCCGACGGCTCCTACCTGTCGGAGATTGTCGCCGCGCGGGACAACTACCGGCGTGCGGACCCCGAGCGGGTGCGGGTGATCGAATACACCCTCGGCCCATCCGGCGGTGACGGCACCGTCTACCGCCTGATCACCACCATCCTCGACCCCGAGCAGGCACCGGCCGAGGAGCTTGCCTCCCTCTATGCCCAGCGGTGGGAGATCGAGAACACCCTGGACGAGATCAAGAACCACCAGGGCGTTCCGGGGTTGGTGCTGCGTTCCCAGCACCCACGCGGCGTCGAACAGGAGATCTTCGCGTTCCTGCTGGTCCACCACGCGCTGCGGGACCTGATGCACCAGGCTGCCCTCAAGGCCGGGCACGATCCCGACCGGATCTCCTTCACCCGCACCCTTCGCATCGTCCGCCGCCACGTCACCGGGCAGGCGGCGCTTTCCCCCCTCGCGACTGGCCCGGGCCATCACCCAGAGCCTGCGTGAGATCACCGAACGGCTGCTGCCCGCACGGCGGTTGCGCTCCAACCCGCGTGTGATCAAACGCAAGATGTCCAACTGGGCCCTCAAACGAACCGAGCACCACAGCCCACCACGGCCAGACACCCCGACGGTCCGGCTGGTCGGGCCCACCAGAGCCACCTCGACCAGCCGGAAAACGACCTAAATCACCGGTATTG
>NZ_JBEXYS010000073.1:0-1479 GCF_040631045.1 Streptomyces sp. NPDC005706 | reverse complement strand
CGCAGAATCCAGGATCAGAGCAGCCCCCACAGCCACACAGACTGGCACCGGTCAATCCCTGGCATAACCCAGCACCACAGGTGAAAACGACCTCTAAGACGTCGTTTCTTATGGCGTGATCGGTCGTTGATCCATACGTGACTGATCTCGTTGAGCGGCTGGTGCCGGACGAGTTGTGGGTGCTGTTCAGGCGAGTGGTGCCGCCGACTGTGGTCACGCGTCCGCAGGGTGGGGGTCGGCGTCGGGCAGGTGACCGTGAAGCTTTGGCATCGATCATCTTCGTGGCGACGTCAGGCTGCACGTGGCGGCAACTGCCGCCGGTGTTCGGCCCCGCCTGGCCCACGGTCTACCGCAGGTTCGCCCAGTGGAGCCGGGACCGGGTCTGGGCCCGGCTCTACCGCGTGATCCTCGACGAACTCGGAGCGCGGGGTGAGCTGGACTGGTCCCGGTGCGCGATCGACTCGGTCAGCCTGCGCGCCGCAAAAGGGGGCCGCTGACGGGACCGAATCCGACCGATCGCGGCAAGCTGGGATCGAAGATCCACCTGATCTGTGACCGGAACGGGCTTCCGCTGTCCTTGGGTATCTCCGGTGCGAACATGCACGACAGCCAGGGTCTGGAACCGCTCGTGCGGGGCATGCCGCCCATCCAGTCCCGCCGCGGGCCCCGGCGCCGGAGACCGGCGAAACTGCACGCGGACAAAGGTTACGACTACGACCACCTGCGCCGATGGCTCCGCAAGCGTGGCATCCGCCACCGCATCGCACGTAAGGGCATTGAGTCATCACAACGGCTGGGCAGGCACCGCTGGGTGGTGGAGAGAACCGTGTCCTGGCTGGCCGGCTGCCGAAGGCTCCACCGCCGCTACGAACGTAAGGCCGAACACTTTCTCGCCTTTGTCGGCATAGCCGCAACCCTCATCGGCTACCGCCGATTGGTTACCGCGCTCACGGCCTGAGCCGGTCCTGCTGAACGTCGAAGCAGATCAGCCCCATGGACTGCGCGACGGCCGCCGCGTAGGCCGATGCCTCTTCAGCCATGCTCCACCGCATGGCGAAGTAGATCAGCGGACCGCTTGCCTCGTCGATCAACGGACCAGTGGACCAGGGCGAGGTGTCCTCGTCGTCCTCGGTGATGTCGCGCCACCGCTCAAGCAACGCAGCGATGTAGGCCGCAATGCGTTCGGAGGGAGGCTCCTCCACCTCACCATCGATGTAGCGGTCGTACAGATCGCTGAAGATCTGGCCGGCGGTCTTGTCATCCGCTGGTCTCTCGCCTTCCCAGACAGCAAGGTCGTAAGTCATGCCCGGGAGGCTCCCATACCGCACTGACATCCGCGCAGTCAGTCAGCGGCGCGAGGGTCAGCCATAAGAAACGACGTCTAAGAGGTCGTTTTCACCTGTGGTGCTGGGTTATGCCAGGGATTGACCGGTGCCAGTCTGTGTGGCTGTGGGGGCTGCTCTGATCCTGGATTCTGCG
>NZ_JBEXYS010000072.1:0-1521 GCF_040631045.1 Streptomyces sp. NPDC005706 | reverse complement strand
CGGCTCTCCACGAAGCTGATCCGCGAGAACCAAGCGGTCGCGGTGGAGGACCTGGCGGTGAAAGGGCTCGCCCGCACGCGCCTGGCCAAGTCCGTGCACGACGCCGGATGGGCGGCGTTCGTGGGCATGCTGGAGTACAAGGCCGCCCGGTACGGGCGCACTTTCGTGCGCATCGGCCGGTTTGAGCCCACCTCGCAGGTCTGCTCGGTCTGCGGCGTCCAGGACGGTCCCAAGCCCCTGCACGTCCGCGTGTGGACGTGCCAGGCATGCGGGGCCGTCCTGGATCGGGACATCAACGCGGCGGTCAACGTCGCCAAGGCGGCCGGACTGGCCGTATCAGCCCGTGGAGCGCAGGTAAGACGGGGACCCGTCCCCGCACAGCGCGGCGAAGCGGGAACCCGCCCGAAGTCGCACCCGACAACGGTGCGGCAGACGGGAATCGCCCTCCTTTAGGTGGGCGAGGATGTCAACAGCAGACCCTGCGCCTGGAGCGGGCCGAACACCTGATCAGCCAAGGCGCCACCATCGAGTCCGCGGCCCGGCAGGTGGGTTTCGAGGACGCCCGCATGGTGCGCCGCCTGCGGTCCCGGCCCTCCTGAACCGCCCACGAGCCCGGGGAGCCAAGGCTCATGCCCGTACCACCCCGCCGACGTGGAAGCCGCCCACACGCGGCCGCCACGCCCGGGTGTCTCGGCCGCGGGGCCGCTCACAGTGAGATCAGCCTTTGGCCGTCAGACAGAAAGGATGCCCGGCCGGATCGATGAGGACCCGCCAACGCTCTTCATCGGGCTGATGCTCCGGCTTGCTTGCGCCCAGTTCCAAGAGCCATGCCTCGGCCTCGTCCAGGTCGTCGACGTCGAAGTCGAGGTGGAACTGCTGGGGAACGGTTTGGTGGGGCCAGCGGGGAGCCCGGTAGTCGTCGACTCGCTGGAAACCGATGAAGAGTCCGTCCTCGCGGTTGAGACCGGCGAAGTCGGCGTCGGACTTCGGATGCCGTTCGAGGCCGGTGGCCTGCTGATAGAACGCCGCAAGCGCCAGCGGGTCTGAGCAGTCGAGTGTGATCGCGGACAGCTTCAGCGGCGGTGGCATGGCAACTCCGGACCTGTCGATGACTCTCGCGATGTCACACACTAAAGGGCCAACGCGGACCGGGCTGAACTCGCGCCGCATCAGACAAGGTTCGTCCTGTTGTGTCGTGACGTGGATGCTGGTCCGGAGGATGTGCTGTCGCCAGGCTGTCCGGGCGGATGGCTGCTGCGGATCATCCGCAGGGACCATGGGATCGATGGTGGCCTGGCGCGGGCCCGGATGGTGGTGTTGTTCGCGCAAGGTATGCCCGTGTCGAAGATTCGCTGAGGTGGCGTCTGCCAGCGAGGACCGGGTCCGAGACGTGATCCATAACTTGGTTCAGCATTGCCACAGAAGTTTCGCGTGGCCACACGGCTCGCAGGCGAACGCGTAGGCGCTGCCGCAGCCGCCGAAGTTCATGGCGGTGCTGTGGTCAGGGCCTTCCTCGAGCTG
>NZ_JBEXYS010000071.1:0-1555 GCF_040631045.1 Streptomyces sp. NPDC005706 | reverse complement strand
ATGATGCACACCCTGGCCCAGATCGGCTTCCAGCAGTCGTACACCTACTTCACCTGGCGCAACACCAAGCAGGAGCTGACGGAGTACCTGACCGAGCTGTCGGGCGAGGCGGCGGCCTGGATGCGGCCGAACTTCTTCGCCAACACCCCCGACATCCTGCACGGCTACCTCCAGCACGGCGGCCGCCCCGCCTTCGAGGTCCGCGCCGTCCTCGCCGCGACCCTCTCCCCCGCCTGGGGCGTCTACAGCGGCTACGAACTCTGCGAGAACACGCCGTTCCGCGAAGGCAGCGAGGAATACCTCGACTCCGAGAAGTACCAGCTCAAACCGCGCGACTGGGAAGCCGCCGCACGCGAGGGCCGCACCATCGCCCCCCTCATCACCCAGCTCAACGCCATCCGGCGCGCCAACCCGGCCCTGCGGCAACTGCGCGACCTCCACTTCCACCACGCCGACAAGGACCCGGTGATCGTCTACTCGAAGCGGAGCGGATCGAACACGGTTCTGGTGGTCGCCAACCTCGACCCCCACCACACCCAGGAAGCCACGGTCTCGTTGGACATGCCGCAACTCGGCCTGGAATGGCACGAGTCGACGCCGGTGCGCGACCTGCTCACCGGCGACACCTATCACTGGGGCAGGGCCAGTTATGTGCGCCTCGGTCCGGGCGGCGCGCATGTGCTGGCCGTCGGCCGGGAGCCCGGGGAACGTCCACCGGGTGAGCACAGCCAGGTTCTGCGACCGTCCACCCCGCCGACCGGAGGGTCACCCGCCATATGATCGTCAACGAGCCCGTCCCGGACACCTTCGAGGACACTCCCGCCAAGGACCGGCATCCGGATTGGTTCAAGAGCGCCGTCTTCTACGAGGTCCTGGTCCGCTCCTTCCAGGACAGCAACGGTGACGGCATCGGCGACCTCAAGGGCCTGACCGCCAAACTCGACTACCTGCAGTGGCTCGGCGTCGACTGCCTCTGGCTGCCGCCCTTCTTCAAGTCCCCGCTCAGGGACGGCGGTTACGACGTCTCCGACTACACGGCCGTGCTACCCGAGTTCGGTGACCTGGCCGACTTCGTCGAGTTCGTCGACTCGGCGCACCAGCGCGGTATGCGCGTCATCATCGACTTCGTCATGAACCACACCAGCGACCAGCACCCGTGGTTCCAGGAGTCGAGGAGAGACCCGGACGGCCCGTACGGGGACTACTACGTCTGGGCCGACGACGACAAGCAGTACCAGGACGCCCGGATCATCTTCGTCGACACCGAGGCCTCCAACTGGACGTACGACCCCGTACGCAAGCAGTACTACTGGCACCGCTTCTTCTCGCACCAGCCGGACCTCAACTACGAGAACCCGGCGGTGCAGGAGGAGATGATCTCCGCGCTGAAGTTCTGGCTGGACCTCGGCATCGACGGGTTCCGCCTGGACGCCGTGCCGTACCTGTACCAGCAGGAGGGAACCAACTGCGAGAACCTGCCGGCCACGCACCAGTTCCTGAAGCGGGTCCGCAAGGAGATCGACGCCCAGTACCCGGACACCGTGCTGCTGGCCGA
>NZ_JBEXYS010000069.1:0-2343 GCF_040631045.1 Streptomyces sp. NPDC005706 | reverse complement strand
CGGCACGACACCCCCCACACGGGCCGTATACGCCGTGACGACGTCACGGACCAACGGACCCATGGACCAGCCATCAGCCGCAATGTGATGCAGCACCAGCAGCAGAACGCTCTCGCCCGTGCCGACGGAGAAGAGCCAGGCTCGCACCGGCGTCTCGCAGGACAAGTCGAAGACGTGTCCCGCTGCCGCGTCCAGGACCTGCGGCAGCTGTGACTCCTGAACGTGCCGCCGTTCCCACGCCACACGCACATCCGTGGGTTCCAGGACCAGTTGACCAGGCTCACCGTCGGTCTCCGGGAAGACCGTGCGCAGCGACTCGTGCCGGCCCATGACATCGCCGAGCGCCTCGCGCAGCGCCTCCTCGTCCAGCTCACCCCTGAGCCGGAGCGCCATCGGCACGTTGTACGCCGAGCCACCTTCCAACTGCTGCAGGAACCACAGACGACGCTGCGCGAACGACAACGGAACCACGTCCGGGCGCGCCATGCGCACCAGTGCGGGTCGCGCCGTGCCGTCGTCCGTGAGGCGCGGCGCCAGAGCGGCGACGGTCGGAGCCTCGAACACGGCGGCGATCGGGATCTCCGCCCCCAGCTGCGTGCGGATGCGGCTGACGAGCCGGGTGGCGAGGAGGGAGTGCCCTCCGAGGTCGAAGAAGCTGTCGTCGACACCGACCTTCTCCACCCCCAGCACCTCGGCGAAGAGAGCGCACAGCCCCTCTTCCTGCGGGGTGCGCGGAGCACGGCCGTCCGCGGCCGCCGCGTAGTCCGGTACCGGCAGCGCCTTCTGGTCCAGTTTGCCGTTGACCGTCAGGGGCAGGCGGTCGAGCACCATCACGGCGGACGGCACCATGTACTCGGGGAGGCGTTCGGCGAGGTACGCGCGCAGCATCGCCGGGTCCGGCGACGGTCCTGCCGGGACGACATAGGCGACCAGACGGGTGTCCCCGGGGCGGTCGCGACGCACCACCACCACGCTCTGCGCGACGTCGGGGCGGGACGCCAGGGCGGCCCGTACCTCGCCGAGCTCGAGGCGGAACCCTCGGACCTTGACCTGGTCGTCGGAGCGGCCCGTGTACTCCAGGACCCCGTCGGTGTTCCACCTGGCGATGTCACCGGTGCGGTACATCCGCGACCCCGCCGGACCGAAGGGGTCGGCCACGAACCGCTCGGACGTCAGACCGGGCCGGCCCAGATAGCCGCGGGCCAGGCCCGGTCCGGCCACGTACATCTCACCGGGCACGCCGGGGGGCAGCAGGTTCAGGGAGTCGTCGAGCACGTGCACCCGAAGATCGGGAAGCGCGCGGCCGACGAGGCCGGCCGTCCGCGCGGACACCGTCTCGGCATCGAGCGCCAACTCGGTGACGTGCACCGTCGTCTCGGTGATGCCGTACATGTTGACCAGCGTCGGAGCCTGCCCGGTACGCCGCGCGTACCAGCTGCCGAGCTGTCCGAAGTCCAGAGCTTCGCCGCCGAGGACCACGTACCGCAGCGTGTGCCACGGATCGTGCGCCGGCTCCTCCTCGTCCGCCCTCATCAACTCGTAGAATGCGGACGGGGTCTGGCTGAGCACCGTGACCCGTTCGTCGGCCAGGAGCTGCAGGAAGTCGGCGAGCGAGCGGGTCACGTCTCGCGGGACCACGACGAGGCGCCCGCCGTGCAGCAGGGGCCCCCACACTTCCCACACCGAGAAGTCGAACGCGTAGGAATGGAACCCCGTCCACACGTCTTCCGGCCCGAAGGACAGCCGCTGTGCGGCCGAGGTGAACAGCCGGGTGACATTGCGGTGGGAAACGAGTACGCCCTTGGGATCCCCGGTGGAACCCGAGGTGTGGATGACGTACGCGGGACTGTCCGCGAGCAGCGCCGTGGGCCGGTCGGCGGCGCTGATGCCGGACGCGGACAGGACACCGATTGCACGGACCGTTTCCGGAGCGTCCAGCAGGATCCGCTCCACCGACGTCTCGGGCAGGCGGTCCGCGACGGCCCCGACGGTCAGCAACAGGGCCGGCGCGCCGTCCGTGAGCATGTACGCCATCCGCTCCCTCGGCTGCTCTGGGTCGATCGGGACGTACGCGGCCCCCGACTTGACCACGGCCAGCAGCGCCACGATCTGCTCCGCAGAACGCGGCATCACAAGAGCGACGAACTTCTCCGGTCCAGCCCCACACGCCATCAAGTGCCGTGCGAGCCGGTTGGAGCGCTCGTCGAGTTCGGCGTACGAGAGCGTGGATCGCCGGAAGGTGAGGGCGGGGGCCTCAGGTGTGCGCGCCGCCTGCGCCGCGAACAGATCGGGCAGTGTGGTGTCGGACGCCTCGGGTGATGTGTGCGCATCGGCGTTCCAGTC
>NZ_JBEXYS010000068.1:0-3592 GCF_040631045.1 Streptomyces sp. NPDC005706 | reverse complement strand
CCGCATCCCGCCACTCCCGCATCTCATCCAACGGGACCGGCTCACCGGTGTAAGAACTGTCCCACCCGGAGAAATCCTCACCGAAAGCAGCCCCGGCAACCCTCGACCTGGCTCCGGCTCCGGTGTAGACGGAATCGTAGATCTCCCGCCACTCCTCCACCTGCCTGCCCTGGGTGTCACCGGTGGTTTCGATGTCTGCTGCGGCAGCTGCTTCCAGATCGGGAACGATGTAGGCGACCAGACGCCGATCGCCGGGCTCGTCCTCGCGCACCAACACGGCGGCCTGACGCACTCCGGCGCATTCGGACAGACGGGATTCCACCTCGCCCGGCTCGATACGGAAGCCGCGCAGCTTCACCTGCTCGTCACCACGCCCGACGAACTCCAGCTGCCCGTCACCGCGCCAGCGCACCAGATCACCGGTGCGGTACATGCGCTCACCCACCGCGAACGGACAGGCGACAAAACGCTCAGCCGTCAACGCCTGACGTCCCAGATACCCCCGAGCCACCTGAACACCGGCGACATACAGTTCACCGACGACGCCCACCGGAACCGGCTCCAGCGCCTCATCCAACACGAACACCCGCGTGTTCCAGACGGGTCGGCCGATGGGGACCGCGGAGCCGACACCTCCGTCCGTGACTCGCTGCCAGGCGGAGGAAGCCACCTGGATGGTCATCTCGGTCGGTCCGTACAGATTGGAGAGTTCGCTCCCCCAGGCGTCGGCTATTGCCGCCGCGAGATCAGTGCGGAGTGCCTCGCCGCTGGACCAGATGCGGCTGACGCAGTGCGTCGCGGGCGGATGGGGCAGATTCGCCAGCAGAGAGGGAGGGAACTGGGCGACAGTGACGCCGTTCTCCGCGATGTGCGAGGCCAGCCTCTGCGGATCGCGGACGACATCGCCGGTCGCCACGCAGATCGCGGCCCCGGACAGCAACGGGTACCAGATCTCCAGCCCCACGGAGTCGAACCGCACCGAGGTCCGGAACAGCACTACGTCGTCCGCGCCCACAGGGTGAGCCGACTGCATCCACTGAAGGTTGTTGGCCATGCCACGGTGTTCGACCACGACGCCCTTGGGCCGGCCGGAGGACCCCGAGGTGTAGATGATGTAGAACGCGTTGGCCGGTGTCAGGGCGCCCGTGCGCTCGTCCGCCGACAGATCGGCCGTGGGCTGTCCGGCGATGAAGGCGCTCGTCTCTCCGTCGTCGATGACCACGCACGGCACGCCCTGGCCCGAGGCGACCGGACGGCTCCTTGCCGCGACGACGGCCACTGCCGGGCGAGCATCCAGCAACATGGTGCGCAGGCGCTCGCTCGGATCGTCAGGGTCCAACGGAAGATACGCGCCGCCGGCCTTGATCACCGCGAGCAACGCGACGATCGTGTCGGCTGAGCGCGGCAGCGCCACCGCCACCACACTTTCAGGACCGACGCCCAAGCCGACCAGGTGACGAGCCAGTTGGTTCGCCCGGCCGTGCAACTCGGCGTACGTGAGCACGGTGTCCGCGAAGAGCACGGCGGGCGCGTCGGGAGTGAGCCGGACCTGCGCTTCGAGCAGGCCGACCATCGTGTCCGGGCGCACTTCGGTCTCGGCGCCGTTCCACTCCGTCAGCACCCGCTCTCGCTCGACGGCCGTCAGCAGGCCGAGCCGGCCGATCGGCTGGTCCGGAGCGCTCAGTACCTGGCCGATGAGACGTATCCACCGATCGAAGATCTGCTCGATGGTGGACCGGTCGAAGAGGTCGGTGGAGTACTCGACCACAGTCTCGATGCCAGCCGGGCTCCCTGCGGCGGTGAAGCGCTCCGTGAGGGAGAAGAGCATGTCGAAGCGTGACGTGCCGGTCTCCGCCTCGCTCGCGCGAACCGTCAGGCCGGGAAGGTCGAAGTCTCCTTGGGCGGTGTTCTGGAGGACGAGTGCGACCTGGAAGAGGGGGTGGTGGCTGGTGGTGCGGTGGGGGTTGAGGAGCTCGACGAGGTGTTCGAAGGGAACGTCCTGGTGCGCGTAGGCAGCGAGGCTGGTATCGCGCACACGATGCAGGAGCTCTTCGAAGGTGGGATCTCCGGACGTGTCGGTACGCAGGACGAAGGTGTTGACGAAGAGACCCACGAGATCGTCGAGTGCTTCATCGGTGCGTCCGGCGACACCACTGCCCAGGGGAATGTCGTGGCCGGCACCAAGACGGGTCAGAAGCGCCGCCATTCCCGCCTGCAGCACCATGAACACCGTACTGCCCGACACCTGTGCCAACTCCACCATGCGACGGTGGAGTTCGCCCTCGACCCTGAACTTGGCGGTTGTCCCCTTGTACGAGGCGACCGCAGGCCGCGCCCGGTCGGTGGGGAAGCTCACCAGTTCCGGCATGCCGTGCAGTTGCTGCGTCCAGTAGTCGACCTGCCGCCGGAAGAGGCTGTCCGGGTCGCTCTCCTCTCCGAGCAGGTCGCGCTGCCACAGGGTGTAGTCCACGTACTGGACGGAGAGTTCCGTCCACTGAGGGGCGGTTGTCTGGGACCGGGCGGTGTATGCCGTGACCACGTCCCGGGCCAACGGACCCATCGACCAGCCGTCGGCCGCGATGTGATGCAACAGCAGCAACAGGACGCTCTCGCCGTCGTTCACCTCGAAGAGCCAAGCCCGCACCGGTACTTCGGTGGAGAGATCGAAGCCGTGGCGAGCCGCTTCTTCCAGCGCCGGTGCGAGTTCCGACTCGACGACCGTGCGGTGCTCCCAGCCGAAGTCCGCCTTCGTGACGTCCAGCACCTGCTGATACGGCCGGCCGTCGATCTCCGGGAAGACCGTGCGCAGCGACTCATGCCGGCCAAGGACGTCGCGCAGTGCGTCGTGCAGCGCCCTGGAGTCCAGGACCCCCGTCAGACGGAAGGCCAGAGGCATGTTGTACGTGGCCGAACGGCCCTCCAGCTTGTGCAGGAACCAGAGACGGCGCTGGGCGAACGAGAGGGGGACCAGGTCGGGGCGTTCGACCGCGGTGAGTGCCGCGCGGGTTCGGCTTCCCTGGTTCACCCGCTGCGCGAGCCCCGCAACGGTGGGCGTCTCGAAGACGTCCCTGACCTGAAACTCGGCGCCGAGAACGCTGCGGATGCGGCTGGTGAGCCGGGTGGCGAGGAGGGAGTGTCCGCCGAGGCCGAAGAAGTTGTCGTCGATGCCGACCCGGTCGATGCCGAGGACTTCCGCGAAGAGCGTGGACAGGACCTGTTCCTCGGCGGTACGCGGGCCGCGGCTGTCGATGCCGACCGCGTGGTCAGGCATCGGCAGAGCTCTGCGGTCAAGCTTTCCGTTCGGTGTACGCGGCAGACGGCCCAGTGCCACAACCGCCGAGGGCACCATGTAGTCGGGCAGGTACTCGATCAGGCGTCGGCGCGCCGTCTCCACGACCGCTCCGATACCGCGGGCGGTGCGCGGACTGTTCGTGCGGGGGCCGGACGTGGCGTGCGGCAGGTACGTTCCGGACAGCACGACATCGTCGGCGCTCGGCGGGAGGATGAGGGCGTCGAAGAGTTCCACGGCTTGGGGTGACCAGGTGGTGATGATGCGCAGGCCGAGGCCGGCTCCCTGCGCCGCCATTTCGTT
>NZ_JBEXYS010000067.1:0-4710 GCF_040631045.1 Streptomyces sp. NPDC005706 | reverse complement strand
GGACCTGGTGTCCGCCGTACGCACCGTGGCCCGCGGCCAGTCCCTGCTCGACCCGAGCGCCACCGCCAGGCTGATGGCCCGGCTGCGCGGCGGCCAGGAGCCGCAGGAGGAGCCGGACGAGCTGCCCGGCCTGACCGACCGCGAACGGGAGATCCTGGCCCTCATCGGCGAAGGACTGACGAATCGTCAGATCGGCCAGCGGCTGTACCTCGCCGAGAAGACGGTGAAGAACCACATCTCCCGGCTGCTCGCCAAACTCGGCGTCGAGCGCCGCGTCCAGGCCGCCGTGATCGCCACCCAGGTGATGGGCCGCCAGAAGCCGGGCGGCAGCTGACGTCAGGAGACATGGGAGAGGTGCCCGGCCGTTCGTTCCGGCCGGGCATCTCTGTGTCGTGACGCGGGTTCTGCCGATCGGCGCACCGCCCGCGCTCCTCGCCGCCCGCCAACGGGCCCGGCGGACAGGGACGTTCAGCCCCACCGACGGAGCCCTTCGGCATCGGGTGCGGGGCGGCGCACACCGCGAGAGTGGAGGCGTCAAGCAAACGAGGACCTGAACTCACCGAAGGGAACGCCATCATGGCCGTGCACGAGCACTCTCACCGCACCGCGGGCTTGCGCCTGTTCTCCCGCGGTCCCCGGACCCACTCGGCGGCCACCGCCCCGATGAGCCTCGTCACGCACACCGCGCGGGACCTCGCCCTGGCGTCGCTGCGGCTGCTGACCGGGTTCGTGTTCCTGTGGGCGTTCCTGGACAAGGCCTTCGGGCTCGGTTACGCCACCTCGTCGGGCGGGGGCTGGATCGACGGCGGGTCGCCGACGAAGGGTTTCCTGAGTTCGGTGGCCGCCGGGCCGATGGAGTCGGCGTTCCACGCGTGGGCCGGGGCGGGCTGGGCGGACTGGCTGTTCATGCTCGGTCTGCTGGGCATCGGGGCGGCCGTGACGGCGGGGGCGGCGCTGCGGCCGGCGGCGCTGGCCGGGACGGCGATGATGGCGCTGATGTGGCTGGCCGAGTGGCCGCCGGCCAGGCAGTTGTCGGACGGCTCGCCGAGCATGTCGACCAACCCGTTCGCCGAATACCACGAGATCTACGCGGTGGCGCTGATCGCCGTGGCGGCCGCCGGCGCGGGCACCACCTGGGGCCTTGGCCGGCTGTGGGCCCGGCTCCCCGTCGTCCGCGACCACACCTGGCTGCGCTGACCCCCGTGCCGGGACGGCCCACTCGCGAGGCCGCCCGGCCACCGGCCGCCAGGGCCCATCGGCCCGCCCGAGGGACCGGCGGCCCCTGACACCACAGACCTGCTCGGACGACGCTGGAACCGGGACCGGAGGGCCCCCGATCCAGGAACGGGACCGGAGGGTCCCCGATCCAGGAAGTGGAGAAGACCATGCCCCGCACCATCACCGTAGGGCTCGACGGCTCGCCCGAGAGCCGCGCCGCCGCGGAGTGGGCCGCCCGCGAGGCGAACCCGCGCGGACTGCCGGTGAAGCTGGTCCACGTGTGGCAGCCGCTGCCCGAGCCCATGGACCGGGCCCCGCTGCCGGGCGCCGAGGCCCGCCGGTACGGGACCGGGCAGGACGAGAGCGGGGCCTCCCGGGCAGAGGGCTGGGGGAACATGCTGCGGGAGGTGGCCGAGGGCCTGCGGCTGCGCCACCCCGGCCTCGAGGTGGTCACCGAACAGCTCACCGGCCGGCCCGCCGAGGTACTGGCCGGGATCGCGGAGGACGCGGAGACCCTCGTACTCGGCTCCCGCGGCCCAGGGGGCGTCGGCGGCTTCCTGGTCGGTTCGGTCGGCCTCGCGGTCCTGGCGCACACCGAGCGGCCCGTGGTCCTGGTCCGTGCCGGCGAACAGGCCGCGGACGAACACGAACAGGACCCTGCGGGCATCCCCTCCGCGGCCACCCCGTTCCGGCCGGTCCTGCTCGGCCTGGACACCGCCGGCCCGGACGCGGCACCGATCGAGTTCGCTTTCGAGACCGCCGCGCGCCGCGGCGTACCGCTGCGCGTGCTGCACGGCTGGAACCCGCCCTACTACTACCCCTACGGCCCGGCGCCCGACCCCGAGGTCACCGCGATGGTGGCGCGGAGCGACGCCGCAGCCCTGGCCGAGGCGCTGGAACCCTGGCAGCGGAAGTACCCGGACGTCGAGGTCGTCGCCGAGTCCCGTAGCGAGAGCCCCTCGGCCGCCCTCGTCGAAGCCGCCCGTGACGCCTCCCTGGTCGTCGTCGGCCGGCGCATCCGCCGCTCGGGCGTGGGTACCCACATCGGTCCGGTGACCCACGCCGTACTGCACCACGCGACCGCCCCCGTCGCCGTCGTGGCCCACGACTGAGCGCACCGGAAGCGGAACCGGAGGGGAGAACGAGTCATGAGGGCAGCGGTCGTGCGGACCCGCTGGGCGCCGCGAGGTGAGCTGAGGGAGGGAACACCATGAAGCACGACAAGGTCGGCTCCGTGATGACAACCGAGGTCGTCCGGGCGGCGTACGGCACCCCGTTCAGGGAAGTGGCACGGCTGCTCGCCGAACACCGGATCAGCGGACTGCCGGTGGTCGACGAGGACGAGAAGGTCGTCGGCGTCCTGTCCGAGACCGACCTGGTGGCCCGTCAGGCCGAGCCGCCCGAGCCCGCCCGGCGCCGGCTGCCCGCCCTGGCGCTGACCGGAGCCGCCCGGCGGCGCGCCGCCAAGGGCCGGGCCCGCACGGCCGGCCAGTTGATGACCGAGCCACCCGTCACCGTGGGCGCCGGGGCCACCGTCGCCCAGGCCGCCCGGACCATGACCGAGCGGGGCGTGGAACGGCTGCCCGTCGTGGACGAGGAGGACCGGTTGGTCGGCATCGTCACCCGGCGCGACCTGCTCCAGGTCTTCCTCAAGCCGGACCGGGGCATCCGCGACGAAGTGATCGAGGAGATCCTGCGGCGCGCGCTGTGGCTGCCGCCGCGGAGCATCGACGTCTCCGTGGTGGAGGGCGTGGTGACCCTCGCCGGCCGGATGGAGCGCAGGAGCGACACGGAGATCGCCGTCTCGACGACCCGCCGGATCGACGGCGTCGTGGCCGTGGTCGACCGGCTCACCTACCGCCTGGACGACTCCCACCTGCGGCCCGCCCGGCATGAGCCGCACGGCGTCACCGAGGACCGGCTGCGCAGCCTGTGAGAGGCGCTGGACGGCGACGCCCGCCAGGGCGCCGGCCGCTCCACGCGCGAACACGCGGCGCCTGCCGCCGGGGGCCGCGCGAACCGGCACCAACGAGCAGAACCCCTACAGGAGGTGGGCACCATGCCCGCACCCGAGTCCGCACCCGTCGTCGCCGGAGTCGACGGATCACCCGAAAGCCTCGCCGCCGCCGAGTGGGCGGCCCGCGAGGCGGCGCGGCGCGACCGGCCACTGCGCCTGATCCACGCCAGGGAGTGGCATCCGGCCGGGCCGGACGGCGAGCCCGTGAACGCCACGCGGCGGCAGCCGGCGCCACCGGCCCTGCGCCGGGCGGAGGAACGGATCCACGGCGCGGTCCCCGCCGCGAGCGTCACCGACGAGGAGGTGGAGGGCCCGGCGACCGCCGCCCTGCTGAAGGCGGCCGAACGGGCGGAGTTGCTCGTCCTGGGCTCGCGCGGGCTGACCGGTCTCGCCGGGTTCCTGGTGGGGTCCGTGGCCCTGGGAGTGGTCGGGCAGGCCACCGGCCCCGTCGTCCTGGTCAGGGCGGGCGAGGACGCCGCGGACGAGCATCTGCCGGCCGCGGGTGGCGGCGCCTCGACCCGCACCGGCTACCGCGACGTGGTGCTGGCTCTCGACGTCAAGGACCCGTGCGACGAGGTCATCGAGTTCGCCTTCGAGGCGGCCCGGCGGCGGCGGGCCCGGCTGCGCGCGGTGCACGCCTGGCAGTCGCCGCCGGCCTTCGGTCTCGGCCCCGGTGACATCGCCCTGGTGGACGGTCCCTGCCGGGCGGGGGAGTGGCAGGGCTTCGTCTCCGCCGTCCTCCAGGTCTGGCGGGACAAGTACCCCGACGTGGATGTCCTGGAGACGGTCGTACGGGAGAAGCCGGCCACCGCGCTGGTGCGGGCCGCGTCCGGCGCGAGCCTGCTCGTGGTGGGCCGCCGTCTCACCGGCCGGCCGGCGCTGGTGCGTACGGGCCCGGTCACCCACGCCGCGATACGTCACGTCGGCTGCCCCGTGGCCGTCGTACCGCACCACTGAGCCGGCGGCCGGTCACCAGGGCGCCGCCGCCGGTCACCGCGTGAAGAGGGTCAGACGCGGACGCCGAACATGAACGGCCCGCCGATGGTGTCCATCGACTCGTACCGCACGACCGTGCCGGTGCGAGGGGCGTGCAGCACCTGGCCGTTGCCGGCGTAGAGGCCGACGTGGTGCAGGTCGTTGAAGAAGAAGACCAGGTCGCCGACCTGGAGCTGGCCGCGGGTGAGGCGGGTGCCGATGCCGGACTGGGCCTCGGAGGTGCGGGGTATGGAGACGCCGGCCTGGGCGTAGGCCCAGGAGGTCAGGCCCGAGCAGTCGTAGGAGGAGGGGCCGGTCGCGCCGTAGACGTACGGGGTGCCGATCTTGCTCTGCGCGGCGGAGAACGCCGCGGCGGCCCGGCCGGACGCGGAGGAGTCGTTGCCCAGGTCCACCCGGTCGCTGGAGGAGCGGTTGGCCCGCTGCTGCTCGGCGGCGAGGGCCGCCTTCTCCTTGGCGGTCAGGGTGTTGAGCAGCTTCTG
>NZ_JBEXYS010000066.1:0-5855 GCF_040631045.1 Streptomyces sp. NPDC005706 | reverse complement strand
AGAAGCAGTGCCTCATCGACACCGTTGGCGGGCTGGGCCAACGGCTCAAGGCCGTCCGCCGGGAAGAGCAAAGCCTGGTTCCCGCCGGAGTCCGGTTCCCAGTCGCCGCACATTCCCGGATCGTTCTGGCATGCGAACAGGGCCAGGAATCCCCGGTGCCCAAGCCCATCCCCAAGGTCGTCCAGGACCACCTGGGCGAGGAACTGCATCGGGCCGTTGCACGAAGCACAGCAGGGCCAGAGAGTTTCGGCCGGCGCCAGAGGCACACCACCGGTCCGTGTCACTGGAGCAGTCGGCGAAACCGCACCTGCATCGATCATGAGAGTCGTCACGGCCTGGACTCTAGAACAGAGCAGTGACCCAGCCCGCAGGCGCCAGCCAAGGCATCCCGCCATCACCGTGACGAACGTGCCTCACACCCCGGCAAGCCGCTTGACCTGCCGAAACGGTGCTCTCACCAGAGATGGGCTTCGGCGGGAATGCGCTGCCGGGCGGTGTGGTTGACATGGCTGTCTGACATGGCCGAGTCAATAGATTCGGGGTGTGGGACAAGGGAAGGAGCCCCCTCATGGCACGCAGCACCGCGCGGCCCGTCGTCACGCTGAGGTCGACGGCCGGTACCGGAGCCGTCCACGTGACCCGCAAGAACCGTACTAACGATCCCGACCGGCTGGTCCTGCGCAAGTACGACCCCGTGATCGGCAAGCACGTCCCGTTCCGCGAGGAGCGCTGACACCCGCCTTCGCCGCCCGGCGACGGAGGCTCCCGAGGAGGGACATTCGATGAAGCCCGGCATCCACCCCGTCTCCCGCCCCGTCGTCTTCCGCGACCGGGCGTCGGGGTTCCACCTGCTCACCCGCTCGACCATCGACACCCGGCAGACGCTCCAGTGGGAGGACGGCACCACCTACCCGCTCGTCGACGTCGAGACCTCGTCGGCGAGCCACCCGTTCTACACCGGCAACGCGCGCGTCGTGGACACCGCGGGCCGCGTGCAGCGCTTCGAGCGGCGCTACGGCCGTACCGCTTCGGCCCGCCACTGACTGCGGGCCCGTTCGATCCGCCCGAGAGGAGGCCCTCATGAAGGTGCGCACGTCCTTGCGCTCACTGAAGACCAGGCCCGGCGCCCAAGTGGTGCGCCGACGGGGCGTGACCTTCGTCGTCAACAAGAAGGACCCCCGCTTCAAGGCCCGGCAGGGCTGACGTTCCGCCCCTGCCGCGCGTCCAGCGTGCGTCGGTCGCCTCGTGGAATGCCGCGGGCCCGCGCCGGTTGGCCCCTGGGGGCGGCCGGCGCGGGCCCGGCTGAACCGGTGGACGTGCCGGCCTCAGCCCCGGACGGTCGCGCTGTTCCGGGAGACCGGCATGGCCCGGGTGATCGCCCGGATCTGCCGGACGGCCGGCCGGGTACCGCAGGGGTTCGACGCCCGCCGGCCGGCGCCACTGCCTGGCCGGCCCTTACCGGCGGCCCGCGCGGCTCAGTGCCGTGGCGGGGCGCGGGCCCGCTGCGTCCATGTGCTGCGAGATCTTCCTGCTGTCCCGAAAACGCCGAGGCCCGGCACCCGCCCGGCGACCACCGGCTCGCTGCGGGGGAGGGGCGGGGCTGCCCGCGATGGCACGCGTGATCTTTGCCGCGGCATTCATCATGATCGCCGGTATTCCTGTCCTTCACCGCCTCACTGGCCGTGGTCGTGGTCGTGGTCGTGAGGATGCTCCACCCCGGGATGGGCGATCAGCGTGATCGTCGACGAGCCATGTCGGGGTCTGCCGGCCCTGTGGCGGTGGTCGTGCCCTCGGGGCTTGGGGCCAAAGGCCGTCAGCGGCTGAAGGTGCCCAGTTTGTTGGCGTCGAGGTGCTCGATGGTGACGCTCGTGGCCTTGCCGGAACGGGTGTGGAACGTGACGCCGGACAGGCCGACAGCGTTCTCGCCCTGTGTCCGGTAGCTGAAGGTGTCACCGGTGTAATGCCTCAGGGGGAACGACATCTTCAGCGGGCCCAGCGTCATGCTCAGCTTGCCGCTGTTGTCACGGGTGACGGTGAGCGGCCCGTAGTACTCGTTCGCATAGGTGCCCGTGTAGACGTCGTCGGCCCGGGCCGGGGCGGCTTTGGCGGGCGGCTCGGCGTAGTTCGTCGGGGAGCGGCCCGTGTAGGCGGCGGCCTGCACCACTTTTCGGTAGAAGGCCAGCCAGTCGACGGTCTGCCTGCCGTTCTGGGCGATGTCGAAGAACGCGGCGGCCACCGCCTCCGGCACGCCGATGGGCTGCCCGTTCGTCAGTACCACGATGCCGAGCCGTTCGCTGGGCAGCAGGGTGACCTCGGTCGCGGCGCCCAGGTCGAAGGCGCCGGAATGGTTCAGGCGCAGCCGTCCGCGCTCGTCGTACCCGACGTTCCAACCGAGCCCGTAGAAGCCCGGCTCACCTGCCGGGGCGAGTGGGTCCATCGCCACGGCGTGCGGGATGCGGGTCTGGTCCAGGGCTGCCGGGTCGACCAGCTGCTTCCCGTCGAACGCGCCGTTGGCCAGTTGCAGGCGCATCCACCGGGAGAGGTCGTCGACGTTCGAACTGGCACCGCCCGCGGGCGCCTGGCTGTCGGCGTTCTCGGTGGTGGAGGGCTTCCAGCGTCCGTCGACCTCGACGTGGGCGGACGCCTTGTCCGCGGCCTTGTCATAGTCGGTTCGCCGGTAGCTGGAGTGACCCATACCCAGGGGCTTGAACAGCGTGTCCGCCGCCAGCCGCGGCCAGCTGGTCTTCGCCGCGTCGGCCACCGCCACGCCCGCCTCGGTGAGGCCGTAGTTGGTGTAGGCGTAGGTCGCGCGGAACGCGGTCAGCGGCTCGAGCCGCAGGTGCCCCAGGATGTAGTCGCGCTGGTAGCCAAGGTCCTCCAGCAGGTCACCGGCGTGGTCGGGCAGTCCACTGCGGTGGGAGAACAGGTCCGCGACCGTCACGTTCGCCGTCACGTACGGGTCCTTGAGCGCGAAGCCCGGATCATGGACGGCTATCCGGTCGTTCCAGCCGACCACCCCGCGTCCTACGGCCCCGGAGACGACGGTCGACGACAGCGGCTTGGACAAAGACGCCAGCTGGAAGACCGTCCCGGGACCGACCTTGCCGCTCTTGCCCAGCTCACGGACGCCGAAGCCCTTCGCGTACACGACCTTGCCCTGGTGGACGACGCCCACGGCGACCCCCGGCACCCCCGTCTTGCGCATCGCGTCCCCCACCAGGCCGTCGAGCCGGCCCACGGCGGTTCCCACCTGCGCCCGCGTCAACTGAGGTGGCGGTTGCTTCGGCGGCGTCGGGGCGAGCGACGCCTCGGCGGACGGACTGCTGGTCGCGGCGCCCGTGCCGGCGCATCCAGGCAGCACCGCCCCGAGCACACCCAGGCACACCACCGCGGCACCCACCTGGGCCCGCCGGCACAGCGTTCTCCCGCGACGCCGATTCGCCATCGTCCAGATACCTCGCGCTCGGATGCCCTCGGGGGCACGCACGGCACCCGTTCCATACTCGCCTCAGCGGCGGACCACGGCACTCGGGAACCGCCGAACAGGATGAGACGGACAGGCACTGGCCGGCGGTATCACCACGGCCGGCCTCGCCCGCCCCGGCGAGGCCGGCCCTTCATGGCCGAGCTTGACCTCGACCGCGGCACGGTCGGCGTCTTCGACGGCGACCTCATGGTCGGCTGCTCCTGCGCAGCGCACAAGCCGATGGCGGTGCGAGCGGAAAGTCGGATAACCCGCAGGTGTCTCGGGTAGAAAGGACGCCGGGTGTCCCTGTGCGGGCGCCCCTCACCACCAGCCGGGCCTGCCCCGGCGAGAAACGAAGGACAACAGCATGGCCAGCGGCACCGTGAAGTGGTTCAACGCCGAGAAGGGCTTCGGCTTCATCGCCCAGGACGGCGGCGGACCGGACGTTTTCGCGCACTACTCCAACATCGCCGGGAACGGTTACCGCGAGTTGGTGGAAGGCGAGAAGGTCACCTTCGATGTGACACAGGGACAGAAGGGGCCCCAGGCGGAGAACATCGTCCGGGGCTGACGTCACCGCCCTGCCCCGCCCCGCTCATGCAGAAAGTGGCGGCACCGACGCGGGCGGAGCGGCCCGGTGGCTCGCGGGGCCCATGACCCACAGGTCGCAGGTTCACGTCCTGTCCCCGCTGAGAGACGGGAAAGGCCCGGTCACACGGGCCTTTCCCATGCCCCGCGCTGATGGGCATGGGTACCCGGCCGGTGTCCGGCTGCCTGGAACGCAAGCCCCAGGTGCGGGCCTTCTGCGAGATGAGCGACGCGTACGCGAACGTGCAGAAGCCGAGGACCCGTCAACCCCGCTGGTGCGACCTGTGCCGTCCACCCACCGGTTTCAACGGCCTGGATACAGAACGGCCGTTCGCGCAGTGGCTAATGCTGCTCCCACTGTTCCTTGGTGATCTCGTACCGCACGCCCCCGTGCTCGGAGCCCTCGACCATCTCCATGTCGGGGGGAGTGGGGATGGTGTCCGCGAGCGTCATGGCGAGCTTCTCCATGATGTTGCGCGAACCGTGGTTCACGGTCATCGTCTCAGCCCAGACCATGCGCACACCGAGCCCCGTGAACGCCTTGCCCAGCAGAGCCCGCGAGCCTTCGGTGGCATAACCCTTGCCCCAAGCCGCCTGCCGCAGCCGGTAGCCGAGTTCGACCTCGTCCAGTGGTCCCTGGGGCTCGGGACGCAGGCAGAACCAGCCGATGAACGCGCCGCCGTCCTTCTCGTGCGCGGCGAACAGTCCAAGATCGCCGCGCCACCTCTCGTAGCCGGCGATGATGTTCGGCAGGTGGCGCTCGCGGATGATCTCCGGGGCGGTCGGTTCACCCCCGGTCAGATAGCGCATCACCGCGGCGTCGCTGTCCAACTCGATCAGCAGGTCCGCGTCGTCGGTAGTGAAGCGGCGCAGGGTCAGGCGCTCGGTCTCCAGGTAGGCGTGCACACAGTTGATCATGCCTAAGGCGGGTCGGGCAGTTCAACGGCTTTACTCGGACGCACTGTCGGCGAGCGCGCGGGCTGCGCGGACGGGACGGCAGGGACCTTGCGGGGCAGGGTCTTGGCGACTGGGACGAAAGCGAGGGAGAACCCGAGGCCGGCGGGCGCATCGAGCACCACACAGCGCGCGATCACCGCGTTTCCCCTGATGTCGACTGATCCGTCGCGTGCGCAGTGACGCGCACCCGAGTCGGCGAGTGGTGGAGGGAAGCTGTTTCTCCGCCGCGGCCACCACGGGAGGCCGTAGGTGGCGTCGACGTCCCGCGCAGGCGTCGAGAGCGCAGCCGCAGGTGAACCGGCCGGGCCGGAGCTCAGCCAGGGGCACGACCCTTCCGCATGCCAGTGAGGAAGATGTCCGGGCATCGATCACGAAGAAAATCTGTCATGACGGAAGTAGACATTGGGGTGTGGTGGGGGTACCGTTCTTGCTGTACCTAGGAAGTCCAAGTGGGCACGGCAGACACGAACTGCCATGCGAGCAGGTCAGCACGACGCGACCCGGAAGGGCCGCGAGCAGTACCGATTCAGCAGTACAACCCAGTAACCGAAGGTAAGGAGCCGAACGCCATCAGGATCGCCCGGGTGAGAGAGGAGTCCGCCCGGGTACCGCAAGGCCTTGGATTGGAAGGTGGTCCCCGGTCACGCATTCGCGATCCCCGCAGTCTCGCCCTCCCGGGCGGACCCTGCGGACACAGAGAGCCGGCGCAGTCAGCCGGTAGATGGTGTTGAAAGCTCGGGGCCCGGGGGGGGGGGGGGGCGCCCCCCCCCCCCGCCCCCGCCGCGATAATAAAATAAAATGAACACAGCAGACAAAATCACACAAAAAACAAAAACAGTTTTAC
>NZ_JBEXYS010000065.1:0-6534 GCF_040631045.1 Streptomyces sp. NPDC005706 | reverse complement strand
CCACGGCCAGACACCCCGACGGTCCGGCTGGTCGGGCCCACCAGAGCCACCTCGACCAGCCGGAAAACGACCTAAATCACCGGTATTGGGCCTAGTACAGCAACGGTGCTTGTTCTGATTGTTGGGCAGCTTTAGGGGCTGTGTGCACGTACGCCTCCATGATGACGGCGTGGAGAGCCTGGTCGACCCGGCGCCGGCGTTCCAGCAGCGACGGGAAGAAGCTGCCGGTGCGGACCTTGGGGATCTTCAGGTCCAGGTCGCCGGCCAGCGTGGTCAGGGTCTTGTCGCGGTGCCCGTTGCGCAGAGCCGTCCGACTGGCGGCCTGTTCGTTCCACTCTGCGCCGATGCGCGCGGTGGACTCGGCCTCGATCAGCTCTTGCAGCATCCGCTCGGCCACGCTGCGTTGCACAGTGGCGCGCCTCTTGGTCAGGGAGCGGCCACCCGCATCAGGTGTGCGCCCCGGGCGAACGCCCGCGCACTCCCACACCTTGATCGGCTACACCACGACAAGGGACGCCGCCCGGCCCGGCCCCGTGTCCAGCGCGAGCGTTCCCGTGGTGGCGATGGCGAGGGCCACGGTCGTCACCACCGCTGAAGCTCGGTCAAGTTCGGCGATAGTCAGGGAGGGGGCGGTCGTCAGCACCCGCTCGGGGTGCAAGGTCGGCGGCCCGGTCCGCCTTCGAGCACCGTATGCATCGACTCTGCGGTGTGGTGTGCCCGACGTGGTTGCCCTCGCCAACGTGTGATTCACCACAGTCAGTTATGTTGTGCACAATTTAATTGCTGGCTAGCGTCTGGAGTCGACACCACAGCACAGGGAGGCAACACCATGGATCCCGTCCGCTACGAGGATTACCGCCCCGCCGAACGTCAGACTTACCAGCAGGAGTTGGATGCGGTGGTGGCACAGGTGGCGCAGCGCACCCGCACCTCGGTCGAGCGCGAGGCCGTCGGCCGCGCCGTCCGCACGGCCCACGGAAAGACCTACGGCCTTCTCAAGGCCACGGTCACGGTCGGTGACAACCGCGGTTTCTACGGTCAGGGGATCTTCGCCCGACCCGCCGTGTACGACGCCGTCGTCCGCTACTCCAACGGCCTTGGTCATCAGCGCCCCGACCATCAGCTGGGCGCGGCGTGTGGGATGGGCATCAAGCTGTTCGGGGTCCCCGGCCCCTCACTGCTGGACGACGAACCGGACAGCGGTACTTTTGACCTCAACTTGATCAACAACGATGTCTTCTTCGCGAACACCGCCTACGACTACATGGTCATCGAGGACCTGTTCGCGGAGCTGCCGGAGGCCCTGGTGAACCCAGCCCGCCGCAAGACCTGGATGGCGGAGTTCCTGACCCGCCGGGGCACGCTCATCGATCCCGGCAGCTGGCTGTGGGACGAACTGTTCGCCATGCTGTCGTTCACCACCGTCCCGCGCAGGAACCTGCTGTCGTACACCTACAACAGCATGGGCGCCTTCCGGTACGGCGACCACATCGCCAAGATCCGGACCGTGCCCACGACCGAGTCCGTGGCCTCCCTGACGCACGAGATCGTGGACGTGCGCGCGGACAACGAGGCGTTCCGCTGCACACTCGTTGCCGAGGCCGCGGAACGGGACCACTCCTTCGAACTCCAGGTGCAGCTCAACACCGATCTGGCCCACATGCCGGTGGACAACACCTCCGTGAAGTGGCCCCAGGAACTGTCCCCGTGGGTGACCGTCGCCCGTGTGGCCCTCCCGCGCCAGGACATCGGCGGGGACGAGAACGTGGCGGCCGCCGACGCCACGTCGATCACACCGTGGCGCTCACGCGAGGAGCACCGGCCTGTCGGCGAGATCCAGCGGGTGCGGCAGGAGGTGTACCGGCGTTCGTCCATCGAACGGCACCGCATCAATGGACAGCAGCGGCTCGAACCGGTCAGCAGCGCGCAACTACTCGGATGAGCCGGCTCAGCCGCGTCCCGCCGCCTGCGCCGACCGCACTGGGACTGCGGCAGGGCGACAAGCGACCCGACAACGGATTCTCGACGCCGCTCACGTGCTCTTCCCGGAGCGTGACGACGCGTAGCGGCGGGCCCTCCCAAGTGGCGTGAACCGCCCGCACGGTGGGGCCCTGGGAGCGGCTGTGGGCGGCGTCGGCTCGGCTCGGCTCGGTCGACGGCCTGCCTCCTTCAGGGGCGCGGCGGAGTCGTCGAGCACCTCATCGGCGTCCCACTCGATTCGGTGACGTGGCCTTCACCGCGGTCGCCTTCCAGAAGCTACCGGGCAAGCCGAAGCACATGGTGGTCGCCATGGGCGACTCCTACAGCTCCGGCGAAGGCGCCGGCAACTACTCGCCCGAGTCCGACAGGGACCACGGCAAGCGGACCTGGAACGCGTGCCGACGCAGCGCCAACTCGTGGGGCCGCAAGCTGCTCCTGCCCGGTTACACCACACCTCTCGGCAATCTCTCGGACAGCCACACGACCTCGGTCGACTTCCAGAACGTCACCTGCTCGGGCGCAACAACGTCGCAGCTCACGACGGGAGACCCCAACTCGTGGGGGTGGATGGGGAACTATCACGAGAAGACACAGATGCCGATCGTCGTGTGGGACCTGAGAGAGAAGATCAACGCCGACACACTCACCCAGTCACACCGTTTGTTGGACACGCCCCCCACGGCAGGGGCTGGCGCCGTGGGGGGGCGTCGGCCGGGGCGCAGGCGCCGCCCCGGCCTGTCGTCCGGCTGAGTGTGTCCCGCCCCGGCGAGGCGGGCCCCACCCAGGGGGCGGATCTGTCCGTGAGCGCAACACTCCGATGGTGCCCGGGTGTTGCGCTCACGCTCCTGACGGGGGGATTCACGGACGCCAGTCCGCCTCCAGGTCGTGGGAGTCGGTCTTGGTGAGCTGGGTCAGGGCGGTGCCGTCGGCCCGCACCAGATAGAGGTGTTCGGGGTCCGCGTCGTCGCCACCGCCCCGGGTGAAGACCAGACGGTTGCCGTCTGGGGACCACGAGGGGTTCTTGTCGTTGCGGCGGGACGCGGTGATGCGGTGCAGCCCGGTGCCGTCGGGGCGGACGAGGTAGAGGCGGGCGAAGCCGGAGGAGTCCACGCGGCTGAACGCGATGCGGTTGCCGTGGGACCAGTCGGTTGTCCAGTCGTGGGAGCCGGACCCGGTGACCGGTGTCTGCGCCAGGGTGGACAGCCGGATCCGTATCACCCTGCTGTGCCCGCTCGTGTCCGCACGGTTGAACGCCAGGTACTTGCCGTCCGGCGACCATGTCGGGTGGAGATCGTCCGCCGCCGTGTGGGTGAGCCGAACGGCCGGAGAGCCGTCGATGTCGGCCACGTAGATCTCGCGCTGGGTGCCGACCGGCTTGGCGTAGGCGATGCGCTTGCCGTCCGGGGACCACGCCGGGTCGGAGGCGCCCTTGGTGCCGGGCACGGCCTTCAGCCCGCCGCCCGTGGTCTTCATCGTCCAGATGCCGTCGACGGCGCCCCCGGAGCCGTAGCGGACGAAGGCCACGTGCTTCCCGTCCGGGGACCAGTTGGGCATCACGTCGCTGACGGTGGCGGTGTGGGTGAGCGCGACGGGTGCCCCGCCGCTGGGGGAGATCGCGTACAGGTCCGGTTCGAGCCCTGTGACATGTTCCGTACGCCGCTGTCACACACGCGACGGGCGCTGCGGTCGTGGACCGGGCCGGACCAGGTCCACGGAGGGCTGCCCGGACGCCGCTCACGCGTCCGAGAGGAGTGAATCGAAGAGGGCTGAGCGGTGCCGCCCCGGCATAAACGCGACAATGACGTCTAACTGATCGTTTCAAAATGAGGTTCTGAGTCGTCTCAAGCAGATGATGCTGCAGGCGAGTTGGAGTAGTCCGAGGTGGAGATCGGCGCGTATCTCGTAGCGGATGCGGAGTCGTTTGAACTGGTGGAGCCAGGCGAAGGTTCGCTCAACCACCCAGCGGGTCTTGCCCAGGCCGGAGCCGTGGGCAAGACCTTTGCGGGCGATCTTCGGGGTGATGCCGCGGGCCCGGATCAGTCGCCGGTACTTGTCGTAGTCGTAGCCGCGGTCGGCAAACAGCCGACGTGGCCGATCGCGAGGCCGGCCACGAACCCCGCGGATGCGGGGTATCGCGTCCAGCAAGGGCATCAACTGTGTCACGTCATGACGATTTCCGCTGGAGCGAGACGGCCAGAGGGGTGCCGTGCCGGTCGACGATCAGGTGGTGCTTGCTGCCGGACCGGGCCCGGTCGACCGGCGAAGGTCCGGCGTGAGCCCCCCTAATCCAGTGCGTAAGCAGACGGCCCGGGACCATGCAACGGCCCGGGGTAGCTGCTCGCATAGGACAGCGAATGCCTGGATCCCCCCTGGCCGTCAAGGCCTCCTCAAAGAGCGGCATCGCTGTCCGCTGCGGGGTCCGCGGTGATGACGCGGGCGCCGGGCTGATGCCTCCGTTTCCCCGGGCCCTTGAGGCCTCTGTCAAGAGCGGCGCAGCCCGGCGCCTCCGTGGTCACCGCGGAACTCGCGGAGCCCGGTCGGACGTTGATCGTCACGGCGCGAGCCTGCTCCAGGGTCGACCTCTTGTTCATCCGCGAGCCCGTGAGCTCTGCAGAAGATCGAGCCCCTGGAGTGCGCTGGTGTCGCGAACGGCTACTGAGACGGCGGACCAACGAGTCCTTGGATTAGGGCGCCGCGTGACCCGCATGTGCTCGTGACCTGCATAAACGGACGGATCTGGGAGGACAGCTTGACCGTGTTCTGCGGCATCGACTGGGCAGAGCGGCACCACGACGTCGCCCTCGTCGACGAGGCCGGTACTCGGCTCGCCAAAGCCCGTATCACCGACGACGTGGCCGGCTACCACAAGCTCCTGGACCTCTTGGCCGAGCACGGCGACAGCCCAGACGATCCGATACCGGTGGCCATCGAGACCAGCCACGGCCTCCTGGTCGCGAGCCTGCGCACCGGCACCCGTCGGGTCTTCGCGATCAACCCGCTCGCCGCCGCCCGCTACCGCGACCGCCACGGCGTCAGCCGGAAGAAGTCCGACCCGGGCGACGCCTTGGTCCTGGCGAACATCCTGCGCACCGACATGCACGCCCACCGGCCCCTGCCAGCCGACTCCGAACTCGCCCAGGCCATCACGGTCCTGGCCCGAGCACAGCAGGATGCCGTCTGGACGCGACAGCAGGTCGCCAACCAGGCCCGCTCGCTCCTGCGCGAGTACTACCCTGCTGCTCTGCTGGCCTTCCAGGGCAAACAAGGCGGTCTGACCAGGGCTGACGCCCGTGTCATCCTCACTCTGGCACCGACTCCGGCCAAGGCCGCGAAGCTCACCCTCGCCCAGCTGCGGGCTGCCCTCAAACGCAGTGGCCGCCTCCGCGGCTGCGACGCGGAAGCCGAGCGGCTGCGGGACGTCTTCCGCGCCGAGTACGCCCACCAGCTCCCCGGTGTCGAGGACGCCTTCGGCCACCAGCTCCTGGCCCTGCTCAAGCAGCTGGACGCCACCTGCCAGGCCGCGGACGATCTCGCGGAGGCGGCCACAGCCGCCTTTCACCAGCACGCCGACAGCGAGATCCTGCTCAGCTTCCCCGGCCTGGGACCCATGCTCGGCGCCCGCGTGCTCGCCGAGTTGGGCGACGACCGGGCACGGTTCGCCGACGCCAGGGCGCTCAAGTCGTACGCCGGATCCGCCCCCATCACCCGCGCTTCCGGCAAGAAGCGGTTCGTCGGCCGCCGGTTCGTCAAGAACAATCGCCTCATCAACGCCGGCTTCCTCTGGGCCTTCGCCGCTCTCACCGCCTCGCCGGGAGCGAACGCGCACTACCGGCGCCGACGCGAGCATGGTGACTGGCATGCCGCCGCACAACGGCACTTGCTGAACCGCTTCCTCGGCCAGCTCCACCACTGCCTCAAGACCCGACAGCAGTTTGACGAACAGCACGCCTTCGCACCGCTCCTGTCACCCCCAACCGAGCAGGCGGCTTGACTTCATAGCCCCCTGAGATGTCTTTGAGGGCCCTGACGTGCGAGCCGTCGATCGCCGCGTCATCCATGTCCAGCAAGCCCGCCGCCCGCAACTCTGCCAACAGCACCTCGAGCAATTGCGGCCAGACGCCCGCTTCGGTCCAGTCCCGCAGACGCCGCCAGGCCGTCACACCACTGCAGCCGACCCTACTCCGCCGGAACATCCCGCCAGCTCACGCTCTTGCACAGCACATAAACGATGCCCCGCAGCGCAGCCCGGTCATCCGCCGGCAACCGCCCGGGATACCGACACCGCCTCGCCGGACGAGCAGGCAGCAGCGGAGCCACACGTTCCCACAGGTCATCAGGGACAAGATCAGCAGACACCCAACAGATCCTGCCGACACACGACTCAACTGCCAAGCCCTATAACGAACTTCATTCTGAAATGATCAGTTAGTGGATGGTGCGGTGGAGGGTGACGGTGGGTGTGAAGTTGGTTTGGGGGTTGGTGGTGTTGTGGGTGTGGGGTGTTTGTGTGGCTTCGTGGTCGAGGATGGTTTTGATTTGGTGGGCGAGGTGGTC
>NZ_JBEXYS010000064.1:0-7445 GCF_040631045.1 Streptomyces sp. NPDC005706 | reverse complement strand
CGCAGAATCCAGGATCAGAGCAGCCCCCACAGCCACACAGACTGGCACCGGTCAATCCCTGGCATAACCCAGCACCACAGGTGAAAACGACCTCTGAGAGCCGTTCTCAAAAGGGTCCCCGCGCGGGAGCCGGCCCCGGCCGGTGACCTGGTCCTCGACGCGGTGAATCATCTGGTGATCGTGGGCGGTACCCGTGTCGCCCTGTCCCCCACCGAGTTCCGGCTGCTGGCCACGCTCGTCGCCGCGGACGGCGCCCTCGTACGCCGCCGTGACCTGGTGCGGACCGGCTGGCCCGAGGGCGCGCAGGTCAGCGACAACACCCTGGACCAGTACCTGAGCCGGCTGCGCCGCAAACTGCGGGAGGCCGGCAGCGGCCGGACGATCGGCACGGCACGCGGTATCGGGCACCGCCTGTCGTGAACCGTGCCTCGCGTGTCCTGCGGCGCCTCGCCCCGCGCACTCTCCGCGGCCGCCTCTCCCTGGTGGCGCTGACCACCGCCGCCCTGCTGATGACGATCCTGACCGTGCTGTTCAACGCCGTGATGGACCGGCACCTGCGGCATCAGGCGGACGACGAACTGCGCAACCGGGCGGCGGCCGTCGCCACCACCGTCGACACCAGCGGACGCCGGGTACGCGTCCTGGAAACCGTCAACGACCGCCTCCTCGACACGAACGTGTGGATCTACGCCGGCACCCGTCTGCTGGAGAAGCCGCCGTCCGCCACCGCGGGCAGCCCGCAGGACCGGGCCGCCGGCCGGCTGGCCGCCCGGGGCGGGGACGGCTGCGCGACCGTCCGGGACCACGGCCGCCGGCCCGTCCGGCTGTGCTCCCGGCCCGTCCCCGGCCGTCGCGCCGGCGCCACCGTCGTCACCGCCCTGGACCTGACCCCGTACCGCAGCTCGGCCGACACCCTGCTGGTGGGGTCGCTCCTGCTGGACGTGGTGATGCTGGGCTGCACGTACGTGCTCACCCGCCTGTCCGTCGGCCGGGCCCTGCGCCCGGTGCGGACGATGACCGACCAGGCCGCGCAGTGGAGCGCGGTGGGCTCGGACGAACGCTTCGGCACGGCGGACCACCCGGCCGAACTCGCCCGCTTGGGTACCTCCCTGGACGCGCTCCTGGACCGCATACGTACCGTCCTGCGCCACGAGCGGCAGCTCACCGGAGAGCTGTCCCACGAACTGCGCACACCGCTCACCCGGATCGTCATGGAACTCGACTGGTGGCGGGCGCGCCCCCGCACGGAGGCCGAGACCAGCGCCGCCCAGGAGACGATCGCCGAGGCCGCCCGGTCCATGCGCACGATCTGCGACACGCTCCTGGACGACGCCCGCGAGAACGCGCTGACCCCCGCGACGGCCCCCGGAACGACCGACGTCGTGCCCGTACTGGACGGGCTGCTCCGGCGCCTCGACACACCGGGCCGGGTGAGACCGGCGCTGGAGACGCGTACGGCGGTGCTGGAGGCGGGAGTCGCCCCCGCCCTGCTCGAACGCATCCTCGGCCCGCTGCTCGGCAACGCCGCCCGCTACGCCCGCTCGCGGGTGACCGTGTCCGCGTGGGGCGTCCCCGGTGGCGTGCGGATCGACGTCGTCGACGACGGCCCCGGTGTGCCGGAGACGTTCGGGGACGAGCTGTTCCAGCCGGGCCGGCGCGCCGACCCCGGCGACGGGCACGACGGCGCGGGCCTGGGGCTGCCGCTCGCGCGGCGCCTGGCCCGCGCCGTCGGCGGTGAGGTGTCCCACGACCCCGGGCACCGGCCCGGGGCCAGGTTCACGGTCAGCCTGCCCGCCGGGTGACCGGCTCCCGCTCCTCTCCCGCCGGCCGGGCGGCGGAACGGCGTTCACGCAGCTGGGCGTACGCCATCAGCGCGAACAGGACGGCGAGGAGAACGGCGGAGGAGCCCGCCGTACCCAGGTCGAGGCCGCCCTTGGCGACCGGCTTGGTGAGGAAGTCACCCGCGGTGGCGCCCAGCGGGCGGGTGAGGACGAAGGCGATCCAGAACAGCAGGACGTTCGGCACCGCGGGCACCTTCATCAGCGCCAGGAGCACGCCGAGCAGCCCGGTCACGAGCAGTGCGCCACCGGCGTAGCCGAGGCCGGAGCTGTCCGAGAGGAAGTCGCCCATGGAGGTGCCGAGGGTGTTCGACACGAGGATCGCCGACCAGAACAGGGCCTCGCCCCGGAAGGTGACGATGTCGCGGATCAGGAACGTCATCCCGCTCAGCTTCCAGACGGCGAAGATCGCCAGCAGGATCGAGATCAGGATGGCGGCCCCGGCGGGGTAGCCCAGACCGAGGCCCTGGGGGCCCCGGCCGAGCTCGGTCGCGCCGGCCGAGAGGTACTTGGCGCTGGCGTCGCGGTTCATGAAGTCGGACATCGTGGTGCCGGCCATGCTGGTCGACAGGATCACGGTCCAGTAGAAGAACGGGTTGTACCGGCTGGACCTGAGCTGGACCACCAGCGTCACCACGAAGACCAGGAACAGCGCGATCGTCGTGAGGAAGTAGCCCAGCTTCAGGGTCTGTGCGAAGAGGTCGCCCGCCGTCTCGCCCAGGGTCGTCGCGGCGATCTTCATGATCCAGAACGCCAGGGTGACCTCGGGCAGCTTCTTCATCACCGACCTGGTCGTGTTCGGCGCGCTCGCCGCGCCGAGGTCGGTGAGGACCTCCGGTTGCTCCAATTCGGCTCTCCTGTCCGGTCGAAACGACAGGGCGCCCGGCCCCGGGAAACGGGACGAGCGCCCTGTGAGATCGAGCCGGCCGCCGGCGGCGGCCGTCGTCCCCCACCGTGGCACAAAGGACCTGAACGCATCCTGAACGTCTGCCGCGCGGCAGCTCAGACCGCGTGCCGGGCGGCGGGACCCGGCTCGGTGACGTCCTTGCGCGTCACGCCCAGATACACGACCAGGCCGAGGATCACCGCCAGGAACAGAACACTGGTGATCACCGTGCCCAGACCGAGGGCGCCGTCCCCGGCGGGCTGGGAGAGGTAGTCGCCGACCGAGGCGCCGAGAGGGCGGGTGAGGACGTAGGCGATCCAGAAGCTCCACACCGCGTCCAGCCCCAGCGCGAAGCGGGCGACGGCCACGGCGGCGATGGCCGCGGCGAACAGGGCGGCGGACAGCCAGTAGCCGAGGTCCATGCGCTCGGAGACCAGGTCGCCGGCCGCGGTGCCCAGGGCGAACGTGAACAGCACCTTGATGATCCAGAAGTAGGCGGTGACCTCGGGCACCTTGTTCCGGCGCGGCCGGTGCCGCCCGGGAGCGACGGGCCCGCCGGGCCGGGAGAGCGCGGATGTCTCGGACGTTTCGTGGGTCATGGCAACCGACCGTGCCACCGGACGCCTGAACGCATCCTGACCGCGCACCGCGCCTCTCCCCCGTCGCTCCACGCGCACACCGCCGGGTCGTAGTACCGCGGTACCACCCGTCGCGCGGGCTTCGGCCCCTGGTACCACGGAATCCGGACATTCCGGTCCTAGCGTTGCGGAGGAGGCGCCGGGCGGGCCGGACGCCCCGGCCTCCGAACGAGGGAGAACGCGAATGATCGACGCAGAGCAGCTCACCAAGAGGTACGGGGAGAAGACGGCCGTCGACGGGCTGGGCTTCACCGTGCGACCGGGGACGGTCACCGGGTTCCTGGGGCCCAACGGCGCGGGCAAGTCCACGACGATGCGCATGGTCGTCGGGCTCGACGCGCCGACGAGCGGGTCCGTCACGGTGAACGGACGGCGCTACGCCCGCCACCGGGCACCGCTGCAGGAGGTCGGAGCGCTGCTGGAGGCGAAGTCGGTCCACCCGGGGCGCTCGGCCCGCGGCCACCTCAGGGCCCTCGCGCTCACCCATGGCATTCCGCGCCGCCGGGTCGACGAGGTCGTCGAACTGGCCGGTCTCGGCAGCGTCGCGAAGAAGCGGGCCGGCGCCTTCTCCCTCGGCATGGGACAGCGGCTGGGCATCGCCGCCGCGCTGCTGGGCGACCCGCAGACGGTGATGCTGGACGAGCCCGTCAACGGGCTGGACCCCGAGGGTGTGCGCTGGATCCGGAACCTGCTCACCTCCCTCGCGGCCGAGGGGCGCACGGTCTTCGTCTCATCGCACCTGATGAGCGAGGTGTCGCTGGTGGCGGACCACCTGATCATCGTCGGCCGCGGCCGCCTGCTGGCCGACACGACCGTGCGGGACCTGGTCCGCGCGGCGGGCGGCGACAGCGTGCAGGTCGCGACGGCCGACCCCACCCGGCTGCGGGACGTGCTGGCCGGTCCCGGCGTGGAGATCACCGGCCGCATCGGCTCCGAGGAACTTCAGGTGACCGGGGTGTCCGCGCGCGAGATCGGGCTGAAGGCGGCCGAGCACGGGATCCCCCTGTTCGAACTGACCTCGAGGGCGGTGTCGCTGGAGGAGGCGTTCATGGAACTGACCCGGGACGCGGTGGAGTACCACGGCGCCACGACCGGCACCGAGACCAGCGGGAGCGCGGCATGAGCACCCTCACGGCGACACCCGGGACACCCGAGACCCCCGGGACACCCGGATCCCCCGGGACCGCACCGGCCGCCCAGGGCCGGCCCGCCTACCGGGTGACCGGCCGGCGCGTGCTGTCCTCCGAGTGGGCCAAGCTCTGGTCCCTGCGCTCCACCTGGATCACCCTCGGCCTGGGCCTGCTGTTCCTCGTCGCCTTCGGCGTCATCGCCGCGAGCCACTACAGGTCGGGGCTCGGCTCGGGCCGGCCCGCGGAACGCGACTTCGCCGACGCGACGGCCGTCAGCCTGTCGCTGTTCGGCACGAACTTCGCCCAGTTGGCCCTCGGTGTGCTCGGCGTGCTGGTCACGGCGGGCGAGTACTCCACCGGGATGATCCGCTCGACCATGGCCGCGGTGCCGCGCCGGCTGCCCGTGCTGTGGTCCAAGGCGGCGGTGTACGGACTGGTCGCACTGGTGGTCGCGACCGTGGGCGCGTTCGCCGCCTTCCTCGTCGGAAGCCGGATCGTCTCCGGCACGCCGGCCGCCGTGAGCCTCGGCCACGCCGGTGTCGTACGCAGCCTGCTGGGCGCCGGGCTCTACCTCGGCCTGGTCGGCGTGATCGGCACCGCCCTGGGCGCGCTGCTGCGGTCGGTGGCGGGCGGCATCTCGGTGCTCGTGGCCGCCTTCATGCTCGTCCCCGGACTGGTCTCCCTGCTGCCCAGCTCGTGGCAGGGCGACATCAACCCCTATATGCCGAGCCACGCCGGCCAGTCGCTGTTCGCCCTGACCCACGACTCGACCACCCTGTCGCCGGGCGCCGGACTGCTGGTCTTCCTCGGCTGGACGGTTCTGGCGCTGGCCGGAGCGGCGTACCGGCTGTTGCGCAGCGACGTGTGAGCGGCGGCCGGCCGCATCATGGGCCGATGACCTCCGTGACCGCCGAGGACCTCAGCGGGATGGGGCCGCTGGTCGCCCGGCTCGGCCGGGCCGGCCAGCGGCTCCGGCACTCCGACCGGGCCCGTCCGTGGGTGCTGGACGCCGCCGTGGTGTGCCTGGTGCTCTCGCTGTTCTGCCTGCCGGACCTGCTGCACGCGATCGGCGGGGACGGCGACGGACCGCGCCGGTTCCGCCTGGCGTTCACCCGGCTGCCCGTGGCGGGCATGGCCGCTCTGCAGGCCGGGCTCGTGCTGCCGCTGCTGTGGCGACGCCGGGCACCCGCCGTCGCCTTCGGCGCCGTCACGGCCGTGTTCGTCCTCCAGTGGTCGCTCGGCGCCGCGCTCCGTGCGGACGTCGCGCTCTTCGTCGCCCTGTACAGCCTGGCCCTGCACGGGCGGCTGCGGCAGCTGCCCTGGGCGTGTGCGGTCCTGGCGGGTGCGCTGGGCCTGGTCGCGGCGCGGGTCTCGGCGGCGGTGCCGGTCTCGGACGCGCTCTTCTTCCTGCTCAGCACGGCCACCGCGGCCCTCGCGCTGGGCCTGATGATCCGCATCCGGCGGGCCCAGCTGGCCGGGCTACGGGACCGCGCGGCCCGGCTGGAGACCGAACGCGACCAGCGCGGCAGGCTGGCCGTCGCGGCCGAACGGGCGCGGGTGGCCCGCGAGATGCACGACATCGTGGGCCACAACCTGTCCGTCATCATCACACTCGCCGACGCGGGTGCCTACGCCACCGCCGCCGCCCCGGAGCGGGGGGAGGAGGCCCTGCGCCTCATCGGGGACACCGGCCGCCAGGCCCTGAGCGAACTGCGCCGGGTGCTCGGCGTGCTGCGCGAGGGGGACGGCCCGCGGACCGGGCCCGAGCTGAGCCCGCAGCCGGGTCTCGCGGACATCGACGCGCTGTGCCAGGGGGTACGCGCCGCGGGCCTGGAGGTCGTCTACCGTACGGCCGGTGACGTCGACGCCCTGGACAGCGGGGTGCAGCTCACGGTCTACCGCATCGTGCAGGAGGCTCTGACGAACACCCTGAAGCACGCCGGGGCCGGTGCCCGCGCGCATCTGGCGATCGCCGTGGAGGACGCGCGGCTGACGATCGCCGTCCAGGACTCCGGGCCGCCCGCCGCGGCCGGCCGTCCCGGCGCGGCGAACGAGGAGGGACACGGACTGGTGGGCATGCGGGAACGGGCGGCTCTCTACGGCGGACACGTCAGCGCGGGTCCGCTGGGCACGGGCTGGGCGGTGCGCGCCGCCCTCGACCTCGCTCCCCAGGGCGGTGCCGCCGGGTGACCACCGTGCTCGTCGTGGACGACCAGCCGCTCCAGCGGTACGGCTTCCGGATGCTGCTGGACTCCGTGCCCGGGACGGAGGTGGTCGGCGAGGCCGCGCACGGGACCGAGGCCGTGCGCAAGGCCGCCGAACTGCGCCCCGACGTGGTCCTGATGGACGTGCGCATGCCGGGCATGGACGGCATCGAGGCCACGCGCCGTATCGTCGCCACGGGCGGCCGGTCCCGGGTCCTCGTCCTGACCACCTTCGATCTCGACGAGTACGTCCACGCGGCCCTGCGCGCCGGGGCCAGCGGCTTCCTGCTCAAGGACGCCCGTCCCGAGGAGCTCCTCGCGGGCATCCGTGCCGTGGCCGCCGGCGACGCGGTGATCGCGCCCGCGCTGACCCGCCGACTGCTGCACGAGTTCGCCCGTCTCGTGCCGCCCGGCGGCGACGGCTCCGACGGGGATCCGCGCCTCGGTGCCCTCACCGACCGCGAGCGCGAGATCCTCGTCGCCATCGGCCAGGGCTGGACCAACAGTGAGATCGCGGCGCGTTTCGTGCTGTCGGAGTCCACGGTGAAGACGCACGTCGGCCGTGTCCTGTCCAAGATCGGCGCCCGGGACCGCATCCAGGCGGTGATCTTCGCCTACGACCACGGCCTGGCCCGGCCTCAGGCCGGCTAGCCCCAATGCCGGTGACTTAGATGTCCTGCGTTCGTTGGTTGTGGTGTGGCGAGGGTGGGGCAGGTCAAGTCGCCTGCGGGTGAGCGTTTGTCGGACCG
>NZ_JBEXYS010000063.1:0-9195 GCF_040631045.1 Streptomyces sp. NPDC005706 | reverse complement strand
GTACAGCGCCCGCTCCCGCTCCACCAGCAACGGCATCGCCTCGGACGCCGTCACCAACTCCCGCAGCGGATACCGGGACAGCACCCCCTCCACCTTCGCGGACAACGCGGGCTTCAGACGGTGGTGCACCGACCGCGTGTCGTCGCCGAGGGCGTGCGCGGCCTCCAGGACCAGGACCCGCTCCGGCCCCTTGGGCACCCCGGCGGCGGCCCGCTCGTAGAGTTCGGCGCCCTCCTCCAGCACCAGGCCGGTGTCGATGCCCGCCGGGATCTTGACGGAGGCGGTGTGCCGCCAGGTCGCCAGCGGATCGCTCCACGCCTCCACCCGGAAGGTCCAGCGGCCGGTGGCGTCCGGCGTGATGTCGGCGCCCCACACGTCGCTGCCGGGGGACAGCTCCCGCATCGGCGTCCAGGGGCCACGACGGCCCTTCGGATCCCGCAGGACCACATTGGCACCGACGGCGTCATGCCCCTCCCGGAACACGGTGGCGGTGACCTGGAACGTCTCCCCGGTCACCGCCTTCGCCGGGCGCCTGCCGCACTCCACGGCCGGCCGGACGTCACGTACCGGTACGCGGCCGATGGCCGGGGTCCTGCGCATGGTTCTCACCTCCGCCGTGCGCGAAGCCGGGCCCAGGGCCCGGCTTCGCGGTCCGATGCACGTCCGGCTGCTGCCGGTCCGTGGGGAACGCCATGTACGGTGCCAGGTCATGGGCTTGGCGCCGTGGAACGCCGCTCCGAAGGCGGCGCGCGCCGCGCCGCCCGGCCCGGCTGGGGCCGGCCGTCCTGCTCGCGCAGGTAGCCGGCCAGACTGGAGCGCAGATAGCGCTCTGCCGCGTCCGCTGCCTCCCGGGCGCAGCGCTTTCCCATCAGCACGCACAAGGTGTAGCCCGAGTCCTCGAAGGTTGCCCGGACGGTGCGGTCGTGGGGCGAGGCGAGCATCACGCGCTCCCAGGCCCGGTAACGCCGCAACTGCCTGGCCACTTCGGCCTTGGCGGGTAGCAGCATGACCCTCTTCACCTTCCACGCTCTCGACTGGGCGCGTTCCCGACGGTCGGGTGGTGTCCGCGCAGGGGTGGGCACGGAACCGTTACGGCGATCGAGGCTTTCACTCATGGTGCACGTACAGACACGCACCGTCCTGTTGGAACTTCAACCATCAGGCCGTTCGGGACGCTCGTGTTGCACGAATGGCGTAGCGACCTCACTGTGGGAGGTGACTCAGAAGCGATAACTGCTCACGCTCGGTGTCCGGGATCCCTCCCGGACGGTGAGGGAGCGAGAGCCTCGCCGGTGAGGAGCAAGCGACGATGAAGACCGCAGTGCCCTGCTACTACCACATCGATGTGGAAGTCAGCCCGGAACGGGTGGGACAGGTCAGCCGCATCCTGGGCGCCCACCTCCGCTACTGGGACCTCGACAACCTCGTGGACCCCGTCCGCCGCGGTGCCGAACTGCTGCTGCGGGCGATCGACCAGCACGCCACGGACAAGACCATGTCGATCGAGATGTGGTGGAACGGCCAGCATCTGATCACGGCGGTCGGTGGCGACGACCGCGCTCTGCGTCCGGACCAGGACCTGCGGGCCTGCCTGGCGGACATCGCCGCCATGAGCGACGGATGGGGCTGCTGCGCCTCGGAGACCGGAAGCGTGATCATCTGGTTCTCGCAGCGTGCCCGCACCGGTGAGCGCGTCCCGCTGGTCCCGACCGCCCCGGCGCCGAGCCTCACCGAGGGTCTGCAGGTGCCGCGCGAGCTGCGGGTGGCCGCGCTCGCCGCGCCGGCGACCGCCGCGGACGGCGTCCTGGAGGGCGCCCGGTGACGGCACGGAAGTCACGGAAAGGGGTGCCCGTGTGGAGCGGGCACCCCTACCCCTTGGGGGCCGTGTTCGACGGCGAGGGCACCAACTTCGCGCTGTTCAGCGAGGTCGCCGAGCGCGTCGAGCTGATCCTGGTCGACGACGCCGGCGCCGAGACGCCCGTCCCGCTGCACGAGGTCGACGGCTTCGTCTGGCACGCCTACCTGCCCGGCGTCGGCCCCGGCCGGCGCTACGGCTACCGCGTCCACGGACCCTGGCAGCCGTCCCTCGGCCACCGCTGCAACCCGGCTAAGCTGCTGCTCGACCCGTACGCCCGCGCCGTGGACGGTCAGATCGACAACGACGCCTCCCTGTACGAGCGTGTCCCCGACGGCCCGTCCCCGGCCGACAGCGCCGGGCACTCGATGCTGGGCGTGGTCACCGACCCGTACTTCGACTGGGGCGACGACCGCCCGCCGCGCCGCTCGTACGCGGACTCCGTCATCTACGAGGCCCATGTGCGCGGCCTGACCCGCGCCCACCCGGAGGTCCCCGAGCGGCTGCGCGGCACCTACGCCGGTCTCGCGCACCCCGCGGTCATCGACCACCTGACCTCGCTCGGCGTCACCGCGGTGGAGCTGATGCCGGTCCACCAGTTCGTCCACGACGGCGTCCTGCAGGACCGGGGCCTCGCCAACTACTGGGGCTACAACACCATCGGCTTCTTCGCCCCGCACAACGCCTACGCCGCCTTCGGCAGTTCGGGCCATCAGGTCAACGAGTTCAAGGCGATGGTGAAGGCGCTGCACGCGGCCGGCCTCGAGGTCATCCTCGACGTGGTCTACAACCACACCGCCGAAGGGAACGAGTTCGGTCCCTCGCTGTCCTTCCGGGGCATCGACAACGCCTCCTACTACCGGCTGGTCGACGGCGACTGGGCGCACTACTACGACACCACCGGCACCGGCAACAGCCTGCTGATGCGCCACCCCTACGTGCTCCAGCTCATCATGGACTCGCTGCGGTACTGGGTGACCGAGATGCACGTCGACGGCTTCCGCTTCGACCTCGCGGCCACGCTGGCCCGGCAGTTCCACGAGGTGGACCGGCTGTCCGCGTTCTTCGACCTCATCCAGCAGGACCCGGTGATCAGCCGCGTCAAGCTGATCGCCGAACCCTGGGACGTGGGCGAGGGCGGCTACCAGGTGGGCAACTTCCCGCCGCTGTGGTCGGAGTGGAACGGCCGCTACCGGGACGCCGTACGGGACTTCTGGCGCGGCGAGCCCGGCTCGCTGGGCGAGTTCGCCTCCCGGCTGACCGGATCGTCCGACCTCTACCAGCACAGCCGCCGCACACCGCGCGCCAGCGTCAACTTCGTCACCGCCCACGACGGATTCACCCTGCGCGACCTCGTGTCCTACAACGACAAGCACAACGAGGCCAACGGCGAGGGCAACCGGGACGGCGAGAGCCACAACCGGTCCTGGAACTGCGGGGCCGAGGGCGACAGCGACGACCCGGCCGTGCTGGAGCTGCGCGCCCGCCAGCAGCGCAACCTGCTGGCCACGCTGCTGCTGTCGCAGGGCATCCCGATGCTCTGCCACGGCGACGAACTCGGGCGGACCCAGCGCGGCAACAACAACGCCTACTGCCAGGACAACGAGGTCTCCTGGGTCGACTGGGAGATCACGGACGAGCAGCGCTCGCTGGCCGACTTCACCCGGTACGTGATCGGTCTGCGCGCCCGGCACCCCGTGCTGCGCAGACGCCGCTTCTTCCACGGCGAGACCCCGACCAACGCCGGACAGCCGCTCCCCGACGTGATGTGGCTGCGGCCCGACGCCCGCGAGATGACCGAGCGGGACTGGCACCGCGAGGACGCCCACTCGATGGGCGTGTTCCTCAACGGCGACGCCATCGCCGAACGCGACCCGCACGGCCGCCGCGTGGTCGACGACTCGTTCCTGCTGCTGCTCAACGGCTACTGGGAACCGGTCGTCTTCCGCCTGCCCGACGAGTCCTTCGGTGAGCGCTGGACGACCCTGATCGACACCGCCGACCCGGACGGCATCCCCGACGAGCGGGAGCGCAAGGCCGGCACCCGGCTGCGGGTGGAGCCGCGCAGCCTGACCGTCCTCTCCCGCCCGGCCCGTGACCCGCACCCGGCCCGCGGCACCCGCGGGGCCCGGGGCACCCGCCCGGCCCGCGGCACCCGCTGAATCGGTCAGCGCGGGCCGCGGGAGGAGGTGACCGTGAACTGGGCGCCGTCCGGGTCGCGCAGGATCGCCTCCTGCTCGTCCTCGCGCAGCACGCTGCCGCCGTGCTTCTCGGCGGTGCGGGCGCAGCCGGTCACGTCGTCCACCGCGAAGTGGATCTGCCAGTGCGGCCGCACGGACGGGTCCGGGGCCGCCTCGACCGCGCCCGAGTCGATGCGCGCCACCACGTCGCCCCGGCTGCGCAGCACCACCTCGCCGCCCTCGTACTGGACCTCGCAGCAGCCCGGCTTGCCGGTCGCCCAGCCGAGGATCTCGCCGTAGAAGATCGCCGAGTCGAAGGCGTTGCGGGTGTGCAGCCGGATGAAGGTGGGGGCCGCCTGACGCCAGGCCTCCCAGTTGCCGACCAGCTCGCCCTGCCAGATGCCGAAGGTGGCCCCGTCCCGGTCGGCGAGCAGCGCCGCCCGTCCCGGCGGGAAGGACAGCGGCCCCACCGCCGCCGTACCGCCTCGCTCCCGGGCCCGGGACACGGCCTCGTCGGCGTCGGGCACCGCGAAGTACGGGGTCCAGGCCACCGCCATCTGCCACATCGAGGCGACCGCGGCGATCCCGGCCACCGGCACCCCGTTCGCCAGGGCGATGCGGAAGTGCTCGCCGAGCTTGGCGCCGCGCCATCGCCAGCCCAGCAGGGCCGAGTAGAACTCCTGGGTCGCGCCCAGATCGCGGCTGGTCAGGCTCACCCAGCACGGGGCGCCGAAGACGGAGTGCGTCGAGACGAGCTCACGCGTCCTCGTCCCGCCACCGGCACGCTTGTCATCGTTCATGGCTGTCGCGTCCTGAGTCTCGGGGCCCGGCGGCCACCGCTCACGCACCAGTGTCCAACCGGAAGGGCCTGAAGTGCGCGTCGAGTACCCCGGTGACGATCGTCCAGGCGGGTGACAGGATGGGTGCATGACGCACAGCGACGCGGACCGGATCGTCGAGCTGGAGGCGGAGGTCGATCAGCTGAAGGAGGCCGTGGTCTCCCACGCCGTCGTCGACCAGGCCATCGGGATGATGGTCGCTCTCGGCCGGGTGACTCCGGACCAGGGGTGGCAGGTGCTGAAGGACGTCTCGCAGCACACCAACATCAAGCTGCGCAACGTGGCGGAGCTGATCGTCATCTGGGGCCGCCGCGGCGAGATCCCGCCCGACATCCGCGCCGCGCTGGAGGAGAGCCTGGACGGTTACGGGCCCACCCAGGTGCCGGGGACGGCGAGGGACTGAGCCTCAGCCCGCCTCCGCGAGCAGTTCCTCGCGCAGCCGGTCGAAGCAGCCGCTCAGCAGCCGCGAGACGTGCATCTGCGAGATACCCAGTTGCTCGGCGATCCGGCTCTGCGTCATCCCGCCGAAGAACCGCAGGTAGAGGATGGTGCGCTCGCGTTCGGGCAGAGCCGCCAGACACGGTTTGACCGCGGCCCGGTCGATGACCAGGTCGAAGCCGGGGTCCGGTGAGCCCAGGGAGTCCCCGAGCGCGTAACCGTCCGTGCCGGCGACCTCGGCGTCCAGGGACAGCGCGGAGAAGCACTCCAGCGCCTCCATGCCGGTGCGCACCTCGTCCTCGCTCAGCCGGGTGTGCGCGGCGATCTCCGTGACCGTGGGTGCCCGGCCGGGTGTGGTCTGGGCCAGCTCCTTGAGAGCGGCGCGGACCCGGTTGCGCAGGTCCTGCACCCGGCGCGGCACATGCAGGGTCCACATGTGGTCGCGGAAATGGCGCTTGATCTCGCCGGTGATGGTGGGCACCGCGTACGCCTCGAAGGCCCGGCCGCGGGCCGGGTCGTAGTGGTCGACGGCCTTGACCAGGCCGAGCGCGGCCACCTGGTAGAGGTCCTCGAGGGATTCTCCGCGACCGCGGAACCTTACGGCGATCCGCTCGGCCATGGGAAGCCAGAGCCGGACCAGCTCGTCCCGGAGCGTCTGACGCTCCGCGCCCTCGGGCAGGCTCGCGAGCCGCTCGAAGGACCTGCCCGTGTCAGGGGCGTCGTCGTGGGGGTGAGGCCTGGTGCTGCCAGTGACAGGCATCGCGCGCACCTCTCTCAGCAGGTGCTGATCGACAGACACCGTGGGAGGGTGCGCTCGGATGCTGGAAGGTACACCGGGGCGCCCGGCCGGAACCGGCTCCCACGGACGTGCCTCCTGTCCGAAGCACTCAGTACGCATTCCCCCTGTCGGGCATATCAAAACAAAACGACCCATTCGGGTCGCCATCGGGCAGTCTCCCGGCCCGCCGGGCCGCCCGGTGTCCCGGCCCGCCGGTCCCGCCGCGGACGTGATGTGCGGCACGCACCCGGACCCCGACCGGGACCCCGCCGGAAGGGTTTCTCCTGGGCAGGGCTTGATCACCGATCAAAGCGGGCGAACCCGCTGGCCACAGCGCATTCCGCTCATTTGACAGTGCGCTCGGCACACAGATAGACAGCAGCTCTCGAAAGGTGGAGAGGGGCATTGTGTACGAGCCGAACGTGGTCGGGGACTGGCAGGAGTACGACGAGCATGCCGGCCTGCGCATCCGCGTCCACCGCCTTGAGGCGGCCGAGCCGCCGCGCGGACGCGACGACGCCGCCGCGGGTCTGACGTACTTCAGTCTCCGGGTGACGATCGAGAACCGCGGCTCGCGGCACTACGGCATCCACCTCGAGGACGGCCAGCTCGACGTCCGGGTCGGCCCGGACGGTGAGGGCGCCTTCATCGACTGGCGCAACTCCCAGTTCATCGAGGGCTTCGACGTCTATCCGCTGCGCCGGGCCACCGCCGTGCTCTACGCGGCCGGTCCCGAGGCGTCCCTGACGCACGTGGACGTCCAGGTGCAGCTGCGGGTGGACGAGGAGTGGACCGAGCGCAGGCTGTGGGCCGGCGGCATCGGCGTGCTGGAGGCCACCGCGCCCGCGGCCCCGGCGGCCGGCGCGCAGAGCAGCCTGGCCCACCAGGTGAGCGCCTTCCTCAAGGAGCAGACGGAGCCGGGCGGCGCCTGAGCCGGGTCAGTGCGGGATGCCGTCGATGATCTCCCGCGCCCCCTGCCGCAGCAGCGACACCGCGACCGAGGTGCCGAGCGTGGCCGCGTCGAGCCGGCCCGCCCACTCGTGGGCGTTCAGCCGGGTCTTGCCGTCCGGGGTGAACACGCAGGCCCGCAGGGAGAGTTCGCCGCCTCGGTCCACGCGCGCGTAACCGGCGATCGGGCTGTTGCAGTGGCCCTGCAGCACATGCAGGAACATCCGCTCGGCCGTGGCCTCCCGGTGCGTATCCGGATCACCGAGACCGCTGATCACGTCGATCAGCTCGGTGTCGCCCTCGCGGCACTGCAGGGCGAGGATGCCCGCGCCGATCGGCGGCATCATCGTCTCCGTGGACAGCACCTCGCTGATCACGTCCGCACGGCCGATCCGCTCCAGACCGGACACCGCGAGCAGCAGCGCGTCCGCCTCGCCGGCGGCCAGCTTGGCCAGCCGGCGGTTGGCGTTGCCGCGGAACGGCACGCACTCCAGGTGCGGGTGCGAGGCGGCGAGCTGGGCCACCCGGCGCACCGCGGAAGTACCGATCCGGGTGCCCTCGGGCAGCTCGTCCAGGGTGAGTCCGCCCGGGTGGACCAGCGCGTCCCGTACGTCGTCCCGCTTCAGGAACGCGGCGAACACCGTGCCGGCGGGCAGTGGCCGGTCGGCGGGCACGTCCTTGACGCAGTGCACCGCGAGGTCCGCCTCCCCGGCCAGCAGGGCCGCGTCCACCTCCTTGGTGAACGCGCCCTTGCCCTCGACCTGGGACAGATCGCCGAGCCACTTGTCCCCGGTCGTCTTCACGGGGACGACCTCGGTGCGTACCCCCGGGCGCAGTACGCCCAGCTCGGCGCGTACGCGCTCGACCTGGGCGAGGGCCATCGGCGAGTCGCGGGAGACGATACGGATCAACTCGGGCACGGACATGGTGGACACCATAGACCCTCACGGGCGCCGCTTCCCACGCTCCCCCCTGGACGGCCGTAAGCCGGCGGCGCCGGCGGTGAGGCGTCAGGCGTTCGGGTCGAAGGGGATGCCGGAGGGTTTCGCCGAGGCCAGGTGGGAGACGAAACTCCCGTCCTTCAGACCGAAGTTGGCGCTGCCGAAGTCGTAGGAGCCCAGTTTGTCGCGCAGCCCCGCCGGATAGCCGTTCCAGCCGACCAGCGGCGGGTACTGCCAGGTGTGCTCGTGGTTCTCCGGCGGCTCGTCGCCCGCGTTGGCCGGCCGGAAGCAGTGCGTACCGATGCCGTCCTTGTGGTAGACGACCTTGGGGTGGCCGCCGTCGAAGCGGACCTCGGAGACCGGGTGCACGGTGAACGAGCCGTGGTTGGACGTCGACACGTACCGCACCTGCCCGTCCTGCACCCACACCACGACGTGCTCCCAGTCGTGCCGGTGCCCGCCGATGCTGCTGCCGGCCAGCGCCTGGTCCTTCTCGAAGTACAGGCCGTAGAGGTAGCCGCACCAGCCGTTGTCGCACTTGTAGCGTGAATAGCTGTTGGTGTTGTCCAGGTCGGAGGCGTCGTGGCAGTTGCCGTTCAGCGCGCCCGTCGGGTTCAGGCCGCCGTTGACCGTGCCGTCCGGCCCGATGGCGGGCGTCGGGTAGCAGCCGTCGGTGTCGTAGTCGAAGGCCGGCTGGTACGCCAGTTCCGCGGGCTCGGCGTTGCGGGGCAGGGCGGCGGGCGGTGCGGCGAAGGCGGCGGAGGGGAAGGCCACGACGAGAGCGGCGGCACCGGCCGGCGCGGCGAGCCAGCTCCGGGGGCGGATACGCGGCGAGGGCATGGGGGGACCTCCAACTGCGGTGGGGAGCAGGAGAGTTCAGCATCCCGGCCCGGCATCCCGCTGCCAAGGGGTCACAGGAGTCACAGAAGTGAAGGACCGTGGAACAGCCGCGTAGAGGCCCTTTCGTGTGGATCACGCCGGGCTCGCGGGGCCTGGCACCGCGCCTCGCCGCGTTGTCGTCGGTTGCCATGGCTCCGCAATGGCGCCCTCCTCCGCCTTGCGAGACACGGCACCAGACCCCGCTCCCTGATCCGGCCTGATCCACACGAACCGGCCTAGCCGCAATACCGGTGATTTAGGTCGTTTTCCGGCTGGTCGAGGTGGCTCTGGTGGGCCCGACCAGCCGGACCGTCGGGGTGTCTGGCCGTGGTGGGCT
>NZ_JBEXYS010000062.1:0-10323 GCF_040631045.1 Streptomyces sp. NPDC005706 | reverse complement strand
TGGTCGAGCTGTTCGGTCTCGCCCGCGAGCTGAACATCGACGCCGAGGGCATCGACATGGGCCCGTCCCCGACGGACGCCGCCCTGGCCGCCGATCTGGCGCTGCCGATCGAGGAGCTCGAGCTCACCGTCCGGTCGTACAACTGCCTCAAGCGCGAGGGCATCCACTCCGTGGGTGAGCTCGTCGCCCGCTCCGAGGCGGACCTGCTCGACATCCGCAACTTCGGTGCGAAGTCGATCGACGAGGTCAAGGCGAAGCTGGCCGGCATGGGCCTGGCCCTGAAGGACAGCCCGCCCGGATTCGACCCGACCGCCGCCGCCGACGCCTTCGGCGCCGACGACGACGCGGACGCCGGTTTCGTCGAGACCGAGCAGTACTGAGCGCTCCGCGAGGAGCCCGGTTCTGCGACTGCGGGCCGGCCGTGGCCGGTCCCGCAGCTCCCCGCGCCCCCATTCGGGGCGCGGGGTCTCCGACAGACAACCGTCTGCTCGGATACTGACCCCGGTACCTGATACGGCCGGGGCAGACACACAGGAGAAGAACAATGCCGAAGCCCACCAAGGGTGCCCGTCTGGGCGGCAGCGCCGCGCACGAGAAGCTGCTCCTCGCGAACCTCGCGAAGGCGCTCTTCGAGCACGGCCGTATCACCACCACCGAGGCGAAGGCCCGCCGCCTGCGCCCGTACGCCGAGCGTCTGGTCACCAAGGCGAAGAAGGGCGACCTTCACAACCGCCGCCAGGTGCTCCAGGTGATCACGGACAAGAGCATCGTCCACACGCTCTTCACCGAGATCGGCCCGCGCTACGAGAACCGTCCGGGTGGCTACACCCGCATCACCAAGATCGGTAACCGCCGTGGCGACAACGCGCCCATGGCCGTCATCGAGCTGGTCGAGGCGCTGACGGTGCAGCAGAACGCCGTGGGTGAGGCCGAGGCCGCCACCAAGCGTGCGGTCAAGGAGTCGGACGAGGCCAAGGCGCAGGAGACCACCGAGGCTCCGGCCGAGGCTCCCGCCGAGGAGTCGAAGGACGCCTGAGGCTCTGCCTGACGCGGGAAGCGGGTTCGCCCTCCGGGGCGGGCCCGCTTTCGCGTACTTGAGAGGATTCCTGTGTGAGTGACGAAGTACAGCCCGGACACGTACGCATCCGCCTCGACCTCTCCTACGACGGCAGCGGCTTCCACGGCTGGGCCAAGCAGGCCGGCGGCAGGCGGACCGTGCAGGGGGAGATCGAGGACGCCCTGCGGACCGTGACGCGGTCGAAGGAGACGTACGAACTGACGGTGGCCGGGCGGACCGACGCCGGGGTGCACGCGCGCGGCCAGGTCGCGCACGTCGACCTGCCCGCCGAGCTGTGGGCGGAGCACCGCGAGAAGCTGCTGAAACGGCTCGCCGGACGGCTGTCCAAGGACGTCCGGGTGTGGCGGCTCAGCGAGGCCCCGGCCGGCTTCAACGCCCGTTTCTCGGCCGTCTGGCGGCGCTACGCCTACCGCGTCACCGACAACCCCGGCGGAGTGGACCCCCTGCTGCGGGGCCATGTCCTCTGGCACGACTGGCCGCTCGACGTGGACGCGATGAACGAGGCCGCGCGGAGGCTCGTCGGCGAGCACGACTTCGCCGCCTACTGCAAGCGGCGCGAGGGCGCGACCACGATCCGCACCCTCCAGGAGCTGAGCCTGGTGCGCGGCGGGGACGGGGTCGTCACCGCCACGGTGCGGGCCGACGCCTTCTGCCACAACATGGTGCGTTCCCTGATCGGCGCGCTGCTGTTCGTGGGGGACGGGCACCGGGGGCCGGAGTGGCCCGGGAAGGTGCTGGCCGCCGGGGTGCGGGACAGCGCCGTGCACGTCGTACGGCCGCACGGGCTGACCCTGGAGGAGGTCGGCTACCCCGCCGACGAGCTGCTGGCCGCCCGGAACAAGGAGGCCCGGAACAAGCGGTCGCTTCCGTCGGCGGGGTGCTGCTGAGCTACCGGTTCGCCGCCGCGGAGGCCTGTGCCTGGCCGCGGCGGTGGATCTGGTTGACGGTGAACTGGGCCAGGTCGTCGCCGGTGCGGAACACCTTGGTGTCCTTGGTGGTGACGTTCTTGCCGCCGGTGAAGCCGCTGATCGTGAAGTAGGCGTAGCGGCCGTAGGCGTTCGTGGTCGTCCGGCAGATCGCGGAGTCGCAGAAGCTCTTGATGCCCTTGCCGGCCAGGGAGTTCACCAGGTTCTTCTTGCTGCCCGCCTGGGACTTGACCTTCGTGGCCTGCGCCTCGTCGTCGAAGACCGCGACACCGACCGTGACGGCGATGCCGCCGTTGACGTAGCTCACCCGCATCAGCCGGCTGCAGCCGTTGGCCGTGAGGATCTTCGGCAGGTTGCCGCCGGTGGCCGAGGCGCAGTTCCTGGTGTCGGCGGTGGCGCCCTTCTTGTACACCGTCTCGCCCATGGTGAGCTGGGTGCCCGGGAAGAGCGTCTCGGGGCTCAGCGGGGCGGTGTCCTTCTTGGCGCTGGCTATGAAGTCCTTCGGGTCCAGCGGCGGCGGGGCGCTGGTGGGCGCGAAGGACGGTGCCGTGGCCGAGCCGCTGGGCAGGGAGGCGCTCGCGGGCAGATTGGTGGGCTTGCCCGAGGCGCCGTTGTCGCCGTTCGCGGAGACCACGGCCATCGCGACGGCCGTGCCGACGCCGATCGTGGCCAGCGCGCCGCCGCCGATAAACAGTAGCCGGCGACGCTTGTTCCGCGTCTCGGACGCCTCGGCGAGCGCGGCCCAGTCGGGGGTGCCGTCGTCACCGCCGCTGTTCCAGGGCTGCTGGGAATTAGGTTTCCAGGGATCCCACTGTGACTGGGGTCCCCCCTGCCCGTAACTCATGGGGCGCATCTTAGACGGGGGGCGGCCGATACTGGAGCGCGAGCGGCGGCATGCGACCTTTGTCCATCGGCATGCCTCGTTTTGACCCGTCCGGGGGCGTCCAGGTAACCTGCTTCTTCGTTGTGTATTGGCTTGCTCATTCTCACGGGACGGGCCCTTACACCGGTTCACCAAACCGATGACCAGCAACCCCACGTACGCGGTATGCGTCGCCGCAGTGGCTCAGGCTGTCGTGATCGTTTCGGTGACCTTGTTTAGGACCATTCACTCGAAGCGAAGGCTACGAACCGTGCGTACGTACAGCCCCAAGCCCGGCGATGTGACGCGCCAGTGGCACGTCATCGACGCTCAGGACGTTGTTCTGGGCCGTCTCGCCACCACCGCCGCGACCCTCCTCCGGGGTAAGCACAAGCCGATCTACGCGCCGCACGTCGACGCTGGTGACTTCGTCATCATCATCAACGCCGACAAGGTGCACCTGTCCGGCAACAAGCGGACCCAGAAGATGGCGTACCGCCACTCCGGCTACCCGGGTGGTCTGCGCTCCGTCCGCTACGACGAGCTGCTGGACAAGAACCCGGAGAAGGCCGTCGAGAAGGCCGTCAAGGGCATGCTCCCCAAGAACTCCCTGGGCCGTCAGATGCTCTCGAAGCTGAAGGTCTACAAGGGTGACCAGCACCCGCACGCTGCCCAGCAGCCGGTGCCGTTCGAGATCACCCAGGTCGCGCAGTAAGTCCGGCCACCCCCTAAGACTGACAGAGAATCTGAGGAGAATCGTGGCCGAGACCACTGCCGAGCAGCCGCTCGAAGAGCTTGACATCGACAGCTACACCACCGAGTCCGAGGTCCCCGTCGAGGGTGAGTACACCTCGGAGTCGATGGCGTCCCGCTTCGGTGAGCCCCAGCCGGCCGCCGGCCTGGGCCGTCGCAAGAACGCCATCGCCCGCGTCCGGATCGTCCCGGGCACCGGCAAGTGGAAGATCAACGGTCGCACCCTCGAGGACTACTTCCCGAACAAGGTGCACCAGCAGGAAGTCAACGAGCCCTTCAAGGTGCTCGAGCTCGAGGGCCGCTACGACGTCATCGCCCGTATCGCGGGTGGCGGCGTCTCCGGTCAGGCCGGTGCGCTCCGTCTCGGTGTCGCCCGTGCGCTGAACGAGGCCGACGTCGACAACAACCGCGGCCCGCTGAAGAAGGCCGGCTTCCTCAAGCGCGACGACCGTGCGGTCGAGCGCAAGAAGGCCGGTCTCAAGAAGGCCCGCAAGGCCCCGCAGTACAGCAAGCGCTAATCACAGCGGCCTGCTCGTACTCCGAACGCCCCGGCGGCACGCCTCTGTGCCGTCGGGGCGTTCGTTTATCCCAGCCCAAGGGCGTATAACGACACAAGACGCTCAAAGGCTTGTGTGATCGGGTGTCGTGGCGTCTGCCATGATTCCCGGCAGCATGGACGCTTCCTCAGGAGGACAAGTGGGACGACTCTTCGGTACGGACGGCGTGCGCGGTGTCGCCAACGCGGACCTGACGGCCGAGATGGCGCTCGGTCTGTCCGTGGCGGCGGCGCACGTGCTGGCCGAGGCGGGCACCTTCGCGGGCCACCGGCCGAAGGCCGTGGTCGGACGGGACCCGCGCGCGTCCGGGGAGTTCCTGGAGGCGGCCGTGGTCGCGGGCCTGGCCAGCGCGGGCGTGGACGTGCTGCGGGTCGGCGTGCTGCCGACGCCGGCGGTGGCGTTCCTGACCGGCGTGCTCGGCGCCGACCTCGGCGTGATGCTCTCCGCCAGCCACAACGCCATGCCGGACAACGGCATCAAGTTCTTCGCCCGCGGTGGCCACAAGCTCGCCGACGAGCTCGAGGACCGTATCGAGTCGGTGTACGAGTCCCACCGCCACGGCGAGCCCTGGGAGCGGCCCACCGGTGCCGGGGTCGGACGGGCGCGTTCGTACGACGAGGGCTTCGAGAGCTACGTCGGTCACCTCCTCGGCGCGCTGCCGAACCGGCTCGACGGCCTGAAGATCGTCCTGGACGAGGCACACGGCGCGGCCTCGGGGGTCTCGCCGGAGGTGTTCTCGCGGGCCGGCGCCCAGGTCGTCACGATCGGTGCCGAGCCGGACGGGCTCAACATCAACGACGGCTGCGGCTCCACCCACCTGGAGAAGCTGAAGGCGGCCGTCGTCGAGCAGGGCGCCGACCTCGGTATCGCGCACGACGGTGACGCCGACCGCTGCCTCGCCGTGGACCACACCGGCGCGGAGGTGGACGGCGACCAGATCCTCGCCGTGCTCGCGCTGGCGATGCGGGAACGCTCCGAGCTGCGCTCCGACACCGTCGTCGCGACGGTCATGTCGAACCTGGGCTTCAAGCTGGCGATGGAGCGGGAGGGCATCCACCTCGTGCAGACCGCCGTCGGCGACCGGTACGTGCTGGAGGAGATGAAGGAGAAGGACTACGCCCTCGGCGGCGAGCAGTCCGGACACGTGATCATCCTCGACCACGCGACGACCGGGGACGGCACGCTGACCGGGCTGCTGCTGGCGGCACGGGTAGCGCAGACCGGCCGTACGCTGCGGGAGCTGGCGTCGGTGATGGAGCGCCTGCCGCAGATCCTGATCAACGTCCCGGACGTGGACAAGTCCCGGGTGAAGACCTCGGCGGATCTCGCCGCCGCGGTCGCCGAGGCGGAGCGCGAGCTGGGGGAGACCGGGCGCGTGCTGCTGCGTTCCTCGGGGACCGAGCCGCTGGTACGGGTGATGGTCGAGGCGGCCGACATCGACCAGGCCAGGTCCGTCGCCGGACGCCTCGCCGACGCGGTGAAGTCGGCCCTGGGCTGAGCTTCCCGGCCCTCTCGGCTAGGTCCTTTCGACGTTCGGCCGCTGCCGCCGCTGCCTGGCCCAGAACCACTTCTGGGTCAGGAGGGTCAGGATGCCGGCCAGGACGATGCCGAGCAGGTTGAGCAGGAGCTGGTTCGTCGAGCCGGCCGTCTGGGCGGTGTCGCCGTAGGCGAGGGCGACGGCCGCGTTGGCGGCGGCGGGCACGGTCGTCACCGAGATGGCCACGCCCACCAGCGCGCCCGACTTGGCGGAGGTCAGGGACAGGGTGCCGGCGATCCCCGCCAGCACCGCCACGACGAACGAGAAGGCGTCGGGGGCGTAGACGAACGCCGTGTTGGGGCGCTCGCCCTCCAGCTCCGACCGGTGGAACAGCCCGATGGCGTCCATGAACAGGCTGAAGCCGACCGTCACCGCCATCGCCGCCGCGAAGCCCACGAGCAGCGCGGTCACCGAGCGCAGCGCCAGGCGCGGGCGGCGCTGCACCAGAGCCGTGCAGATGCCGGCCAGCGGACCGAACTCCGGGCCGACCGCCATCGCGCCCACGATCAGGACGGCGTTGTCCAGCACCACACCGCAGGCCGCGATCATGGTGGCCAGGGTGAGGAACGCGACGTAGGTGACCGACAGGGTCGACTCCTCGTGCGTCGCCTCCGTCAGGTGCTCCCAGAGCACCGCGTCCGCGGCCTCGCCGGGCGCCTCGTCCTCGGCCTTCTCGGCCCGCCGGGACAGCGACAGGTCGATGTTCTCGACCGCGATGGAGCCCGTCCGTTCCAGGTCCAACCGCTGCAGGGCGCTGAGGAGTTCGTCGCCCGCCTCGCGTGCCACGTCGCACTGGACGACGTCCCCGGCGGGGTCGCGGGCGGCGCCCGGCAGCACCACGAGATGGGCGGTGCCGACCGTCGTCCCGATCAGCCGCACCACCTCGTCCGTCTTCTCGGCCGGGGTGATCAGGCGCAGATGCAGCATGGCGCCTTTCTAACAGGCTTCCATGCACACGTCATATCTGGGCCGTGTCCGCAACCTAGAGCTTGCGCAGCCGCAGCCGCTGCACCTTGTGGTCGGCGCCCTTGCGCACGACGAGGGTGGCGCGGCCGCGGGTGGGCGCGATGTTCTCGACCAGGTTGGGCTTGTTGATCGTGCGCCACAGGGTGCGGGCGTAGTCGAGGGCCTCGTCCTCGGACACCTGGGTGTACTTGCGGAAGTACGAGTCCTGTTTCTGGAAGGCGGTCCGGCGCAGCTTCCTGAAGCGGCTGAGGTACCAGCTCTCGATGTCCTCGGCGCTCGCGTCGACGTACACGCTGAAGTCGAAGAAGTCGGCGAGGCCTACCCGGGTGCGGCCGTCCTTGCCGGGCAGGGCGGGCTGCAGCACGTTGAGCCCCTCGACGATCAGGATGTCCGGGCGGCGCACGGTGAGCCGGCTGTCCGGGACGATGTCGTAGATCAGGTGGGAGTAGACGGGGGCCGTCACCTCGTCCTTGCCCGCCTTGATGTCGGCGACGAAGCGGGTCAGCGCCCGGCGGTCGTACGACTCGGGGAAGCCCTTGCGCGACATCAGGCCGCGGGACTCCAGCTCCCTGGTGGGCAGCAGGAACCCGTCGGTCGTCACCAGTTCGACGCGGGGGTGCTCGGGCCAGCGGGACAGCAGGGCCTGCAGCAGCCGGGCGACGGTGGACTTGCCGACCGCCACCGAACCGGCGACGCCTATCACGAACGGGGTGCCGGACTGTGAACCCTGTTCGCCGAGGAAGGTGTTGAGCGCGCTTCGCAGGCCGTCCGTGGCGCCGACGTAGAGGTTGAGCAGGCGCGACAGCGGGAGGTAGATGTCCCGCACCTCGTCGAGGTCGATGACGTCGCCGAGTCCGCGCAGCTTCTCCACCTCCTCGGCGGTGAGCGGCAGTGGCGTCTTGTCCCGCAGCGCACTCCACTCGGCACGCGTGAGGTCGACGTAGGGAGTCGCCTCCGGCCTGGACCGGTGGGCGCTCCTGGGCATCGGGGAGACCGGTGAGATCACAGTCCATTGTTAACGGAGTTTGAACAGGGGTGCGGCGTGGGGTGCGTCACGTGGGCACTGCGCCTCGCGGACGCCGTGGGGGCGGGCGGACCTCATTCGTCCACCCGCCCCTCTGCCCGGCGTCAGTCGGTCCGGTCGTTGAGCCCGTCGGGTACGACCCACCGCGGATAGCCGAACCGCTCGCCGAGGGCGACGAGACGCGGTCGGTCCGCCGGAACGTGGTACGCCTTCATGGCGCGCAGGAACAGACGGAAGCCGAGGTCCGCGCAGGACTCGGTGACCACTCGTTCCAGCGCTGGAACGAGACCGGTCGACGGCACACCGAACGCGGGACGCCCGGCCGCGAGGCCGAGTGGTTCAGCGACCGGGCGGATCACCTGCAGAACGCCCCGCCGAAGCTCCTCGTCCACCACCGGCTGGGGTGGAGGAGGAACGAACGCGGCATCGTCCTGCCGCACCCGGGTCAGCCAGGCCTGCTCGACCCGCCGCAGCCAGGCGCCGGCGCTCATGCCGTACTCGCTCGGGTCGAAGACGCCGTGGGTGGCGGCGAGCCACACCCTGCGGATCGTCTCGTCCGGCAGTGAGGAGCGCAGCAGCCGCTGGACGTCCTGGCCGAGTCGGACCGCCTTCGAGCGGTCGAACTCGTCGACCGCCAGCTCGGCGAAGCCCAGCCACTCCGCGACGGGCCCGCCTGCCGGCAGGTGGCACCGGGCGTCCTCTTCCGAGAGCGCGTCCAGCACCTCCCAGCGCGAGGCCAGCCACGTCAGCCCCAGGTCCGTGACGTAGGTGTCTTCCAGGTAGCCGTCTTGGGTGAAGCCCTCGGCATCCTCGTCAGCCAAGATCATCCCTTCAGGTAGGCGGTGTACACGACCCACTTGCCGTGCGGGTGCTGCGCGTTCTTCTTGCCGATGTACTTGAGCTGTACGACGACCCCGTTGGTGTCGACAGCGCTCTTCACCGCTCGGTTGCCGTCGCGCACCCACTTGTCGCCCAGTTTGACGCCCATGTCCCGCACGTCCCACGGGATGGTCTTCAGATCCGTCCGAGGGTCGAAGCGGCCTCCCTTGCCGAGCTTCTGGGCGATCTTGTTCTCCCAGGTTCGCAGCTCGGCCGCGTGGTCCGGGTGGTGCGCCAGCCATTGCGAGATGGCCTTGTCCACCGCTTCGGCGGCGATGTCCTTGCTGGCCCATCGAGTGGCGATGCCGCTCCTGCTGGCCAGTGCCTTCGACGCCATGTCGGCGTCCGACTTGTTCACGTGGTCGCCGATGGTGTGGGCGCCCTCGATGCCCTCGTCGGCGATGATGTCGACACAGTTGTGGACGAGGAGGCTCTGCGGGTCGCTGCCCCTGGTGCCGACGTAGAACGTGTGGATCCCGTCGACCGTGAGGTCGTAGACCTCGCGGGGCGCCAGCCCGGCTCGGTCCTTGACGGCCGTCACGATCCTGTGGGTGCCGTTCGGGGTACGCAGGCTGTCGCCCGCGCGCAGGGCGGAGGCCAGGACCCAGCCACGTCCCTCGACGAAGAACTTGTGCCCCGCCGTACTGGACAGCGTCCCGCCGGCCACTGTGACGTCCAGGAGCCGACGGGTGTCGTGCCGCATCGTGTCCGTCACGCGCCGCGTCGACGGGCGGCCGGTCTCCGGGTCCGTCGCGCGGACCCGATCGCCTACCCGCACGTCACGGATCGCCTTGTGGGAGCCGTCAGCCATGAGCACCTGGGTGTCACCGGGGAAACTGTTCCGGGTGCAGGCGGTCGTGAGCTCCTCGTAGATGTTGACCTCGGCCTCGATGGCCGCGACCGTGGCCGCGTCCACACCTTTCAGGGACTTGAGCGCCTTGAACGCGTCCCGGATGCCGACGCCGGTGACCATCGCGGCGTCCACGGCGCGTACCGCTTCCGCGATGGGCCTGATGATCTTGCCTGCGAACAGGGAGGCGACGTCCAGGGTCGCCCAGGCGCATCCGGCCCCGCTTCCTCCCTCACCACCGGGGGTGAGCTTCTGGACGCACTTGATCCAGCTGCCGAAGAGGATGTCGACGGGGTCGACGCCCTTCTGGTACTCCGCGATCGTGATGGTGTGCGTGACCTTGTAGGACAGTTCGTCGGTCCGGACCTCGCCGAGGTACTTCGCGGCGCTGGTGGGACAGGAGAACTGCTTCAGGTTCAGGTCCTCGGCGGTGCACAGGTAGACGTCGAGGACCGCTTTGTACCGGATCTTCGTGGTGATCGTGCAGTCGCCGTTGTAGAACAGCTTGTCGATGAAGCCGTCGCAGCCGTCGGTCTTCTTCTCGACCTCCGGATCGCCGATCTTCTCGATGTGGTCGACGGTGTAGAAGACGTTGCCGATGGAGCCGCTCTGGTCGACGACGGTTCCGGTGTCGATCTGCTGGGCGTTGCTCTGCCGCTCGGCCCGGTCGGCGGCGGCTTGGGCCTCCTCGGCGTACTTGGCGGCGTCCTTCGCGGCCTCCTCGGCCTCGGTCGCGGCCGCGTCGGCGCGGTCGGCCGCCGTGCGGGCGTCCTTGGCGTCCTGTTCGGCCCGGGTCGCGGCGGAGCGGGCGGCGGCTGCGTCGAGTTCGGCGGCGTCGGCGGAGTCGCGGGCGTCCTTGGCGTAGCCCTCGGCTTTTCCGGCTGCCTTGTC
>NZ_JBEXYS010000061.1:0-11240 GCF_040631045.1 Streptomyces sp. NPDC005706 | reverse complement strand
CACCGGCTCTCCACGAAGCTGATCCGCGAGAACCAAGCGGTCGCGGTGGAGGACCTGGCGGTGAAAGGGCTCGCCCGCACGCGCCTGGCCAAGTCTGTCCACGACGCCGGATGGGCGGCGTTCGTGGGCATGCTGGAGTACAAGGCCGCCCGGTACGGGCGCCCCTTCGTGAAGATCGGCCGGTTCGAGCCCACCTCGCAGGTCTGCTCGGCCTGCGGCGTCAAGGACGGCCCCAAGCCCCTACACGTCCGCGTGTGGACGTGCCCGGCATGCGGGACCGTCCTGGACAGAGACATCAACGCGGCGGTCAACGTCGCCAAGGCGGCCGGACTGGCCGTGTCAGCCCGTGGAGCGCAGGTAAGACGGGGACCCGTCCCCGCACAGCGCGGCGAAGCGGGAACCCGCCCGGAACCGCACCCGACAACGGTGCGGCAGACGGGAATCGCCCTCCTTCAGATGGGCGAGGATGTCAACCCATGACCATGCGGGCTGCGTCCAAGAACGCGAGCCGGTTGTCCTCCAGGTAGTCCCGCACACTCTCGCCGTCCGGCAGGCCTTCCCACACCGTCTTGTTGAGGTCGAGGAAGTACGCGCGTGCCGCGTCGTGCACGGGCAGGGGGAACTGGATGCGGATGAGCCGTTCCGCGACCCACAGCCGGTTCATGACGTCCCGGGTCGTGAGGAACCAGTCGTGGGTGTCGTCCCATTCGGGCGGTCGGCTGAAGGCGGAGCGTTCGGCCTCGGCCCCCACTTCGATGAACCGTTCCAGCAACGCCAGCCGTTCCGCTCGCCGGGCCTCGGACAAGGAGACCTGCTGCCGTTGCTGTTCAGCGCGTTCCGCCGAGAGTTGAGTCCTGTGCTGGACGAGGTAGGACAACGAACCGCCCAGGACGACACCGCCCAGCGATATGAGTGACCCCCAGGCCTGACCTGACATGGCCGTCATCGTTGCATGCCTCTTCGGGGGCGATCTTGCTGTGGCTGGTGTGATCTCGGCGTCGGGCATGGCCTGGCTCGCCGGCTGCCGATGCCTCCAGCGACGCCACGAGTTCACAGCGGAACACCATCTCGCCTTCACGAGCATCGCCCGGCTCTGATCTGTCACCGCGGGCTCGTGCCCCACCAGCACCCGGGACTCAGGTGTTGGCGGGGTGGTAGTGCAGGACGTCGCCTTGGGCAAGCAGGTATCCGATGTCCCGACTCTGCGGCAGCGTTCCTGCCAGGGTTGATGCGTCGGTGCAACCGGAGACCTCGAAGCCGATGACGCCCAGGCTGAAGGAGGCGCTCTGGAACGTCTTGGCCCCGACGGCAGCCAGCCAGTCGTCCATCACGTGGGACCTGAAGAACGGCCTCCCGTCCCAGTAGGCAAGCCCCGCGTGATCCAGCGCACCCAGGGGGACGTAGAAGTCCAGCCAGTCGCCGCTTTCCTCCCCACCGCGGATCGCCACGCAACCACACACGGCCAGTTGGCCCGTCGGCAGACGGACCTGACCGTGAAGATGGCCGAACTCGGTCAGAGAGCCAACCGTGCACGGCACGCCATCCTGCTCCTCAGGCTCGCGGTCTTGCTGTCCGAAGCATCCGTGGACGTCTGCGGCGGACCACAGAGCACTCAGGACGGTCTGAAGATGGTCGTCGTCAGTCGATCCCACCTCGATGGCCAGCTCGTAGTAGCCACCGGACCAGTTGGTCTGGTCCCGGAAGGCAGCAGGGCTCGTCATGACGTGATCATGCGGCAGCGCGCAGTCCGGTGCCAGCCGTATTCCCGGACCAGCGGCCTCACAAAGATCACGGCGCTCGTAGCGTGCCGGTTCTACCGTCTTCGGGCTCGCCCTGGCGGATGTCCTCCCGGTTCACGATGCCGGCCGGCGAAGTCCCGCGGGCGTTCGATCATGACGCGAAGTCGGCGGGCAGGGTAGCGCAGGGTGGTGAGGGAGAAGAAGGTGCGGAACGCCCCGGCGGTAGGGCCGTTAGACTCATCGACAGGCGGTCCCTCCCTCTTTCACAGGAAGAACCGGCGTGCCCAACACACTGCAGGAAATGATCAAGCACAAGCTGGACCAGCACGGCTGGTCCTACAGCGATGTAGCGCGCCGTGGTGGCATCTCCCGTTCGACGGTCCATCATCTGGCGACGTCGGAACGGCTGGCGCAGATGCCCCAGCAGACCACGGTGGAGGGCTTGGCCAGGGGACTGGGCATCCCGGTGGCGGCGGTGCAGCGGGCCGCCGCCGACGCCGCGGGCGTCAACCTCTACCTCGAGGACGCACCCGAGGCCGCGGATCCGGAGGTGGCGATCCTCATCGCGAGCGTGCACAAGCTGAGCCCGGCGGACCGCCGGCATGTGGCCGTCCTCGTCGAGTCCCTGCTGCACGCGAACGGCACCCCGTAGGAAAAAGGGGATGTCTCCCGGCCTTGCGCCGGGTGCCGTCACCTCGGGTGCGGCAGCGGATGCGGGAGCGGAAGCGGTGCAAGTGTTCGTGCCGTGGTGATCCAGTCGATGACGGCGTGCACGGTGACGCAGTCGAGTTCGGCCAGTTTGAACACGGCCTGGACATCGGCGGCGGCGAGGGGAACACACACCCGGTCCAACGCGCCGTACAGGCGCAGCCGGTGGGCGTGGGCGGTGGAGGTGTCCTGCCCGGGGTGGATGTCGGGCCTGGGGCCGCCGGCGGCGGGCACAGATGCTGTCGTTTCCAATGTGTTCCGCCTTACGGGGTGGAAGGTTGCGCCGGCGGGGCGGCCGAAGCCTGCCGGGCGAAGCGGTCGAAGGTCTCGCTGAGCCGGTCCTCGGCCGACTGCCGGTCCGGCCAGGGGGTCGGGCCGTGCAGGTCACGGTGGACGGTGTCCCAGAAGGCGCCGACGAGTGCGTGGTCGTACCAGTCCCCGACGGTTGCGCGGACGGGCGCGCATTGAAGTGAGCCGGCCCGCTCGGTGAAGGAGCAGGACGGCAAGGGCTCGAGGGCCGTCTGGGCGGCGGGTTCGGCGCGGGTGACGGCGGCCATGAGGGCGTGCTGGACGAGGCCGAGGTGCGCTGTCGCGGCGGTGCTCCAGCCGATCAGGCGACGCGATGCGGTGTCGAGGACGACCGCCGTATACAGGGGGCCCTGAAGCGTGGTGACGGCCAGCACGTCGACGACCCAGCGCCGTGGGGCCGTGCGGGCGCCTTCCGGCGGAGCCTGTTCGTGAGGCCGCCCCGCCTGGCCGCGGATCCCGGCCCCCTTCATGACGGCCTCCACCGTGGTGTGGCCGATGTCGATGCCGTAGCGGCGGCCGAGTTCCTGCGTCACCCTGCGGTATCCGTAGGCACAGCCGGACTCCTGGTGGATGTCCAGGATCAGGCGGGTCAGCCACGCCCGGCGCAGTGCGCGGGGGAAGGGGGTGCGGGCGCGCCAGGCGTAGTACCCGGACTCCGAGACGCCCATGAGCACGGCGAGACGGCGCGCGGTGAAACCGTGCGACGCCAGGCCGTGGATCACCTCGTAGCGTCTTTTGGGGGCATCATCTGCCGCAATGTGGCGATGACTTCGCGGCACAACAGCACTTCCCTCTCCAGCTCGCCGATACGGGTGCGGGCCCGCGCCAGCTCCGCCCGGGGCGAACCGGAGCGCCGCCAGCGGTACACGGTCTGTGCAGAGATGCCCAGTTGCCGCGCCACCTCCTTCGCCGGGCGCCCTTCCAGGGCCAGTTGCTCCGCGCGGGCGCGCAGTGCTGCGGGGTGAGGACTGCTCACTGGATCGGGATCCCACTCGTTCATGCCGCCGCCGAAGGACGGGCGATAAGGACCTTGCCCGGTAAACGGTTCACTGCCTGACGCCGGCCGGTGGATACCGCCCGGCCCGCCGCCCGCCCGAAGGCCGAGGGCCGGCACACAACCACGATGCGGTTCCTCGCCCAGGCGGGCGGGCGCCGCAAGGACTTTGGCACCGGCGGCAGGCAGTGTCCGTCCGACACCGGCACCGGCTGCCGACCGTGTTTACCACCCGGCAGGCCGTGTGCCTTCCATCCCCGCGGCGCCACGCCGCAGGGGCACGCCCCGAAAAGGCTTGCCCCTGCGTCCGCGTCAGAGGCCGTGCTACTGCCGGACGCTGATGGCCTGGGAGGCCTGGGACTGGGCGACCGCGAACGGCGAGTACTGGTTCACCGCCATCGACTCGTTGTGGGCGTCCACGTGCGCGATCTTCTTCGAGACCGTCGTCATCTTCGTGAAGCTGAACGAGAACTTGCCCAGCGCCTCACGGCCGGGCAGCAGCTCAGCGGTCTCCGCCTCAAGCCAGTCGTTGTTCATGAGGAAGCCTTTCAATGAAGGAAGGGATGTACGCGAAATCAGGAGCCTTTGCCGGGCGGCGACCGCACCAACTGCCGCCGCCGGCCGCACTCCACCCCCGGCCGGCGCCACCGGCCACCAGGTCCGCCGGCCACTGCAGGAGCCGGAAGACCGGGCGCGATGGCGTCGCACGGATCCCGTACGGGAACTGTCACTCCGGACGGCAGGGCCATGCGCAACCCCGCCGTCCGGAGTCTCCGGACGATTCGTCCGGAGAGCGTGGACGGTAGCGGAAGAGGAATGGTCAACGCAAACCGCTTATATCCGACATCCGTTCAAAAGCGTGTGCCTGTTCCCTTCCTCGCCGCTGAACCTCAACCACCCGCCCACCGCAGTGCGTTGCGGCCGCCGATCCCGCCTGGCCGACGGCCCGCACGGGCGCGAGGACAGCACCGGCCGCCGCCCCCCTTTGCCGAGGCATCGAGAACGCCCCCGTCCAGGAATCGGTCGCAGCCGGCTGCCGGCAGCGCCGCGAGAGCAGCGGCGGGCCCGGACTTCCCGCCACTCGAAAGCGCACCGAGGCATGCCACCGCCGAAGTGCCCCCGCCCCCCGAACCCCCGGCCGGCGTCCCCGGACCGTCGTCCCCGCTGTGCCGGACGGCGCCGCGCCGCCCGGCAGGAGCCCCCGGCGGCCCCCACCCCTCCCATGGCCGCCGTGTGGCGGTTGGGCGGCGACACGCCAAGCCCCGCGTGTCCTTTCCTCCCCGGATCGTCGGCAGGCATCTTTCGGCGAGAAATACACTCCATGAAAGTCAGGGCAGTACCGAAAACCACCCCACAGGCTTCACTGCAGACCGCCGCGCACTTTCTCATCCCGCGACTCCGAAAAACCCAGGGCATTTCCGGCAGTGCATTAACACCATCAGGCTCAACGTGTCGCACTCTCACGAACCGGCGTGACCGATGGGAGAGTTCACCTGGTCGGACGCCTTCGCCGAGCAAGGCACGGATATCCGAGAAGGACACGGCAACGCCGCTGAACTGCCATTTTCGATATCGCGCCCACATGCCCGGCAAAATTGACGGGCACTCACGTCCGCAACGAATGGCAAGGCATTTGTGTAGCGTCAGGATCAGCGGCAGGGCTAAACCAGCCCTGGTGTTTGAAAGGAGATCAGGTGAAGACCATTGTCAAGGCAGTAGCGGGCACGCTTCTTGCGGCCGGCGCTGTCATGGCGCCTCTCTCGATGGAGGCATCCGCGGCTCCGGCGGCGGCCCACGCGGCGGTGGCGCCCTCGTTCCACCCGGGCAACCACCACGGCTACGGCTCCCGCCACTTCGATGAGTGGCGGCGGGGCTGCGACGACGACCGCTACGACCGTTACGGCCGCTTCGACCGCTCCGACCGCTGGCGTCACCACAACCACTGCCGCTACGACCGCTGGGACAACTGGGGCCAGTACCGGTACGGCAACCACCACCGTGGCTCCAACTGGGACTGCGACTGACGTCTGAAGTCCACACCACATCCGAGCCGCCCGCGGTCAGCGCCCTGACCGCGGGCGGCGGCCCGTAGGCATCGCCCCCCGGCATCCAGGTCGCTCCGTGAAGCGGCGCGCTGCCACACCCCGCTCCACGGTGTGTGGCCGGCCTTCCGCGCGAAGACGGTCCGCGTAAGATCACCGCTCGAGGGGCGGTGGCATGACCATGAGGAACTACCGGTGGTGCGTGGCGATCGCGGCGGCACTGCTGCTGGCCGGCTGTGGCGGTGGCGCGCAGAGCGACAGCGAGAACGCCAAGGCGGTGCCACTCACGAAGGAACAAGTACGGCAGACGTTGCCCGACGGCGAGGCCATGGCGGGTTGGAAGGAGTCCGCTCGCCCCGCGGCCGTTGAGATGGACAGGCTTTACCGTTCGCAGGCCTGCCCCATCAAGGACAACGCGGGCTGCGAGAACTCCCGCTTCTACGGCGCCTCGACCTTCCGGCACGACGACAACGCCGCCACCGTCACCTTTCTGATCATCGCCTATGACAGCGAACAAGCCGCCCGGGAAGCGTACGACGCGCTCTGGGACGGCTACTACGGCAAGCGGGCGGGACAGAGGGCCAGGACCTTCGGGATCGGCCCGATCGGTGACGAGCGCGACGCCCGGTTCGGTTCCTCCGGCTTCCACGGCGAGCCCGGCGCCGTGACCCAGACCCGGGTCGGCACGACGCTGCTGTGGACGCTGGCGGATTCCGCGGACAAAGACAAGCGCGGCATCGACGAGGACGCAGTCCGGGAGCTGGCCACGGTGCTCGCCAAGCGGGCCCGACAGGCCCAGAACGGGGACGCACCCTCCGCCGCGCTCGACGGCTGACCGGGCGGCCACGCCGGGACCCGCCCGCTGCTGAGAGCACAGGAGCTGATCCACCCCGACTCGGTCCCGAGGAACTCTCAAACCGCCGGCGCCTTGCTCTGGTTGGCTAGATTGAGCGAGTGTTCGAACGAGTGAGTGCTGAAGAGTCCGCGGCCCTGGAGGCGCTCGCCCGGAAGGTCCGCAACGAGCTGACGGCCGCAGGCCTGCCCGTGCTCGCCCCGGGCCTGGACCCGGTCCTGGCCGGTGGGGCCGAGGTGGACATCGACCACGGTGCCGACGCGGCAGGCGGCGTGTTCGTGGCCTGGCAGGCAAGCCCTCGCCTGCGGGCCTGCGCGAGCCGCGCGTTCAGGCTGAAGCAATTGGACGAACCAGTCCTGCGGCATTCCAGTGCGGTCGGGGCCGCGATGGTGCGGGCGATGGCCGCAGTGTTGGCCTCGGCGGGGTTCAGCACTGAGGACGCGCGCGACGAATACCGGCCGCAGCAGCTGCGGATTCTCGCCGGACCGCCGCCCAAACAGCAGCCCCTCTGGTCGCTTCGCGACGACGAGCTGGCCTTGCCCGGCTGGCAGGACGCTCCCGCGGGCGGTGCCGACTGAGATCCGCCGCGGATCACGGTGCGTGAACCCGGTTCAGGCGCAGGTCCCCGGCTGCAGGCCGTGGGCCCCACCGCGGCGGACCGGCTCGACCCGGTCGTGCGGTCGGTGCCGGTGAAGCCTGCGGTAGCGAACATGTTCAGGTCCTCGAGGCAGAGGTGGCGAAGCGCACCGCTCGGTCAGCCGGCCGTAGGCGACCGCGCGGACCCCGTCGAACGCGCAGTCCAGCCGATCGTCCACCCGGTACCAGCAGTCGCGGCCCTTCGCACCACACAGCGAGCAGGCCCCCTGCGAGAACCGGCAAGGGCCGGCTCCGCGCCGACGGCCGCCCGCCCCGCGTCCAGCAGCATCCGGGACCCGGACACACCACCGAAGCGCGAGCTGCGGACACAGTCGTCGGGGTTGCTCAGATGCCGGGCCTTGCCGCAGGCCGGATGGATGCACCCACGACGCCGCAGGCACGCTCGCCCAGCGTGAACTCTCCCAGGGGAACTTCCCCCCGGGAGTCAATGAGGTCCGGCCGGCCGACCACACCGACCGGGCCGCTGCTCGCACGCTTGCCAAGGTCAGCTTCGTCCCTGCCGACCTGGTCACCTTCTACGACAGCATCGGCGACGTCACTTGGGCGGACGTCGGTAACGGCTACTTCGTCGACCCGGCCGGTGATGTCCTCCTACGGCTCAAGGAGTACGGCGCTGTCGATACCGGCGCGGACACGAAGGCCGGGGGTCTGGTCATCGGCTCGAACGGTGGCGGTCTGTCCTATGTCGCCGGCCCTGGCGGAGTGGTCTACCGGACGCGAACGGCGTCGCTGGACGAATCCGAGCACGACAGGGTGGCTGATGACCTGCGGCAGTTTCTCGAGCTGCTGGAGCGATCCCTGACACGGTTCGCAGCCAACGGTGAGCCGGGATGCCTGTAGCCGGGCCCTTGAGCACTTCATGTGTGAACCGCTGGCTGCGGTGAGCTTCCAGCGCACCAGGCGGGAAGCAGCGGTCCGGGCCGGCCATCGGGCACGCCGTGCCCCTCCCCGTCTCTCATGGGGGCAGGACACGGGCACTGGACCCCGCGTGCTGCGCAGGCTGCCGTATCACTCCAGGTGGTCCACTGCCTCTTTCTGCAGTTGCACCGCCGCGAGCAGGCTAAGCTTCGGCTCCGCCTGGCGCAGTGCCTTCACCGCCGCGACCGAGGCGATGTCACCGGCGAAGCCGACGGCGGCCAGCCGCAAGCGGACCCAGCGGGCCCGCAGTTGACTCTCGGTCGCGGCGGCGGTGGCCTCCACGAGAGCGGCGGCACGTTCCAGACCCGGGCGCTCCAGGGGTGAGGCTTGTTCCAGCGCCTGACGCAGGGTTGCCGCGACCACGTCGGCGTCCCGAACGGTCAGCACGACGTTGTTCTTCTTGCTCAGTCCCATAATTCCCGTCATGAACATCAGCCTGACCCTCATGTTGCCGGCGCGCCAAGCGACTTGAGGAGCCTCAGAGCGTGTCCTCGACGGTGGTGCCCGCGCCGCGGTACGCCATCGCGAGCCAAGGCCGCGTCCGCGTCCCCGGTGTTCTCGTACGAGCGATCAGAGCCGGCGTGGTTCGAGGGCGGGTGCGCCGCTCATGCTCAGAAGGGGACGGTCAGTCCGGCCTCGCGCAGCCGCAGCAAGGCCGTGCCCATGCACTCGGCGACCGAGGCCCCATCCGCTCTCAAGCCCGTGGCCAACGGGCCGCCGCTGGCAGCGAAGGTCCACGCCGACCGGCCTTCTCGAAGGCGTTCCGCATCGATGCGGATCATGGCTCCCACACCCTGCTCGCCGAGCCACTCCAAAATGAGCAGCGCTGCCTCCTCCACGCCAACGGGTTAGGGCAGGAGCCGGCGGGTCTCGATCCACATAAGAAGCTGGTCCCGTGTTCGATCGGACGGCAGGTGGCTGATGAGCCTGTCCAGGTGGGTTGTCAGGTTCTTGTGACGCCGTAGCTCGCGGATCTGCTCGACGGGAAGCCCACGCCAGTTCCCGGCGAGCGTGCCGACGTCTGATGGCGCGAGAGCCAGTGCGTCGAGGGTGTCGGCTGCCAACCCCTCGGGGCTCCAGTCCGGATCCTTGTCGTCACCGCCGAGGTGGTCGATGACCCACATGCGGAGCATGAAGTCCTGCTGGACCTCGCGCGCGGGATCTCCGGGACCGTCACCGCGCATGCACCGGTTCGCCAGCAGCGACACCATGGCCCACTGCCGCCGCACCTCCCGCGGCTGGTCAACGTCGTAGTAGACGTGCTGCTGAGCGACGACACGAGCCGCTTCAAGCTGCCCCCGGTCGCGAGCGGCCGTGATGAACGCCTGAAGGCGCTCGATCGGCCACGTGCTCATCGCGGGCCCTGCCTCTTCCCGATCGACAGCGCCGCTCACGGATATTCGCTCCTGGCCCTAGGCACACCGAGACCGACGATTGCACCGCCCAACGCGAAGGACAGCTCGGCGAAATTGAAGCACTCCAGGCCGCTGGTCGATCCGGGCGAGCTTATCCTCGCCGCCGACGTCCGAGACCAGAACCTGTCGCGGTGCCGCACACGCCGCAGTAGGCGAGCGCCTTGTGAAAGGAAGCAGGCGCAGATACCTGGCCCGGGCGCGTGCCGTGCTTGTCCGGGAGGCCGTCGTCCGCCCGCCGGGCAGGCGGGTGCACCGCAAGCGGGGCGAACGCCGGGCGGCCGGTTCAGCGCTCCTCGGGGGCCGTGCGCCGGCGGACGTCGGCCATCAGTTTGTCCAGCAGCTCCATGAACGCGGTGCGTTCGCGTGCCGACAGGCAGCTGACGAGTGTGGCCTCCCGGCCGAGTACGGCATCGACGGACCGCTCGATGAGCGCGTGGCCTTCGGGTGCGTCACTGGCGTCCCGGCACGGTCGGCGAGCTGATGTTCAACTGGAGGGACTGATCGGGGTCATGTGATCGAGGGCTTGTCAGTGCGGTTCTTGGGTAAGGACGTGCCCGAGCCGCTGAGATCGACGCTGATCGAGCACATCCAAGCGGACGGTACCGACCCCATGAGGTACCGGATGCGCCACGGCTACCGGGTCTATTCGCAGTGCACCGGGCTTCAGCCCGGTGGTGAAGCGAATCTTTAGCCTGCTCTGACCTCAGCTATGGGCACGGATCCACACTGTTCACCTCAGCCCAGGTCAGAGCGGCCGGTTCTGCTGCTCGATGTACTGCTTCACGATGCTGAGCGGCGCACCGCCGACCGACCCGGCGAAGTACGAGCCGGACCACAGGCGTTGCGCCCGCCAGTAGTGACGGACCGAGATCCGGGAAGCGTATCGTGGCCCGCGTGCAGCTTCGGTACAGCTTCCGCCTGTACCCGAACACCAATCAGCGCGCGGCGTTAGCGAAGGCGTTCGGGTGCGCGCGGGTGGTCTACAACGACGCCCTCAGGGCTCGGGAGACCGCCCGCAGCGAGGGGCTGCCGTTCCCGAAGACCGGAGACCTTTCGAAGCAGCTCATCACCCAGGCAAAGAACACCCCGGAACGCACCTGGCTCGGCGAGGTGTCGGCGGTCGTCCTCCAGCAGTCCCTGAGAGACCTGGACACGGCATACAACAACTTCTTCGACGCCCTGAAGGGCAAGCGCCCGCGCATGGGCGCGCCCCGGTACAAGTCCCGCAAGGACACCCGGCAGGCCGTCCGCTTCACCGCGAACGCCCGCTGGTCGATCACGGCGGGCGGGAAGCTGCGCCTGCCGAAGATCGGCGACCTCAAGGTGAAGTGGTCACGGACGCTGCCCTCGACGCCGTCCACGGTGACGGTGGTCAAGGACTCGGCGGGCCGGTACTTCGCATCCTTCGTGGTGGAGACCGGTCCGGAGGAAATCCTGCCGGAGACGACGCCCGAGCTGGGCATCGACTTGGGACTCGGGCACTTCGCGGTCCTCTCGGACGGCACGAAGGTCGACAGCCCGTGCTTCCTGCGCCGGGCCGAGAAGCGCTTGAAGAAGGCGCAGCGCGCCCTCTCCCGCAAGGAGAAAGGCAGCCAGAACAGGGAC
>NZ_JBEXYS010000060.1:0-12194 GCF_040631045.1 Streptomyces sp. NPDC005706 | reverse complement strand
CGCACTGCCCGACCGCGTGCACGAAGCCCTGCACCACTGGCTCAGCTCCGGCAGGTGATGCGCCGGACGCCGGCACAGCGCTTCCACGGGACCGGGCGGTCCGCCGTCCTCAAAACCCTCCCTGCATTCCGGCTTGCGGCAGGGCCTTCGAACCACCCCGCGCCGGCGGCCCAGGCTGGAGATGTGGTTGTGTGCACATGGCCTGGGAATGGCAGCCCGACGGAATCGCCGCCGGAGACTTCGACACGATTCAAGCCGCCGCCGACGCCCTCGGCGTATCCGCGCGCAGCACCTTCGATCGATACGATCAGCTCCCGCAGCGGCACGTCATGTTTTCCTGCCCTTCGGCGCCTGCCGGCACAGGGCCGCCGTGCTGGTCTCCCCAACGGCCGCGGCAGCAAGCCCCGGCTTGCCAGGCGCGGCTGGTAGGGGCTGACCGTCCCGCCGACGGACCGCCCTCGCCCGGGCACGGCACGGTCCCGCGAACCGTTGGGGCCTGGGCGGGTGCCCGGGACGTTGGCTACAGGGCACCCGCGGCCGGCGAGGGACGCCGCTCAGCTGTCCAGACGGCGCCCTGCGAGCCAGGTGACCATCTGGGGATCGTGGTGGTCGAAGAACAGGGAGCTGCCGGTGTCGAGGGTGGCGATCTGGGCCATCTGCTCGTCGGTGAGCTGGAAATCGAAGACGTCGATGTTCTCGGCCATGCGCTCAGCGCGCACGGACTTGGGGATGGCGATGACGCCGCGCTGGGTGAGCCAGCGCAGCACGACCTGGGCGACGGACTTGTCGTGTTCCTTGCCGATCTCGACGAGCAGCGGGTTGGTGAACAGGTCGTTCTTGCCTTCGGCGAAGCCGCCCCAGGACTGGATCTGCACCCCGTGCTCGCGCATGAGGTCCTGGTAGTCGGCGCGCTGGAAGAACGGGTGGACCTCGATCTGGTTGACCGCCGGGGTGATCTCATTGTTGACGATCAGGTCGATCAGGCGGTCCGGGTAGAAGTTGCTGACACCGATCGACTTGGTCACGCCCTCGCGGTTGAGGGCCTCCATGGCGCGCCACTGACCGTAGACGTCGCCGAAGGGCTGGTGCATCAGGTACAGGTCGAGGTGGTCCAGGCCCAGCTTGTTCAGGGATGTCTCGAACGCGCGGCGGGTGTTGTCCTCGGCGGGGGCGTCCTGGACCCACAGCTTGGTGGTGACGAACAGCTCCGCGCGCGGGATGCCGCTGGACTTGATGGCGTGGCCGACGGCTTCCTCGTTCTCGTAGGCGGCGGCGGTGTCGAGCAGGCGGTAGCCGGCGGCCAGGGCCTCGGAGACGGCGCGCTCGGTGTCCTCGGCGGGGATCTGGAAGACACCGAAGCCGATAAGCGGCATCTCGACGCCGGTGTTGAGGGTGACGGACTGCATGGTGGGGTGTTCCTTCGGGGTGTGGGCGGTCTTGTCTCAGGCGGGCGTCTGTCGGGTCAGAGTTCCTGGCCGGCCGGGCGGAGCAGGATCTCGTTGATGGCCAGGCGGCGGGGGCGCTGGAGGGTGAAGGTGATGACCTCGGCGATGTCCTCGGCGGTGACCTGAGCGACGTCGTAGAGCTGCTGGGCACCCTGACGGGTGGCTTCGTGGGTGATGTGGGTGGGCAGCTCGGTGGCGACCACGCCCGGTTCGATCACGGTGACGCGGACGTCGGGCAGGAGTTCCTTGCGCAGCGACTCCGACCAGCCGTTGATGCCGAACTTGGTGGCCGCGTACACGCCGCTGCCGGGGCCTGCGACGCGGCCGGCGACGGAGGAGATGTTGATCAGGTCGCCGCCGCCGTCCTTGAGCTGGTCGAGGAAGACCTCGGTGGCGGTGATCGCGCCGAGCAGGTTGACCTCGATCATCTTGCGGTAGTCGTCCGTCTGCTCGGCGGAGAACGGGCCCAGCAGCATGACGCCGGCGTTGTTCACCAGCACGTCCGTGCCGCCGAACTCCTGCTTGACCCGGTCGGCCGCGGCACGGAGGGCGTCGCGGTCGGTGACGTCGGCGGAGATCGCGAGTGCACCGTCGCCGAGTTCGTCGGCCAGTGCCTTGATGCGGTCGGTGCGGCGAGCGAGAAGCGCGACCCGGTAGCCCGCGGCGTGCAGGGAACGGGCGGTGGCGGCGCCGATGCCGGAGGAGGCTCCCGTGATGACGGCGACGCGTGCGGGCTTGTGGTCCCTGAGCCATGAGTTTCACAGTCCTTGGTGACGTTGGGTAGCCGGACGCCTTGGAGGGGGCGCTCAGCGATTCGAAAAATCCGAATCGACCCGGATGAGCAGCGACTACTACGCCAAGATGGAACGCGGCAACCTCGCCGGCGTCTCCCCCCGAAGTACTCGACGCCCTCGCCCGGGCGCTACGCCTCGATGACGCGGAGATTGAGCACCTGCACGATCTCGCCCGGGCCGCGAACCCCTCACCGAGCCGCCGCCGCTCGCGCCCCGCACCGTCGGCGGTCCGCCCGTCACTGCAGCGCTTCCTCGACGCGATCACCGGGGCACCGGCATGGGTCGTCAACCAGCGGGCCGACATCATCGCCCTCAACTCCCTCGGCCGGGCCCTGCTCGCCCCGCTGCTCGACGACCCTGACGCCCGCAACAACCAGGCCCGGTTCATCTTCCTCAGCCCCGCCGCGCGCACCTTCTACCCGCAGTGGGAGGCCGCAGCGGACGCCGCCGCGGCCTCCCTGCGCACCGCAGCCGGCCGCAACCCTCGCGACACGCACCTGACCGACCTCATCGGCGAGCTCGTCACCCGCAGCGACGCCTTCAGCAGCCGCTGGTCGGCCCACGACGTCCGCCTGCACAACAGCGGCACCAAGCACATCCGTCACCGCGACGTCGGCGACCTCGAATTCGTCTACGAGGCCATGCAACTGCCCGACCACCCCGGATGGACGTTGTTCGCCTACACCAGCGCCGCCGGATCCCCCACCGAAGAACGCATCCGGCTCCTCGGCAGCCTGGCCTCCACCCCGGCCGAAACACCGGCGCCCGCACCCGAGACGGAGCGAACCGGCCACCGGCGGACCGAATGAGCACCGCCCGGTCGTGGTGACCGGGAGCAGCACGGGCAGGTGCGGCTTCAGGGGCGGATGAGGGCCTTGAGGACCTGACGGTCGGCCATGGCCCGGTAGGCGTCCGGTGCCTGCTCGAGGGGGAAGGTGCGATCGAAGACGCGGCCCGGGGCGATGGTGCCGTCCACGACGTCGGGCAGGAGTTCCGGGATGTAGGCGCGGGCGGGGCTGGCACCGCCGGTCAGGGTGATGTTGCGCATGAACTCGGCCGGACCGATCGGTCCCAGCTCGTACTGGGGGACACCCAGTCGGCTGATGGCGCCGCCGTCCAGGACCGCGCCCAGCGCGGTGTCGAGGGCCGGGCGGGTGCCCACGGCCTCGATGACCTTGTCCACGCCGCCGGTCAGCTCGCGGATGCGGGCGATGCCCTCCTCGCCGCGCTCGGCGACCACGTCGGTGGCGCCGAACTCGCGGCCAAGGTCGGTGCGGGCTTCGTGGCGGCCGGCGAGCACGATCCGCTCGGCGCCGAGCCGCTTGGCGGCGATGACCGCGCACAGGCCGACCGCGCCGTCCCCGACGACCAGCACCGTATCGCCGCGGCCGACGCCGGCGGTGACGGCGCCGTGGTGGCCGGTGGTCATCACGTCAGAGAGGGCCAGCAGCGACGGCAGCAACGCGGAGTCGGCGCCCACCGGCAGCTTCACCAGGGTGCCGTCCGCGTAAGGGACCCGCACGGCTTCGCCCTGCCCGCCGTCCACGCCGTCGAAGCCGTACCGGCCGCCATTGCGGCACGAGATGTGCAGGCCCTTGGCGCAGTAGTCGCAGGTGTTGTCGCTGTAGGTGAACGGGGCAACGACCAGATCACCCGTCTTCAGACCGGTCACCTCTGCGCCGGTCTCCTCGATGACGCCGAGGAACTCATGTCCCATGGGGCGGCCGGTGTCGGTGGCGGGCATCGACCCGTACGGCCACAGGTCGCTGCCGCACACGCACGCGGCCACCGTGCGCACCATCACGTCGGTGGGCTGGACGATCTTCGGGTCGGGCCGGTCCTCGACGCGGACGTCGCCGGCTCCGTACATCACTGCTGCACGCATGAAAGGTGTTACTCCAAACGAGGGGCGGAGGGCGCCAGCGGAGGGCGCCACGCGAAGCGCGGTGTGCCGGGGCGGGGTCAGCGTTCGAGCATGCGGGCCTGGGCTTCCGTGTGGGTGGCGCCGGCGGCGGGCGGCAGGCTGGAGAGCCTGTCGAGCTGCTCGTCGGTCAGCGTGACGGCATCGGCGGCGGCGTTCTCCTCGACCCGGCTGACGCGCTTGGTGCCGGGGATGGGGGCGATGTCGTCGCCCTGGGCGAGCAGCCAGGCCAGCGCCACCTGACCGGGCGTGGCACCGGCCTCGTCGGCCAGGGCCTTGACCTCGTCGGCGAGCGCCAGGTTGTGCTGGAAGTTCTCGCCGGTGAAACGCGGGTTGTCGCGGCGGAAGTCGTTCTCGTCGAACTGGTCGGTGGAGCGGACGGTGCCGGTCAGGACGCCGCGTCCGAGCGGGGAGAAGGGCACGAGGCCGATGTTCAGCTCCCGCAGGACGGGCAGCACGCGCTCCTCGATTCCGCGAGTGAACAGGGAGTACTCGGACTGCACCGCGGTGACCGGCTGGACGGCGTGGGCGCGGCGGATCGTGTCCGGGCCCGCCTCCGAGAGGCCAAAAGTCCGTACCTTGCCCTCGGCGATCAGCTCGCTCACCGCGCCGGCGGTCTCCTCGATCGGCGTGTGAGGGTCAACCCGGTGCTGGTAGTACAGGTCGATGTGGTCCGTGCCCAGCCGCTTCAGCGAGCCCTCGACCGCGGTGCGGATGTTGGCCGGGCTGGAGTCCAGGTTCCACACGCCCTCGCCGGCGTGCGAGACCAGGCCGAACTTGGTGGCCAGCACCACCTTGTCCCGGCGGCCCCTCAGCGCCCGCCCGAGCAGTTCCTCGTTGGTGTAGGGGCCGTAGATCTCGGCGGTGTCGATGAGCGTGACGCCCAGCTCCAGAGCCCGGTGCACGGTCCTGATCGACTCCGCGTCATCGGTGCCCGAGCCGGTGTAGCCGTGGGACATGCCCATCGCGCCCAGCCCGATTCGGGAAACCTCCAGGTCACGCAGCTTGATGTACCGCATCTCGCCCTCTTCCGATCATGGTGTTACCCAGCCTCTCGCTCTCGCCCGGTCCGGCAGGTCGTGTCGGTTGAAGCCCGGGTGGCGGCGAAGGGGTCCGGTGTCTTCCTCATTCACCTTCGCCCGGATTGCTCAGGTGTGGCAGGGCGGGTTCTTCGGGGGTAATGACAGGGCCGCCCTCCCGCCCGCGCAGCGGGTGCCCAGCGGGTGAGACTGGAGTCATGGCATCGACGAGCGCGCACAGTGAGGGCGCCGAGCTGGGCCGTTTCCTGCGCGCCCGCCGCACCCAGACCAGTCCCGAACACGTCGGTCTCACCGTCGGTGCCGGCATCCGCCGCACCCCCGGCCTGCGCCGTGAGGAGCTGGCCACCCTCGCCGGGATCAGCATCGACTACTACGTGCGCCTGGAACGTGGCAGGGAGACCCGCCCCAGTCCCGCCGTCCTCGACTCCCTTGCCCGCGCTCTGCACATGGACGACCAAGAGCACCAGCACTTGCGCGAGCTCGCCGCCCGTGCCGCCCGCTACGCCGCCGAACCTCCGCCGGCCCCGAGCCGCACCGTGCGCCCCCACCTGAAACTGCTGCTGGAGTCGCTGCGACCGAACCCCGCCTACGTGATCAGCCGCAGCATGGACATGCTTGCCTGGAACCCGGGCGGCCTCGCCCTGTACGCGGGCCTGGAGGACTGGCCGGCCAAACACCGCAACCTCGCCCGCTACCTCTTCCTCCACCCGGCCGCGCGGGATCTCTTCGGTGGCTGGGACCGCCAGATCACCGGCTGCGTCGCCCGGCTGCGCGCCGTCGCCGGCACCGCCCCCGACGCTCCTGACCTGACCAACCTCGTCGGCGAACTCCTCCTCAAGAGCCCCGACTTCGCCCGGCTGTGGGAACGCTACGAGGTCACCGGCCGCAAGCCCGCACAGAAGACCTTCCAGCACCCCCGCGTCGGCACGATCACGCTCACCTCCCAGTCCATGCATCTGGAAGGCACCCCCGGCCAGCGCATCGGCGTCTACACCGCCGAACCCGGCACACCCGACCACGACGCCATGATGCTGCTCGACATGACCGCACCCGTAGCCGCACCTCGCCAGGAGATCCCGCACACGTCACCCTGACCGTTGTACACGGTCGCTGACCCGGGTCAGGCCTCACCCGATACGGCCAGTGGGTGCTCTCCCTGCCAGTACTGCGGGCCGAGCCAGTCGCGCATTAGCCCTCACCGCGGAAGAACGCACTGACCGGCCAGGGCCGGCCGTAGATCCGCATATCGTCGATCTTTCCGGAGCCGGCCAGGCTGCACACGCCCGCAAGCTGCCAAGTGTGACCGTGCACGGTCGCGTCATACACCATCACGAAGCCCGGGCCGAAGCTGCTGACAATGCGGAACCTCGGGGCTCCTGAGATCTCCCGACCGCGTTCAGGATGACCCCGACCAGCTCACTGCCGGTGGCGGTGTCCAGCACCGGCGAGTGGAACGCCACGTCGGCCGAGAGTTCCGGCAGACCTGCCGGCTGCTCGGCGAGGAAGCCACCAGGCGGCCCACCGGGAGCACAGGGCACCGACAGGTCGGTGTCGTCGCGGAACCGCTCGTCACAGGCGGCCAAGTGGTCGCGGACCAGCTTCACGAACGGCCAGGGCCCGGGCGTAGAGGTCGACCGCCGCATACGTGTCGGGCGCCCCGCGGGTGAGGACGGCGAACAAGCCGACTTCGTGCCCCTTGGCCGCTGCCGACGAAGGTGACGAAGTCTCGCTCGCCGTCGGCAGCGATGAATTCGGGCGCGCCGATCCCGAAGGAGTCAGCCAACTGGCGCAGGACCTCACCACTCCGTCCCGTCCCTCGATCCGGGACGTGCGGTGTGGCGAGTGAAACATCTTCTGACAGGGCTGCGGGGAGTTGCCCCAGTACAGCCTTGACGACGTCGTCGTTCGACATGCGGATCTCCGGCGGTGATCACCGGGGGCCGAGTGTGGCGGTGAGTTGGTCTGTGGTGACGATGGCCTGGGCGTAGGTGGGGCCGTTGAGTCGGTGAGCGGCGTGCATCATCTCGGGGCTGAGGGCCGCGGTGGCGTCGGTGACCAGCGTGACGTGGTAGCCGAGTTCCATGGCGTAGCGGGCGGTTGCCTCGATGCAGGTGTTGGCCAGGACGCCGACAAGAACGACATGGGTGATGCCGTGCTGCTTGAGCTGCATGTCCAGGTCCGTGTTGGCGAACCCGCTCGATCCCCAGTGTTCCTGTACGACGATCTCGCCCGGCTGCGGACGGAGGTCGGGGTGGAACTCCGCGCCCCAGGAGCCCCGGGCGAAGTGGTGGAGCTCCTGGATCTTCCGTTGTGAGGGGGTCGGGTGGTCCCACGTCTCGTAGTCGCCCGGCTCCCAGCGGCGGTGCGGTACGAACACCACGCGCACACCGTTTTCGCGGGCGGCGGCGACCACGGACCGCAGATGGTCCAGAAGATCGACGCTGAGGGCCACGGGCTCGAGGCGGGGCCAGACCTTGCCGCCCTCCGAGAGGAAGTCGTTGTAGGGGTCGACCAGCAGGACGGCCGTGTGGCGAGGATTGTAGGTTTCGGCCATGGTTCCTCCTCGTGCCGGCTCTACTCGGGAGGTTTGGTCCCGGTCTGCTCGCTGACCATGTAATGGGCGTACCTGTCGGGCCAGTCCGGCTCCTCCTGGCCGATGAGTTTTGTGTTCGCCTTGGGCGGCGGCTGCGCGCGCAGCCCGCTCGATAGATCGGTCGGGGGGAAGGGCGTCGGTCCGGGATCGACGCGTCCGGGGAGCCGGTTCGTGACCTCCTGCAGTAGCCAGGTGTTTCCGTCGGGATCACGGAAGGTGGCACGCGAGAAGTAGCTGCGCCGCTCCGGGGCGAAGCCGCAGACCCACGGCGGCCGCGCCGGCCGAGGGCGCCGCACGGTGTCATGCTTCCACCCGCGCGGGCGGGACGACAACGTCGATAAGCCCGGTGGCCACGTCGTACACGCCCTGAGGCGAAGACTCCGGCCCGAAGCTGCCGCTTGAGGATGCGGACGTCGACGACCGGTTGGGTGACCGCCTTGGCAACCAGGCCTGCGGCTGGAACGTCGAAGTAATCGGCCAGCAGCTCGGGGAACGCGGCCAGGTCCGTGATCCCGCAGTCGGTGTGCTGCTGGACCGCATAGTGGTTGTCGGCCGGGCCGGGGCCGCCTGTGCGGGCCCGCACGACCTCCGAGAGCATCCCCAGCGTCCAGAGTGTCGCGGGCGTGACCCGCCCTCCGACGTTGCGGATCACCGCTGCCTCGCCGAGCTTGAGCCCGAGCACGTCCGACGGGTCGACACGAGGATCGACGCATCCGATGACCGTCAGACTGCCTTGGGGCATGAGCTTGAGGTGGGCGAATGATCGGCCGTCGGCGAACGCGGCGTTCCGCTTGATCAGCTCGTCCGTGTCGATCACTGTGCCGGTAACCCCATCGTGCTTTGAGCCTGGCCAGCTGGTGACGTCGACGACGACCTCCACTTGCCTCCAAGCCTGCCCGCCGTCGCCTCCCCTGCCACTCGACTCTGCGGCAAGACGTGATCGTGCAGATCAACGCCCTGCGACATCCGACACGGGATGTCAGAGCCAGGGTGTGATGCCTACCTGATACCTCGACTGCACCTGCGCGATGAGTCGACACGGCGCAGGCGCTGCCCTGGTCGAACGGCGAGGGCTTCATGTGGCCGGCTCTGGCACGCCGTGGCCGCGCCGGCGGGGCCGCTTCCTACCTCCGGTCTGCGTCCCGGCTGTCTTCGATGACGAACAGTGGTTTGGTGCCATGTGCGGGTGCCTCGGCAAGCGCGACGGCTTCAATGAAATGCTCGAGCGGGAAGGGCTGGCCCTGGGGGATGCTCAGCACCTCGTCGACGACGAGACCGCGGACCCGGGCCAGCGCGTGCAACGCAATCTCGGGTGAGGCGGTGCCGAACCAACGGTTCAGCCAAAAGCCACGGACTGTTTTGGTCTCATAGATGACTGAGCGTGCCTGCAGCGGGATCGTCAGTGCCGCAGGGTCGGTCTGCCGGTGGGTGGAGAGTGCGCCGTAGACCACCAACTCCCCGCCGGGAGCCAGTGCCTGGGACACCTGGGCGCCCACGGGGCCTGCGACACAGTCGGCGGCCTTGAGTACGCCGGCCGGTCCCGCTGTCTCGGCCACACGCTGCACCAGGTCCTCGTCCTCCGTGCAGATGACCTCGTCACCACCGAGTGCTTTGATTTCCTCCACAGCGGCACGTCGCCGCACGACATTGATCGTGCGGATGCCCAGATGCCGGGACAGCTGGATGACGAGCCGGCCCACGGTGGAGCCCGCAGCCGTCTGCAGCAGCCACTCGCCCGGCTGTACGTCGAGTTCGCGCGTGACGAGGAGCAGAGCGGTCAACGGGTTGACAGCGAGCTGGCAGGCGCTGGAGTCGCTCAGATGGTCGGGGACCGGCAGGAGTCTTTGCGTATCGGCGACGAGGTACTCCTGCCAGGTGCCGGCCACCGGGGGCCCGGGTACCGCCGGGACCGCGGCGACCACCACACGCTCGCCGACCGCCGGTGCGTCGGTGCCCGGGCCCAGAGCCGCCACACGGCCCACGCACTCCATGGCGCCCCCCACAGCGGGGAACGTGGGAGAAAAACCATAGCGGCCGCGCAGCACATGCAGATCACTGGCGTGAATCGGAGTTGCCTTCACACGGATCAGCGCCTGACCGGCTTTCGGCGCGGGAACAGGCCGGGATTCCAGCCGCAGGACGTCGGTGGGCTCGCCGGCCTTCACGGCCACGAGCGCGAGCATCGATCGAGGCATGAGTGGCCTCCCGTCTCTCAGCGCCCGAGACAGCTCGGCGGGTGCTCCGGACCAAACCGATGCCGCCGGCGTCCTCGCCGGCGCCGAGGCTGTGACCGGCGTCGCGCAAGCCCACTCCCGGCCTTCACCGACTCATTAGGAGTGATCATGCGTGCCTGGGATCGTGCAGCCTCCAAGGGACAGGTGATCAGGACCGCTCGCAGCAGCACACCACCCTGATTCCTCCACGCTACGCTCGGTCCCAGGAAGATTCCCGGCGACTGACCGCTGAGTCATTCGGCCAGGGGTTTCCCCCGATCAGACGGCCAGGCGGCGGATCGCGACCACGGCCGCGTCGTCGCCGAGGTGCCCGTGGACGTGGGCCAGCAGGTCGTCGTGGAGAGCGCGCAGGAGTTCGTCGGGGTCGTCCCTGGTCCACTCGGACGCGCGTTCGGCGAACGGATAGAAGTGGCCGTCGGCGTCGCGTGCTTCGATGACTCCGTCCGTGTAGAGGAGCAGCAGGTCGCCCACCTCGAACGGGAACGTCTGGACGTCGTAGGCGACGATGCCGAAGGCGCCGCCGAGCCCGATCGGAAGGTGGCTCGCGTCGGGCGCGAGCGAGGTGACGCGGGTTCCTCGCAGGAGTAGCGGCGGTGGGTGAGCGCAGCTGATGAGGTGGACAACCGGTTCGTGGTCGGGGATGTCGAGCAGGATCGCGGTGGCGAAGTCCTCGTCGGTGTCCTGCTCTTCCTGCGCGCGCCACTGGCTGGTGTCCCAGCGGAACGCGGCGTCCAGGTGGACGGCGAGGCGGGGCAGGGTGGCCTGCCGGTGGGCGGCTGCCCGGAAGGCGCCGAGCAGCAGGGCGGCGTTGCTGATCGCGGCCAGCCCGTTGCCGCGCACATCGCCGATGAGAAGCCGGGTGCTGTGGTCGGCGGTTCGCGCGGCCGCATAGAGGTCTCCGCCCAGATCGGCTTCCTCCTCCGCAGGGATGTACAGGCCGGAGATCCGCAGTGGGCCGGTGCGGGCGGGCAGTGGCCGCAGCAGCACGCTCTGCGCGGCCTCGGCAACGGACCGCACCTGGCGCAACTGACGCTCACGCCGGTCCCGCACTACGCAGATGCTGACACAGACGACGGAGACGACGATCAGCGCGGTGATCTGCGCCTGGACATTGGCGGTGGTCACGCCCTCTGTCAGCACGCCGATCAGTACCTGGGCCGCCACCGCGAGCAATCCCATCAGCGCCGTCACGCGGGCGTCGGCGAAGGCCACCGTGATCGCCGGCGCTGCCACCAGCAGGGGGCCGAGGTGGATGTGCGGCGGAGTCAGTACGTCCACCACACAGACCGTGAAGATCAGCCCCAGTGGGATCGCCAGCAGGGCGGGGGAATGACCCGGCTGCCAGAAATGCCGGAAGTCCTGCCATGGTCGCAAGGCCATGCCCCAAGACTTCCACTTGCCGGGGCGTTCAACGGTTGACGGCGTGTTGGCGGACTCTGGAGTCGCTCAGATGGTCCGGGACCAGCAGTGCCTTTCGCGTATCCAGGACGAGGGGCTTCGTTCACGAGACCGCAGCGACCACCGCGCGTTGGTCGATCGGCACGGCACCCCGCTCGCCGTCTCGGGGACCGGAGGCAACCGTCCCGACGTCACCCGGCTCATGCCGCTGTTGGACGCGATCCCGCTGGTAAGGGGACGGCGGGGGTTACCGGAGTTCTTGAGCGCAGGCCCCTGTCTTCAGGGAGGGGCGGTGTGGAACACCGGCCTTCACCAGCGCCGCGAGTACCGGCGGCGCGGTGCGTGGATGAACTACGCGCCGCAGTGCGCCGAGCTGGCCGCCGCCAAACCCGATCATCCATGGTTGAAGGCCGCCCCGTCGCACGCGCTTCAGCAGACCCTGAAGGATCTGGACCGGGCGTGCCGGGAGCAAGCAGACCGAAACGGCTGTTCGCCGATCGCGGCTACGACTACGACGAACACCGTCGCCTGCTCTGGAAGCGAGGCGCTCGCCGCAGCGCAGCGCTGCGTCGCTTGACGCTACGCCCGGCCCGGGAAGATTTCCGGCGGCGGATTGTGCGCAGTCGCTGTCGTCGTCACCGGCGTTGGTTCGTGCCGTTTCGGTAGGCATGTGCCCGCCTGAGTCCTTACCAGGGCGGGCCCGCCAGATGAGGGCCGGGGTGGTAGCGGGCGCGGACGGCCAGGGCGGCGACGTCGTCTTCGGCATGCT
>NZ_JBEXYS010000059.1:0-13650 GCF_040631045.1 Streptomyces sp. NPDC005706 | reverse complement strand
GAGCGGTACTGCGCGGTGGCCAGCGAACCCAGGCCGTCGCGGAGCTTGTTGAGCTCCTCCTGGCCCCGGGCCACGTTGTCCTGGATGGTGGAGATTTCCTTCTGCAGCTTCTGCTGCTTCTCCTTGGCCCCGTTGTACTTCTCGGTGGCCTGCTCCGCCTGCTCGTAGAGCTTGTCGACCTTCGCCTTGACCTCGTCCTTGCCGACCTTCTCGCTCGGGGCGGCGTTGGCGGCGTTCGCGCTCAGCACGACGGCGGCGGCCGCCGCGGTGGTCAGCACGGTGACACGCGTGCGACTGGGCTGCTTGGGTCGACGGTGGGACGCCACGAGGGACGATCTCCTTCTTGTGAGTGATCACCCGTTCGGAGGTTCGAGCCCAGACCCTAGTGACCCAGCTGTGATCAGTTCAAATCCCCGCGGCAAAAAATCCGGTGACGCAACGCATTCTTTGCACACAACTCACGTGCGGTGATGCCCGATTGACACTACGTTGCGTGACGATACGGCCAATTCGGGCATTGCATATGCGCGTTGCACGTTCAGGACAGTCGCTTCAGAAGTACCGCAGAGGCGACGGGACGGGCACCGGCGCGGGCGACCCCGTCGGCCACCTCGCGGTCGGTCGAGGCGACGATGACCGGACGGCCCGGCGGCTCGGCGCGCACGAGCTGACGGATCAGCTCGTCCGCCGTGACGCCCGGCTTGGAGAACAGCACCCGCACCCCGCGCGGCGGCGCGAGCAGCACCGGCGCGGCCAGCTCGGCGCCGTCGAAGACACAGGTCACCTCGGCGCCGGTCTGCGCGGCGAGCGCCGAGAGCTGGCCCAGCAGGCGCAGCCGCTGCTTCTCCAGCGGCATCTGCGGATAGCCGGTCTTGGTGACGTTGTAGCCGTCGACCACCAGATGCGCCTGCGGCAGCGCGAGCAACTGGTCAAGGATCGCGGGGTCGTTCTCCGACAGCGCGCGGGCCGCGATGTCCTTCGGGGTCATCCGTCCGGGCTCGACCGCGTCCACGGTCTCGGCCGGGCGCACGGAGACCGGCGGCAGGGCGAGTTCACGCCGGAGCCCCTGGGCGGCGTCCAGCATGGTGTCCAGCAGCAGCCGCACCCGCATGTCCTCCACGCTGCGGCCCTCACGGGCCGCCCGGCGGGTGGCCTCCAGCGCCGCCTCGGCCTCGCTCAGGCGCGCCTTGAGCCGCCGGGACTCGCTGTCGGCGGCGGAGAGCTGTGCCTGCACCTCGGCGCGCACGGCGTCGATCTCGCCGCGGACCTTGCGCAGCGCGGCCTCGCCGCGCTTGACGTCGCTGAGCGCGGCACGCAGCTTGCGGTGCAGCGACTCCGCCTCCCGCTTCGCCGACTCCGCCTCGGCGCGCAGCCGTTCGGTCTCGGCACGGGTCTGCTCGCGGGCCTGGTCCAGCTCCGCCCGCAGCCGCTCGAGTTCGGCGCGGCTCTCCTCGTCGGCCCGCTCGGCGTCGGCGCGCTGCGCCTCCTCGCCGGCCGCGGTCACCAGCTTCACCCAGCCCGCGGGCCGCAGTACGTAGGCCGCGGCCGCCACATCGAGCGGATCCGCGGCCGGGGGCGGCGAGCCGGAGTCGAGGGCGCCGGAGAGTTCCGGCTGCGCCTCTCTGAACTTCTCCCCGATCCGCTGCCGGAACAGCGCGTCGGTCTCCAGCGCCGCCGCCATCGCGTTACCGGCGAACTTGGCCCGGCGATTGGGGGCGAACCGGGCGTACTGCCGCAACTGGGCGGGCAGTTCCGTCACGGTCAGCAGCCCGAAGCCGTCCGAGACGATCTTCACGACCCGCCGGCGCACGCCGTCGGGCAGCGGACGGTCAAGCACCTCGGCGGTGCCGTCGCCCGGCCCCCCGCCCGCGGTCTCCACCATCCGTCACACCCCAATACCTCTACGGGGCCCGCTCCGCTCAGGAGCCGGCGCCCGGCCTGTCCACGAGTTCCACCTGGTCCACCGCGTTGCACCAGCGGCAGCGGACCGACTCGATGGTCTCACTGACCACCTCGCGCTCCTCGACCGTCGGCTCGCCCGCGAGGTCGAGGTGAACGTACTCGACGACCTTCGACGAGCGGGTCACGTCGAAGCGGGTGAGGTTGCCGCAGAGGGCGCAGCGCCATCGTGTCGTGGCGGTCGGCAGGGGAACCGTCATCGTGACTGTTCGCTTCCTTCTCGGGTCGTCCGCGCCGCTCCCCGACGCGTGTGGCTCGTAACCCTACGGCCTGCCGGTCGATCGCCGCCCGCCCGTCCACGGCGGCGAGGCGATGTATCAGCCTACGTCCTGTTACGTCATGCTCTGTAGTCATGATCCGCACCTGGGGCACGGCGGCCCGCGGGGCGTTCCGGGCGGTCCGGGGCGCCTCCGCGCCGATGACGTACGTGCTGCTCGTCCTGTGCACCCTGATCTTCGTGCTCGGCCCGGCCTCCGGACTCACCCCGGCGTACGGCTCGGGCGGAGCGCTGTTCGCGGCGCAGCGGGCGTACTTCCGCCACTGGGGCGTGGTCCCGGCCGAGCTGTTCGACCCGTCCGTCCGGGCGGCCCTGACCCCGGCCACCGCCCTGTTCGTGCACGGCAGCTGGGTGCATCTGCTCGGCAACATGCTCTTCCTCTTCGTCTTCGGACTGATGACCGAGGAACGGATGGGCCGGGTCGAGTTCACCCTCTTCTACGTCGGCTGCGGTTACCTGGCCCTGCTGGGCTACGCGGCCGCCAACGCCACCTCCGGACAGTCGCTGGTGGGCGCCTCGGGGGCGATCTCGGCGGTCCTCGGAGCGTTCCTGTACCTGTTCCCCCGTGCCCGTGTGACCAGTCTCCTCCCCTTCCTGTTCTTCCTGCCCCTGCGCTTCCCGGCCTGGGTCGTACTGCCCTTCTGGGCGGCCCTGCAATGGCTCGCGGCGGGCCGCTCCGGCCAGGGCCCCGGGGTCGCCTACCTCGCCCACCTGATCGGCTTCGGCCTCGGCTTCGGCTACGCGTGGGTGCGCCACGGGCCGACTACTAGAGTGAGGTCCGCACCGGCCCCGGCACCCCAGGGAGAGAACCAGCCGTGATCACCGCGATCGTCCTGATCAAGACCAGCGTGGACCGGATCCCCGAGATCGCGGAGCAGATCGCTTCGCTGGATTCGGTGAGCGAGGTTTTCTCCGTCACCGGCACCTACGACCTGATCGCCATGGTGCGGGTGCGGCAGCACGAGGACCTGGCCGACGTCATCCCGGGGCGGATCAGCAAGATCCCCGGCGTGGAGGGCACCGACACGCACGTCGCGTTCCGCACGTACTCCCAGCACGACCTGGAGGCGGCGTTCGCGATCGGTCTCGACTCGTGAACGCCGCCTCCTAGCGGTCCGCGCCCGGCTCAGGCCTGGTCGCGCACCGGCACGCAGCGGCCGTCCTCGGTGCGGTAGCGCCACCGCGCGCCGTCGCGGACCAGTTCCCGCACCGCGTCGACGAAGCGCTCGACGTGCTCGTCGGGCGTACCCGCCCCGAAGCTGACCCGGACGGCGTTCAGGGACTTCTCTCCGGGCGCGGCCTCGGGTGCCCCGCACTCGCCCTGGATCCTCGGGTCGCCGTCCAGCAGGGTGCGGACCAGCGGGTGGGCGCAGAACAGGCCGTCGCGGACGCCGATGCCGTACTCGGCGGAGAGCGCGGCGGCGAAGTGGGAGCTGTTCCAGCCCTCGACGACGAAGGAGAGCACGCCGACCCGCGGGGCGTCGTCGCCGAAGAGGGAGAGCACCCTGACCTCCGGCACCTCGGCGAGCCCCGCCCGGACCCGGGCGATCAGCCGCTGCTCGCGGGCCACGAGGGCGTCCCAGCCGGCCTCGGTGAGGGCCTTGCAGGCGGAGGCGATGGAGTAGGCGCCGATGACGTTCGGGGAGCCGGCCTCGTGGCGCGCGGTGCTCTCGTGCCACTCCACGTCCACTCCCCCGTCGGTGCGCCGGGTGACCCTGCGGCTGGCGCCGCCGCCCGCGAGGTACGGCTCGGCCGCGACCAGCCAGTCGGCGCGGCCGGCCAGCACACCGGAGCCGAAGGGCGCGTACAGCTTGTGACCGGAGAAGGCCACCCAGTCGACGTCCAGGTCCCGGACCGACACCGGGTGGTGCGGGGCGAGCTGGGCGGCGTCCAGGACGATCCGGGCCCCGTGCGCGTGGGCCGCGGCGGCCAGCTCGCGCACCGGCCACAGCTCCCCGGTGACGTTGGAGGCGCCGGTGACGCACACCAGGGCCGGGCCGTACGGGTCGCGGTCGGCGAGGGCCCGCTCCAGGGTCTCCACGGCCCGCCGCGGGGTGCGCGGCGCGTCGAGGACGGTCACCTTCGCGCCCTGCCACGGCAGCAGCGCGGCGTGGTGCTCCGTCTCGAAGACGAAGACCTCGCAGCCGGCCGGGAGCGCCCGGGCGAGGAGGTTCAGGGAGTCGGTGGTCGACCGGGTGAAGACCACCTGGTCGCTGTCGCGGCAGTCGAGGAACCGGGCGACCGTCCGGCGGGCGTTCTCGAACAGGTCGGTGGAGAGCTGGGAGAGGTAGCCGGCGCCGCGGTGGACGCTGCCGTAGTACGGCGCGTAGGCGGCGACGTCGTCCCAGACGCGCTGCAGGGCGGGGGCGCTGGCGGCGTAGTCCAGCGCGGCGTAGGTGACCTCGCCGCCCGTCACGAGCGGGACGGTGACGTCACGGCCCAGAACGGGCAGCTGGTCACAAATGGTCTGGGCGGCGGCAGCGGTGGAGACGGACATGGGTGAACTCCCGTGAGGCAGGCCGGTGTCACCGTGCGAGCGGTACGGCTCGGAGCACGGTGGAAGGGGAAAAGGGGTACGCGGAGGCGGGGCTCTACGCCCTATCGCATTCGCTTGCTCACAGAAGGCTCCCTCGACGACCAGGACCCCTGGTCCCGCGCTCCTTACCGGAGCCGCGCGAGGGGTCCGCGCTTGCCGTGGACCTCGCTGCCCACGACCTGGTCCTCACCCGGGGCACCCCGCCACGGACGGAGGGTTGCCGGACAGCCGGCCGGGGCCGAATGGCTGTCACTCATGACCTGGTTCAGTATCCTGCCACACGATCTTCGGTGCGCAAGGCGCGGTCCGCCATCCGGACCGCGCCCCGCTGCGCACCCGGCGGGTGTCAGGCGTTGCTGGCCGCCACCCACCGCTCCAGCGTCCGCTTCGCCGCCCCGCTGTCGATCGACTCCGCCGCCCGCGCCATGCCCGCGCGCAGCTGCTCGGTGAGCGGCTCGCCGGCCGGCCGCAGGGCGACCAGCGCCGCCGCCGAGTTCAGCAGCACCGCGTCCCGGACGGGCCCGTGCTCGCCGTCCAGCACGCGCCGGGCCACCTCCGCGTTGTACGACGCGTCGGCGCCGCGCAGGGCCTCCACGGGGACCAGCTCGATGCCGGCGTCCCGGGGGTCGAAGCGCTCCTCGGCGACCTTGCCGTCACGGACCACCCACACCCGGGAGGTGGCGGTGGTGGTCAGCTCGTCCAGGCCGTCGTCGCCCCGGAAGACCAGGGCGGAGTTCCCGCGCTCGGCGAGGACCCCGGCCACGATCGGCGCCATGCGCGGGTCGGCCACCCCGACCGCCTGGGCGCGCACCTTGGCCGGGTTGGTCAGCGGGCCGAGCACGTTGAAGGTGGTCCGGATGCCCAACTGGCCGCGGGCGGCCGCGACATGGCGCAGCGAGGGGTGGAACTTCACCGCGAAGCAGATGGTGATGCCGGCCTCTTCGGCGACCTCGGCGACCCGCCGCGGGGTCAGGTGGAGATTGATGCCGAGCTTCTCCAGGACGTCGGAGGAGCCGGAGGCGGAGGACGCGGCGCGGTTGCCGTGCTTGACGACCTTCGTGCCGGTGCCGGCGACGACGATCGACGACATGGTGGAGATGTTCACCGTCTTCGCGCCGTCGCCGCCGGTGCCGACGATGTCGACGGCCGGCCCGGGCACCTCGATCACGTTGGCGTGCTCGTACATGGTCCGCACGAGTCCGGTGATCTCCTGCACCGTCTCGCCCTTGGCGCGCAGCGCCACCATGAACCCGGCGATCTGGGCGTCGGTCGCCTCGCCGCGCATGATGAGGTCCATCGCCCAGGCGGTCTCGTCGGCGGACAGGTCACGGCCGTCCAGCAGGCCGTTCAGCAGGGCGGGCCAGGAACGGCCCGCCGCGGTGTCGCCTCCAGCGGGGGTCACAGCGCTCATGGCCGCTCCTGGGTGTCTTCGAAGAACAGTGTGCTCCCACCCTATCCAGCCCCGGACACCGCGAAGGGCCCCGTCCGTAAGCCGGACGGGGCCCTTCGACTGTGGCGTGGCGACGCTCGGGGATCAGTGGTGGCCGTGGCCGCTGGTGATCTCCCGGTATTCCTCGACGGTGGCCTTCGGGATCTGGCTGTCCTCGCCGTAGTAGGCGCCGCTGAGCTTGGCGCGCAGCTTCTCGGACCCCTTCACCTTGCGCTCGACACCGTTCTCGTCCACCGTCGGGCCGATCTCGGCCGGCTCGTACTGGTGGTGGGCGGTCAGGGTGTGGAGCTGCTCCTGGCTGAGCGGCTCGTGGATCTCGATGAACTCACCGTGCGGCAGGCGCTTGATGATGCCCGTCTCGCGGCCGTGCAGCACCTTCTCGCGGTCCCGGCGCTGCAGGCCGAGGCAGATCCGCTTGGTGACGATGAAGGCGATGACCGGTCCGGCGAAGAAGGAGATCCGGACGAACCACGTGACCGCGTTGAGCGACAGCTGGAAGTGGGTGGCGAAGAGGTCGTTGCCACCGCCGACCAGGCCGACCATGTACACCGTGATCCAGGCGACACCGAACGCGGTGCGCGTCGGGGCGTTGCGCGGGCGGTCCAGGATGTGGTGCTCGCTCTTGTCCCCGGTGACCCAGGACTCGATGAACGGGTAGAGCGCGATCGCCGCGAGCACCAGGCCGAAGAGGACCAGCGGGATGAACACGCCCAGGACGAGCGTGTGACCCCAGAAGTTGACCTCCCAGCCCGGCATGTAGCGGACCAGACCCTCGGCGAAGCCCATGTACCAGTCGGGCTGGGCGCCCGTGGACACCTGGTCCGGACGGTAGGGGCCCATGGCCCAGATCGGGTTGATCTGGGTGACCGCGGCGATGGCCGCGATCACGCCGAAGACCAGGAAGAAGAAGCCTCCGGCCTTGGCCATGTACACCGGCAGCAGCGGCATGCCGACGACGTTCTTCTCGGTCTTTCCGGGACCCGCGAACTGCGTGTGCTTGTGGTAGAAGACCAGGATCAGGTGGCCCACCATCAGGCCGAGCATGATGCCCGGCAGCAGCAGGATGTGGATCGAGTAGAACCGGGCCACGAAGTCGTGGCCGGGGAACTCGCCGCCGAAGAGGAAGTACGAGATGTACGTGCCGACGATCGGCATGGACAGGATCGCGCCCTCGGTGAAGCGCACACCGGTGCCGGAGAGCAGGTCGTCCGGGAGCGAGTAACCGGTGAAGCCGGTGAACATGCCCAGGACGAACAGCAGGAAGCCGAACAGCCAGTTGATCTCACGCGGCTTGCGGAACGCGCCGGTGAAGAACACGCGCATCATGTGCACGAACATGCCGGCGAGGAAGATCAGCGCGGCCCAGTGGTGGATCTGCCGGATGAGCAGACCACCGCGCACGTCGAAGGAGATGTGCAGGGTCGAGTTGAACGCCTCGGACATCAGCTGTCCCTGGAGCGGGACGTAGGAGCCGTGGTACTCCACCTCGTTCATCGACGGGTGGAAGAACAGCGTCAGGTAGACACCGGTCAGGATGATGATGAGGAAGCTGTACATGCAGACTTCGCCCAGCATGAACGACCAGTGGTCGGGGAAGATCTTGCGCATGTTGGCCTTGGCCAGGGAGTAGATCCCCAGCCGGCCGTCCGCCCAGTCCGCTACCCGCTCGCCGGCCGGCGCCTTGCCGCGCCGCTCGTTGTTCTCGTTGGTGCTCATCCGCGCTCCCAGAATGCAGGACCGACGGGCTCCTCGAAGTCGCCGAGCGCCTGGAGGTAACCCTCGTCGTTCACGCCGATGCGGAGCTGCGGCAGGGCGTGACCAGCGGGGCCGAAGATCACTCGGGCACCGTCGGAGAGGTCGAAGGTGGACTGGTGGCACGGGCACAGGACGTGGTGCGTCTGCTGCTCGTACAGGGAGATCGGGCAACCGACGTGGGTGCAGATCTTCGAGAAGGCGACGATGCCCTCGTGCGACCAGTCGAGCTCGCGCTTGTCCTTGATGTTGCCCGGCTGCAGCCGGATGATCATCACGGCGGCCTTGGCGATCTCGTTCTGGAAGTCCTCGTCGGTCTCCTCCAGGCCCTCGGGCCTGACGAAGGTGAGCGAACCGACGGCGACGTCCTCGGGACGCAGCGGCTGGTTCGTGTTCGTGTTGACGAGGAGCTTGCCCTTGGCCCACAGGGTGTGCCGGAGCGAGGTGCCGGGCAGCGGGCCGAGGTCACGCAGCAGCACGACACCGGAGAGCGGCACCAGGGTGAGCGCGCCGAACATCGTGTTGCGGATCAGCTTGCGGCGGCCGAGCGCCGACTCCTTGGCACCCTGCTTGAAGTCCGCGTGGACCTGCGCGCGGACCTCCGCCGGGGCCGAGATCGGGTGACGCTCGGCGGCGACCTCCTCGTCGGACATCAGGGTGCGGGCCCAGTGGACCGCGCCCGCGCCGATGCAGAACAGCGCCGTACCCAGGGTCAGGCCGAGCGCGAAGTTCAGCGCGCTGATGTGCCCGATCGGGAAGACGAAGACCGAGGTGTCGGGCGAGATCGTCACGTACGAGGCGATGAAGCCGACGGTGGCCAGCATCGAGACCGTGAACAGCAGGGCGACGACGCGCTCGGACCGCTTGGCGGCCCGCTCGTCGATGTCCTGGATCCGGTGCTCGTGGGGCGGGAGCCCCGGGTCCGCGAACGGGTTCGCCTCGTCCGCGACGCTCACGGCGCCGTGTGCGTGGTCCTGCGCTGCGGGCAGGTTCTCTTCTGGAATGTCTTGGCTACTCATGACTTCTTGGCCTTTGCGGTCCGGGCGGCGACCCACACGGCAACCGCGATCAGTGCGCCGAGGCCGAAGATCCAGGCGAACAGACCCTCGGTGACCGGCCCGAGGCCGCCCAGCTCGAGGCCACCCGGGTTGACCGTCTCGTCACCGTTGACCGCGTTCAGGTACGCGATGATGTCCTTCTTGTTCTTCTCCGACATCGTGGTGTCGGGGAAGGACGGCATGTTCTGCGGGCCGGTCTGCATGGCCTCGTAGATGTGCTTGGGGGCCACGCCCTCGAGGCTCGGCGCGTACTTGCCCTTGGTGAGGGCACCACCCTTGCCGGTGAAGTTGTGGCACTGCGCGCAGTTGGTGCGGAACAGCTCGCCGCCCTTGGCGATGTCCGCGCCCTCCGGGCCGTACTGCTGCTTCGTCGGCACGTTCGGGCCGGCGCCCAGCGACGCCACGTACGCGGCGAGCTGGTCGATCTGGGCCTGCGTGTAGACGGCCTTCTTGCGCGGGATCTGCGCCATCTGCGAGGACGAGGCGGGCATACGGCCCGTGCCGACCTGGAAGTCGACGGCGGCGGCGCCCACGCCGACCAGACTCGGCCCGTCGGAGGAGCCCTTGCCACCGGTGCCGTGGCAGCTGGCGCAGCCGACCTCGTAGAGCTTCTTGCCCTCCTTGATGGTCAGGGACTGGGAGGTTTCATCGGCCTGTGCCTTGCTCGCGGGCGCGAACGCGGCGTACAGCCCCCCAGTGGCCGCCAGCGCGAGGAGTAGGACGACGACCGCCGCCAGCGGATGGCGTCGTCGTGCGGAGAGCTTTTTCACGGATTACCCCGGTGTCAGGATCTTCTGCGTCGATGCTGGATGTGCGGGAACGGTCCCGGCTACTTGATCAGGTAGATCGTGGCGAAGAGGCCGATCCAGACGACATCGACGAAGTGCCAGTAGTAGGACACGACGATGGCGGCGGTCGCCTGCTCATGCGTGAACCTCTTCGCCGCGTATGTACGGCCGAGGACCAGCAGGAAGGCGATGAGACCGCCCGTCACGTGCAGGCCGTGGAAGCCGGTGGTCAGGTAGAACACCGAGCCGTACGGGTCGGAGGACAGGGAGATCCCGTCCTTCTTCACCAGCTCCGTGTACTCGTAGATCTGACCGCCGATGAAGATCGCGCCCATGATGAAGGTGAGGATGAACCAGCCACGGAGCTTCTTCACGTCCCCGCGCTCGGCGGCGAAGACGCCGAGCTGACAGGTCAGTGAGGAGAGCACCAGGATCGTGGTGTTCGTGGCGGAGAAGGGCACGTTGAGTGCCTCCGCCATCTCCTTCCAGTGCGCCGGTCCGGTCACCGACCGGAGGGTGAAGTACATCGCGAAGAGGGCCGCGAAGAACATCAGCTCGGAACTCAGCCAGATGATGGTTCCGACGCTGGTGAGGTTCGGTCGATTGACCGACGGGTGCGCGTGCCCGGTTTCTACTGTCGTTGCTGTCGCCACGACCGACATTATGTCGGTCGCTTATCCCGCCCTCACTCCGGGGGGTGCCGTTCGGAGTGTCTTGCCCCGCCGAACCGGTGTTGACGTGGTGTTCATGGGAGTAGCATCCGGCTCGAACGGCCCTGTCCGTACGACGCCCACGTCTCGGAGGAAGCATGCAGCCGACCGCCACAGTGCTGGTGTACAGCGACGACTCCAACACCCGCGAGCAGGTGCGGCTGGCCGTGGGGCGGCGGCCCGCTCCGGATGTGCCGGTCGTGGAGCTCCTGGAGTGCGCGACGCCCGAGGCGGTGCTGCGCGAGCTGGACAAGGGCGGCATCGACGTGTGCGTGCTCGACGGCGAGGCCGTGCCGATGGGCGGCATGGGGGTGTGCCGGCAGATCAAGGACGAGGTGTTCAACTGCCCGCCCGTGCTGCTGCTGATGGGGCGGCCGCAGGACGCGTGGCTGGCCACCTGGAGCCGTGCGGACGCCGCTGTGACGCTGCCGGTGGAGCCGGTGGAGTTCGCCTCCGCCCTGGCCTCCCTGCTGCGCCGGAAGCGGCTGCTGGGCGTCTGACGGACGGTCCGGGGGCGCGAGGCGGGCCGTACCGCCCCGCGCCCCGGGTCACAGGGCCACCGGCCGCAGCCTGGGTGCGTCGTGGGACGGTGCCCCGGTGTCCGGTGTGCCGGCCGTCAGGGCGCTGCCCGTGCGCCACTTGTTCCAGTCGAGGTTCCAGTCCCCGAAGCCGTTGCCGAAGGCCTCCATCGGGTCGCCGTTGGAGTTGACCACTCTGACGATGTCACCCGGATGGACGTTGTCGAAGAACCACTCGGCGTTGGACGTGCTCATCCCCGTGCAGCCGTGGCTGACGTTGGCGGAGCCCTGGGAGCCGACCGACCAGGGCGCGGCGTGCACGTACTCACCGGACCAGGTGACCCGGGTGGCGTAGTAGACCGGCAGGTCGTACGAGTCGGAGCTGCCCTCGGCGATGCCGACGGTGGTGCCGCGCATCCGTACGAAGTACTGCTTCTCCAGGACGACCTTGACCCCGTTGCGGGTCTCGAAGCCGGGCTTGCCCGTGGTGACCGGGATCTGCTCGACCTGCCGGCCGTTCTTGTAGTACGTCAACTGGTGCGTCGAGGCGTCCGTGACGGCCTCGATCCGGTCACCGGTTGTGATCTTCAACGCCTTCGCCCTGCCGCCCCAGAGCCGGTCGCCGATCTTCACGCCCTCCAGGTTGCTGTGCACCTGGACGGTGGCGTGGGCGGGCCAGTAGTCCTTGGGGCGGAAGTGGAGTTCCTTGTTGCTGACCCAGTACCAGGAGCCCTGCACGGCCGGCACGGAGTCCACGCGCAGGCCGCGCTCCACGACGGCCCGCTGCGCCTTGTCCTTGACCTCGCGGTCGAGTTGGGCGGTGATGGGCTGTCCGACGCCGTAGACGCCCGCCTCGGGCCCGAACGTGACGTTCAGCCGCTGCTTGCTGGTGGGCTTGCTGGTGTCGAAGGTGAGGACCTTGCGGCCGGGCGCCCCGTCGTCGTCCTCGGTGCTGACGCGGACCGTGTAGTGGGCGTTCGCGGCCAGCGGGGAGATGCTGTGCCAGCGACTGCCGTCGGCGGCGAGTTCGCCCGCCACGAAGCGCCCTGTGGAGTCCTGGGCGGTGACGTCGGTGATCCTGCCGTCACCGCTCTCGGCGGTGATCTCCAGGGGCTTGTCCGGGTCGGCCCGCTTCCCCTCTTCGGTGGGGCCGTTGAACGAGATCTCGCCCGCCGCGTCGTACGGACTGGCCGACAGGGGGTTGCCGTCCGAACCGCAGGAGGTGACGCCCGCGCCGAGGGCGATCACCAGCAACGCGCAGCTGACGACGGTGCGGGTCCGCGGAGTGTGATTCATATGATCACGCTATGAGATGCAGACCTGCTTGGCGCGGTACGTAAGTCGTTCGAGTGATGCGCCGCGGCGAAAGCAGGAGCCCGGACCCTCCTGACGGAGGGTCCGGGCTCCTGGCGCGCTCGGCGCGGGCGTCACCGCGTGCTACTGGGTGCGGTTCTCACCGTGGTAGTACTCGAACACCCAGCCGAACAGGCCGATGGCGATGATCGGCGCGGCGAAGTAGATCAGCCACCAGCCGACCGCGATGCTGAGGAAGGCGATCGCGCCGCCGGCGCCCAGCATGAGCGGCTGCCAGCTGTGCGGGCTGAAGAAGCCCAGCTCGCCCGCCTCGTCCGCGACATCGGCCTCCTTGTCGTCCTGGGCACCAGCGTCGACCCGCCGGGCGGTGAAGCCCAGGTAGAAGCCGATCATGATGGCCAGGCCGAAGGCCAGGAAGAGCGCCGTGGTGCCGGCCGGCTCCTTCGACCACACGCCGTACACGACGGCCATGATCAGGAGGAAGAAGCTCAGCCAGATGAACATCCGGCCCTGGATCTTCACTTGCCGGCCTCCTTCTCGCCCGCGATGGCGGTGCCGTGACCGGCGTGCTCGAGCTGCTCGAGCGCGGCGATCTCGGGGTGGTGCAGATCGAACGCCGGGGATTCACTGCGGATCCGCGGCAGGGTGAGGAAGTTGTGCCGCGGCGGCGGGCAGGACGTCGCCCACTCCAGCGAGCGGCCGTAGCCCCACGGGTCGTCCACGCCGACCGGCTTGCCGTACTTGGCCGTCTTCCAGACGTTGTAGAGGAACGGCAGGATCGACAGGCCCAGCAGGAACGAGCTGATGGTCGAGATGGTGTTCAGGGCGGTGAAGCCGTCGGCCGCCAGGTAGTCGGCATACCGGCGCGGCATGCCCTCCACGCCCAGCCAGTGCTGGATCAGGAAGGTGCCGTGGAAGCCGACGAACAGCGTCCAGAAGGTGATCTTGCCGAGGCGCTCGTCCAGCATCTTGCCGGTCATCTTCGGCCACCAGAAGTGGAAGCCGGAGAACATGGCGAAGACGACCGTACCGAAGACCACGTAGTGGAAGTGGGCCACCACGAAGTACGAGTCCGAGACGTGGAAGTCCATCGGCGGCGAGGCCAGGATGACTCCGGTCAGACCACCGAAGGTGAAGGTGATCAGGAAGCCGACCGCCCAGAGCATCGGTGTCTCGAAGGACAACGAGCCCTTCCACATGGTGCCGATCCAGTTGAAGAACTTCACACCGGTCGGGACCGCGATCAGGAAGGTCATGAAGGAGAAGAACGGCAGCAGCACACCGCCGG
>NZ_JBEXYS010000058.1:0-14115 GCF_040631045.1 Streptomyces sp. NPDC005706 | reverse complement strand
GACTGGAACGCCGATGCGCACACATCACCCGAGGCGTCCGACACCACACTGCCCGATCTGTTCGCGGCGCAGGCGGCGCGCACACCTGAGGCCCCGGCGGTCGTCTTCGAGGGCAAGACGCTGACATACGCGGAAGTCAACGCGCACGCCAATCGGCTCGCCCATCTGCTGATCGCACAGGGCGTCGGTCCCGAAAGCGTCGTGGCACTGTCGGTACCTCGCTCCGACAACATGATCGTGGTGCTCCTCGCCATCCTGAAGGCCGGCGCCGCCTACCTTCCGGTGGACCCCGGTTACCCGGCCGAGCGGATCGCCTACATGCTCGACGACGCCGGGCCGCAGATGGTGCTCACGGTCATCGGGACGACCACGATCCGGACCGCGGCCGACGGCAGCGGCCGGACCGTACTGCTCCTCGACACCCCCGAGACGGCCGAACTGCTCGCCGGGAACCCCGACCACAACCCCACCGACGCCGACCGCGCCGCCCCGCTGCGGCCGCAGCATCCCGCGTACGTGATCTACACCTCGGGCTCCACCGGCCGGCCCAAGGGCGTCGTGGTCTCCCACTCCAGCGCCGTCGACCTCGCGACCTGGGCGGCCACCGACATCGGACCCCGACAGCTCAGCCGCGTCCTCGCATCGACTTCGCTCAACTTCGACGTCTCGGTCTTCGAGATGTTCGGACCACTGTGCTGCGGCGGCAGCATCGAGGTGGTGCGAGACCTGCTCGCCCTCACCGAGCGGACCGCGGACGGATGGTCGGGCAGCCTCGTCAGCGCCGTGCCGTCGGCGATCGCCCAGGTCCTCGCACACGGCGAGGTGAACGCCTGCGCCGAAACCGTTGTCCTGGCCGGCGAGGCCCTGTCCGCCCACGCCGTCACCGCCATCCGCTCCGCCATCCCGGGCTGCCGCATCGCCAACATCTACGGCCCGACCGAGGCCACCGTCTACGCCACCGCCTGGTACAGCGACCGTGAAGCAGACCCGGGCACACAGGCACCGCCGATCGGCCGCCCCATCTCCAACACCCGGGCGTATGTGCTCGACTCCCGGCTGCAGTTGGTGCCCGTGGGCGTCACGGGAGAGCTCTACCTCGCCGGTGACGGTCTGGCTCGCGGCTATCTGAGGCGTCCTGGGTTGACGGCGGAGCGGTTTGTGGCGGATCCGTTCGGTTGCGCGGGCGGCCGGATGTATCGCACGGGTGATGTGGTGCGGTGGCGTGCGGACGGGATGATCGAGTACCTCGGTCGTGCGGATGAGCAGGTGAAGGTCCGGGGTTTCCGGATCGAACTGGGGGAGATCGAGGCGGTTCTGACGCGGCATCCGCAGGTGCGGCATGCGGCGGTGATCGCCCGCGAGGACCGGGAGGGCGTGAAGCAGCTGGTGGCGTATGTCGTGGCCGACGGTGCGGCGGATGCCGCCGAGCTGCGCAGGCACCTGGGCGCGGAGTTGCCGGAGTACATGGTGCCGTCCGCCGTGATAACGCTGGACCGCCTGCCGCTGACACCGAACGGGAAGCTGGACCAGAAGGCGCTGCCCACCCCCGTGTACACCTCCGCCGCCGCTTCCCGCGCCCCGCGCACCCCGCACGAGGAGGAGCTGTGCGCTCTCTTCGCCGAGGTGCTGGGGGTGGAGACGGTCGGCGTCGACGACAGCTTCTTCGACCTCGGAGGGCACTCCCTCCTCGCCACCCGGCTCGTCAGCCGCATCCGCACGGTGCTCGGCACCGAACTGCCGATCAAGGCCGTCTTCGAAGCACCGACGGTGTGCCTGTTGGCCGAGCGCTTCGGCGACAGCGAAAGGCGCCGCACGCCCCTGGTCCCCGTCGAACGGCCGGGCATCGTGCCGCTGTCGTTCGCGCAGCGCCGTCTGTGGTTCCTGCACAAGCTCCACGGCCCGACGGCGACCTACAACCTGCCGGTGGCACTCCGGCTGACCGGACCGGTGGACATCGAGGCACTGCGCGCGGCCCTGCTCGATGTGCTGGACCGGCACGAGTCGCTGCGCACGGTGTTCCCCGAGTTCGACGGTGAGCCGTTCCAGCTCGTCATGGACGCGGAGGACGCGGAACTCTCCTGGGAACGGCGCCCGGTGACGGAGGCCGAATTGCCCGCGGCCCTGGAGGAGGCCGCCCGGTACGGATTCGAGCTGGCCGCCGAAATCCCCCTGCGTGCCTGCTACTTCGACATCGGCCCCGACGACGGCGTCCTTCTGTTGCTGCTGCACCACATAGGCGGCGACGGCTGGTCGGTGAGCCCGCTCGTGCGTGACGTCCTTTCCGCGTACACCGCCCGTGCGCGTGGAGAGGCGCCGTCGTGGGCCTCTCTGCCGGTTCAGTACGTCGACTACACGCTCTGGCAGCGCGATCTGCTCGGCGACGAGCACGCCCCGGGCAGCATCTACAACAGCCAGGTCGGTTACTGGCGCCGGCAGCTGGCGGGGCTGCCGGAGCAGCTCAGCCTTCCCATGGACCGGCCGCGCCCCGCCACTCCCTCGCACCTGGGGGATTCCGTGCTCCTGGAGTGGAGCCCGGAGCTGCACCAGCGGCTCGTGGCGTTGGCACGCCGGACGAACACCACCCTCTTCATGGTGCTGCAGGCAGGACTGTCCGCTCTGCTGACCCGCCTCGGCGCAGGCACCGACGTGGCCCTGGGCTCGTCCATCGCGGGTCGGATGGACGATGCTCTGGACGACCTGGTCGGGTTCTTCATCAACACGCTCGTCCTGCGCACCGACACCTCCGGCGACCCCACCTTCGAGGAACTCCTCGCCCGCGTGCGCACGACGAATCTGGCCGCCTACGCACACCAGGACGTGCCGTTCGAACACCTGGTCGAGCTCCTCAATCCGCCACGCTCCGCCTCCCAGCACCCCTTCTTCCAGATCATGCTCGTCCTCCAGCCCGACCTCTCCGCCGAGTTCGACGTCCCCGGCCTGTCGGTGGGCGCGGAGCAGGCGGATATCGAGACGGCCAAGTTCGATCTCGCCGCGCACCTCAGGGAGCAGCACGACGAAGCAGGTCGGCCGACTGGCATTTCCGGCGCACTGCGGTACGCGACGGACCTGTTCGACCGCTCGACGGTCGAGGGGCTGCTGGCCCGGTGGGCGCGATTGCTGGAACAGATGGCCGCGGATCCCTCGCTGCGCATCGGGCAGGTGGACCTGCTGGGCGACCTCGAGCGCGGCCAGATGCTGACCGTGTGGAACGACACGGCCGTCGAGGTGCCCGAGGCGACGCTGGCCGAGCTGTTCGAGGTACAGGTGCGACGAGCGCCCGACGCCGTGGCCCTGGTGTGCGGCGGAGAGAGCCTTGTGTACGGCGACTTGAACGCCCGGGCCAATCGCCGGGCCCACTGGCTGATCGCTCAGGGCGTGGGGCCCGAGGACCTGGTGGCGGTGGTGTTGCCGCGATCGGTCGACATGCTGGTGGCACTCCTCGCGGTGCTCAAGTCCGGTGGTGCCTACGTACCCGTGGACCCCGACTACCCGGCCGAACGCCGCGCGTTCGTCCTCGCCGACTCGGCACCGGTCGTCGTCCTGGACGAGGAGGCGATGCGCCTCGACGTCTCCTCGTTCCCTGAAACCGATCCCGAGCCCGACGTGGATCCGCAGCATCCCGCGTACGTCATCTACACCTCGGGTTCCACGGGAACCCCCAAGGGCGTCGTGGTGGAGCACCGGTCCATCGTCAACTACCTCAACTGGTCGACCCACCACTATCCCGCGGCGCGCGGCGCCACCCTGGTGCCGACGTCCATGGCGTTCGACCTCACGATCACGGGCCTGTACACCACCCTGACCGCGGGCGGGCGTGTCTACCTGTCGACGCTGCAGGACGCGCCGTCGAACCATGCCGACGTCCCCGTGGCCCTGCTGAAGGCCACTCCCTCGCATCTGCCGATGCTGGCGAAGCTGCCGAAGGCATGGTCGCCCGGCGAGATGCTGATCCTCGGCGGTGAGGCACTGACCGGCGAGGCCATCGCCCAATGGCGCAAGGACCACAAGCGGGTCACGATCGTCAATGACTACGGACCGACCGAAACCACCGTCGCCTGCACGGAGTTCCGCATCGGTCCCAGGGACACGGTGCCGTCGGGGCCGGTCCCGATCGGCCGCCCCTTCTGGAACATGCGGGCCTACGTCCTCGACGCCCACCTCAACCTGGTGCCCGCCGGCGCGGTCGGCGAGCTCTACGTGTCCGGCGGACAGCTGGCACGAGGCTATCTGGGCCGTAGGGGCCTCACGGCGGAGCGCTTCGTGGCGAACCCCTTCGAGCCCGGCACGCGCATGTACCGGACGGGCGACCTGGCCCGCTGGCGCCCCGACGGCCAGCTGGTGTACGTGGGGCGCAGCGACGAACAGGTCAAGATACGGGGGTTCCGCGTCGAGCCCCATGAGATCGCCACTGCCCTGCTGACGCATCCCGCGGTGGATCAGGCCGTCGTCGTGCCCCGGGAGGTCCACGGGAACGTCCAGCTGATCGGCTACGTCGTGGCCGCGGCCGACGCGGACACGTCCGAAGCCGCGGAGCGGGACGGCGTGGACTCCGGCGCGCTGCGCGCCTACCTTGCCGAGCGCCTCCCCGAGCACATGGTCCCGGTGACCGTGGTGGCGATCGACGCCGTGCCCCTGACGCCCAACGGCAAAGTGGACCGGCGGGCGTTGCCCGCACCGGACTTCGGCACCGCGGGTGGGCGAGCGCCGCGAACGCCGCAGGAGGAGACGCTCTGCGCGCTGTTCACCGAGGTCCTGCACCTGGACCGGGTGAGCATCGACGACAACTTCTTCGGCCTCGGGGGCCACTCGCTCCTGGCGACCCGGCTGGTCAGCCTCATCCGCTCGGAGCTGGGTGCGGAGATCCCCATCGGCGTGGTGTTCGACACCCCGACCGTCGCCGGACTCGCGGCACACCTGGAGCTGGGCGGTTCCACCCGCGCCCCCTTGGTGCCCATGCCTCGCCCCGATGTGGTGCCGCTCTCCTTCGCGCAGCGTCGGCTGTGGGTCCTGGATCGTCTCGAGGGTCCGACGTCCGCCTACAACTGGCCCTTTGCCGTCCGGTTGTCGCCGTCGCTGGACGAGGACGCGCTGCGGGCGGCCCTGCGGGATCTGGTGGAGCGGCATGAGCCGCTGCGCACGGTCTTCCCCGAAGCGGGCGGCGAGCCGCGCCAGGTGGTGCTTGCGCCGGCCGAAGCCCCGCTCGACCTGCGGATCGAGCGGGTGGCGCAGGACCGGCTGCACCGGGCCGTGCAGGAGGCGATCGGCCGCCCGTTCACCCTCGACAGCACACCGCCCGTGCGGGCGTCGCTGTTCGTACCCGACACGGAGCCCGGCGGCACGCCCGAAGGGCCCGTCCTGGTGGTCGTGATGCATCACATCGTCAGCGACGGCGCTTCACGGGCTCCCCTCACGAAGGACCTCAAGACGGCCTACGAGGCACGGCTCGCGGGGACGGCCCCCGCCTGGCAGCCACTGCCCGTCCAGTATGCGGACTACGCGCTCTGGCAGCACGAGCTGCTCGGTGGCACCGACGACCCGGACAGCCTGATGTCGCAGCAGTTGGCGTACTGGAAGGACGCCCTCGACGGCATCCCCTTCCAGATCGAACTGCCCACGGACCGGCCCCGGCCGATGGTTTCGAGCTATCGCGGCGACACCGTCACCTTCGCCTTGGACGCCGAACTGCACGCCGCGCTGCGCGGCTTGGCGGCCGACTCCCGCTCGACCATGTTCATGGTCCTCCAGGCGGGCTTCGCCGCCCTGCTCAGCCGGCTCGGTGCCGGAGACGACATCCCTGTCGGTGTGCCCATCGCGGGCCGCGCCGACGAGGCGCTCAACGACCTGGTCGGCTTCTTCGTCAACACCCTGGTGCTGCGGACGGACACCTCGGACGACCCCCGGTTCGACGAACTCCTCGTACGGGTCAGGGAGCGCTCACTCGCGGCGTACGCCCACCAGGACCTGCCGTTCGAGTACCTGGTCGAGGCGCTGAACCCGGTGCGTACGCGGTCCGGCAACGCCCTGTTCCAGGTGATGTTCGCGCTGCAGAACACGGACATGCCGACGCTTCACCTCCACGACGAAGAAGTCACCGACCACCCCCTGGACCACGACAGCGCCAAGTTCGACCTCTCCCTGCATCTCGTCGAGATCGAGTCGGACGAGGGCGGGCCCGCCGGGATCGCCGGTGCCCTGGAGTACGCCACGGAGTTGTTCGACGCCGCCACGGTGGAGCGGATCGCCGCCCGGTACGAGCGGCTGCTGCGCGCGGTGGCACTCGACCCGACCGCACGGATCTCGGAGGCCGAACTGCTCTCCGCCGAGGAACGGGCAAGGGCGCTGGACGCTCCGAACACCGGCGGGTCCCCGGCACCGGCCGCCACGCTTCACGGGCGCTTCGAGGCGCAGGCGGCGCTGACGCCCGCGGCCGCTGCCGTGTACGCCGGAGCCGAGCAGAGCGACTACGCCACCCTCAATGAGCGCGCCAACCGACTGGCTCGCCTGCTCGCCGGTCGGGGGATCGGCGGCGAGGACGTCGTGGTGCTGGCACTCCCTCGGTCGGTGGACCTGGCCGTCGCCATGCTGGCCGTCCTCAAGGCCGGTGCGGCCTTCCTCTGCGTGGATGCCGACGGCGGCCGGCCCGGCCCCCTGGAAGGCTTCGACGGCCCGGTGCCGGAAGCCCTGATCACCACGGCGGAAATCCAGGGCGGCTTCACGGAGTTGCCGCCGGTCACCGTGTGCCTCGGCGCCACCGAAACCGAAGCGGAGCTGGCGGCCCGCGCGCCGCACGACCTCACCGACACCGAACGGACAACGCCTGTACACGCCCACGGCGCGGCGTACATCGCGCACACCGCGAAGAGCCGAACGGGCGTCGTGCTCTCCCACGCGAATGCGACCGAAGCGCTCGACTCGCTGCTCGAACGCGTGCCGATGGGCAAGGACGACCGCGTACTGGCCGCCACGGCAGCCGGTCACGGCACCGCGGTCCTGGAGCTCTTCGCCGCGCTCCTCTCGGGCGGCAGCGTGCTCATCGCGCCGTCCGGGGCCCTGCACGACGCGGCGGCCCTGCGGCGCCTCCTCGTGGACAGCGGCGCGAAGGTCTTCCTGACGACACCCTCCGTCCACCGCTCGCTGATGTCCACGCACCACGACGGGCAGGGCCCCGCGCCCCTCGCCGGCCTTCGCCTGCTGATCGGTGGCGAGACCCTGCGAGCCCCGCAGAGGGATGCGGTCGGTCTCTACGGGACGACGGAGACCACGGGTTGGGTGACCGCCAGCGCCCCGGCCGGGCCCGGGGTCGCCGACCGCGCCCCGACGGACCGGCCGACGCTCGGAACACCCCTCGGCGACGCCCGGGTGTATGTGCTCGACTCCCGGCTACGGCCGGTGCCCGACGGTGTCGTCGGCGAACTGTACGTGGCGGGCCCGCTGCTGGGCCGCGGCTACCGAGACCGGCCCGGGCTCACCGCCGCACGGTTCGTCGCGGACCCGTACGACGGATCCGGCAGTCGGATGTTCCGCACGGGCGACCTGGTGAAGTGGCGGGCCGGAGGCGGCCTCGAATGCGTTCGCAGGGCCGACGAACCCGTCACCGTGGGCGGGGTCCGTATGGACCTGCGGGGAATCGAGGACGCCCTCGAGGCGGAGAGCGACATCGCCGCCGCTGCCGTCCAGGTGCGGAAGGACGGGGATGTACCGCAGGTGGTCGCCCACGTCGTGCCCGCACGCCGAGGCTCCGGCGACCTGGACGTCTCGGACCTGCGGGAACGCCTGCGGCGACGGATGCCGGAGCATCTCGTACCGGCCGTTTTCGTGGCCCTCGACAGCCTGCCTCTGACCCCGACCGGCAGGCTGGACCACGCCGCGCTCCCGGCCCCCGGCCACGAGGACCCCGATGCGGCGCGCGGGCCCCGGACACCGGAGGAGGAGACGCTGTGCGGCCTCTTCGCCGAGGTCCTCGGGGTGGAGCGGGTGAGCATCGACGACAGCTTCTTCGCTCTCGGAGGCCATTCCCTCTCGGCCATCCGCCTGCTGGTACGCGTACGCGGAGCGCTGGGCGTGGAGGTGCCCCTCGGGGCGCTGTTCGAGGCCCCGACCGTCGCCGGTCTCGCCGCCCGGCTCGACGGGGACGGCACGGTACGCCCGACGCTGGCGCCCCGCCCCCGTCCCGAGGCGGTTCCGCTCTCCTTCGCGCAGCGGCGCCTGTGGTTCCTGCACAAGCTGGAGGGCCGCTCGGCCACGTACAACGTCCCGCTCGCGGTGCGCCTCACGGGCCCCGTCGACGAGGAGGCCCTGCGGGCAGCCGTCCTCGACGTGATCACTCGTCACGAGGCGCTGCGCACGGTCTTCCCCGAGAGCGACGGGGAGCCCCGCCAAGAGGTGCGGGACATCACCGAGGCCGACTTCGGCTGGCAGATTCGCCGCACGGCGGAATCGGAGCTGTCGCAGCGGCTGACGGACGCCGCGCGGTACACGTTCGACCTGTCCTCCGAGATCCCGGTGCGGGCCGAGCTGTGGCAGGTCAGCGAGGAGGACGAGCAGGACGAGGTCTCCTCGCGCGTGCTGATGGTGCTCATGCACCACATCGCAAGTGACGGCTGGTCGCTGCTGGTCTTCCTCCGTGACCTTTCCACGGCGTACGACGCCCGGCGCGGCGGCAGGCCGCCCCGGTGGGCCGACCTGCCGGTGCAGTACACCGATTACACGCTGTGGCAGCGAGACCTCCTCGGTGACGAGGAGGACCCCGACAGCACGGTCGGGCAGCAGATCGCCTACTGGCGCAAGGTGCTGGCGGGGGCACCGGATGAACTGCTCCTGCCGGTCGACCGGCCCCGGCCGGCGGAGCCGAGCTACGCGGGCGAGACCGTCCGGTTCGAGCTGTCCGCCGAACTCCACCGCGCCGTCGTCTCCTTGGCGGCGCACTCCGATGCGAGCCCGGCCATGGTGCTCCAGACCGCCGTGACGGTGTTGCTGTCCAAACTGGGGGCCGGCGACGACATCGTCCTCGGCACGGACACGGCGGGCCGGGTCGACGAGGCCCTGGAGGACCTGATCGGGTTCTTCGTCAACATGCTGGTGCTGCGGACCGATCTCTCCGGAGACCCCAGCTTCGGCGAACTGGTCCAGCGGGTCCGGGAGTCGAACGTTTCCGCGTACGAGCATCAGGACCTTCCGTTCGAGCGCCTCGTCGAGATCATCAATCCGAACCGGTCCGTCGCACGGCACCCGCTGTTCCAGGTGCTGGTGAGCTTCGGTGTCAGGGGGGAGAGCGCGGAGCAGGGCGCGGGAGACCTCGATGCCGAGTCGCTCCCCCTCGAGACGGACGCGGCCAAGTTCGACCTGGAGTTCTCCTTCAACGAGCGCCTCGCGGAGGACGGAACGCCCGATGGGGTCGTGGGCTCCCTGCGCTACGCCACGGAGCTGTTCGACCGCTCGACGGCGCTGACCTTCACCGATCGCCTGGCCGCGTTGCTGGGTGCCGCGACGGCCGACCCCGCGCGGAAAGTCAGCGGACTGGACGTGCTCACACCTGAGGAGCATCAGGACCTGGAGGCGTACGCGGCACGGGCCGGGCTCTCGACGGACCGAAGCCGCGGCACGGCCGCCACCGTGGTCGAGATGTTCGAGGAGCAGGCCGCGGCGACACCCGACGAGACGGCCGTCGTCGCAGAGGACGCGTCGCTCACCTTCGCGCAGCTCAACGCACAGGCCAACGGACTGGCCCGTCGTCTGATCAGCCACGGAGCCGCACCGGCCCAGGTGGTCGCTCTCGCGGTGCCACCGTCCGCCCAGGCCGTCGTCGGCCTGCTCGCAGTGCTCAAGACCGGCGCCGCGTACTTGGCGCTCGACGTCGCATCGGGACAGCGGGGGTGCCCGGAGACCGCCGAGTCGGCCGCCGCGCTCCTGGTCGTCACGGAGGCCGGCCTCTACGGACCGGCCGGAGACGACGCGGTCCGGTCGTTGCTGCCTCATGACACGCAACAGGCCGAATCAGGCGTGGTCCACGGTGACGTGACGGACGAGGAGCGTACGCAGCCTCTCCTGCCCACACTCCCGGCGCAGGCCTTCGCCGAGCCCTCGGCCCGTCCTGTCCTGCACGCCGTTCTGGCCGGGCTGCTCGTGGAGCACCGGCGGAGCATCTGTGAGCGGGCCGCGGCCGAAGCCGGTCGCCGGTTGCGGGTGGCCACGACCCTGCCGCTCTCCGCCGCCCATTCCTGGGACGTGCTGTCGGCCCTGGTCGCCGGTCACGAACTGCACGTGCTCGGCGTCGAGGAGCAGCAGAGCCCCGGCCCCGAGGAGACGGTGCGGGCCGTCCGGTCGGCGGGGGTCGACCTGCTGGGCACCACACCGCTCCAGGCCGGAGAGCTGCTGTCCGTCGGCTTGTTGTCCGAGGGCGGTCACCGGCCGACCACGGTTGTGCTCTCCGGGGACCCGGTCGGCGCGGCGCTGTGGCGGCGGCTGACGGACGAGCCGGAGGTCGAGGCGTACGCGGTCCACCGTCCCGAAGGGCACGGCGGAGCAGCGCTGGCCGCCCGTCTGAAGGCCACCGCGTCACCCGTACTCGGCCACCCGGTAGCCGGGACCAGGGCCTACGTGCTCGATACGGCGTCGCATCCCACGGCGCCCGGAGTGGTGGGCGAACTTCACGTGACGCACGGCCCGCACCACGGTGACGAATCGACGTGCGCCACAGGAGAGCTGGTGCGCCACCGCGCGGGCGAGCACGGCTTGGAGCTGGAGTTCGTCACGCATGCCCGGGACTGCTCCGTCGAGGGGAGGCCGCGTTGCGAACCGCGGAACACCGTGGACGCGCTCACCGCGCACCCCGCCGTGTCGCAGGCCGTCGTGCTCGTACGGAAGGACGCCACGGGAAATGAGGTCCTGACCGCCTACGTGGTGACCAGGCGCACGGATGCGGATCCCGGCCAGGGATCCGGGCACGGGCCCACTCCTGAGGCGCTGCGGTCGTACGTGGCCGAGCGGCTCTCGGAGATCCACGTCCCCGAAGCCGTGATCCCACTGGATCGGCTCCCGCTCACCGCTCACGGAGAGTTGGACCGGCAGGCGCTGCCGATGCCCCGAGCCGTGCCCGCCGAGGGCTTCGGCCAGGGGCCGCGGAATCCCATGGAGGAGCAACTCTGTGCCCTGTTCCAAGAGGTGCTGAACGCACCACGGATCTCCGTGGACGACAACTTCTTCGAGCTGGGCGGTCACTCCCTCTCCGCCATCAAGCTGCTGGTCAGGGTGCACGCCGTGCTGGGCGTCGAACTCCCGGTCAGGGCCATGCTCGAGAACCCCACGGTGGCCGGACTCGCGCGGCGCGTCGCAGGCGACTCCGCCGGGAGCGCGCTGGCGGTCGTCCTGCCGCTCAGGGCCCACGGAGACCGCCCTCCGGTCTTCTGCATCCACCCCGGCAGTGGCCTCAGTTGGACGTACTCCGGGCTGCTCCGCCACATCGACCAGGACACACCCGTCTATGCCGTGCAGGCACGTGGGCTCTCGGGTGACGAACCACTGGCGGAATCCGTGGAGGAGATGGCGGAGGACTACGTGGCCCGCATCACCGAGATCCGCCCCGAAGGGCCTTACCACCTTCTCGGCTATTCCTTCGGCGGCGTCGTCGCGCACAAGATGGCGGAGATCCTGGAGCGACGCGGGGAGCGAGTCGGGTTTCTCGCCCTGCTCGACTGCAATCCGACCCCTGACGTCACCAGGCAGGAAGTGGAGAACGCACAGAGCAGGGCCCGGGTGACCGATGTGTACCGCGCCATGCTCGGCATCTTCGACATCGAGCTGAGTGACGAGGAGGCCGCCCGGCTCACCGACGAGACGACGGCTCGCCTGCTCAGCACGGAGAACACGGCCCTGGCCGGCATCAGGGAGTCCGAAGCCCGGGCCATGATGCACGTGACGATCAACAACCTCCGTCTCGGCCTGGACGTGACGCACCGTCCCGTTGCCGCGTCCGCGCTGGTGTTCGCCGCGATCGACGACGAACTGAACCGCCGGCTCGAACCTGACGAGTGGACTCCGTACGTCAAGGGCGGAGTCGATTTCCGGGAGATCGACTGCAAGCACACACACATGCTCAATCCCGAACCGCTCGGTGAAATCGGGCCGATCATCGCCGAGAAGCTGCGCACAGCGTTCCAGGACGCCGTGGATTGACCCGCTTCTTCGAGAGCCCCATCAGCCGCCGAGCAATGCAACCAGCACTTTCAGGAGAGTGAGCAAGAAGTTGGACACCAAGGCGTCCCCGTCGAACCCCTCCCCGCACACTCCTGGCGAGGGTGAGCAGTCGAACCGCACGGACGAGCAGGTGCTGCGCGGTCTGATCGCCGAGGTCCTGAATGTGCCGGAGGTCGGTCCGCACGACGATCTCTTCGAGCTCGGCGGCCATTCGCTGTCGGCGATCCGGCTGCTCGTCCAAATCCGCGGCGAGTTCGGCGTCACGTTGCAGATCAAGGAGATCTTCGAGGCACCGACGGCGGCTGCCCTCGCCGTGCGGCTCGGCGGCGGCTCGAACGGCGCGGCGGGAGGCACGGCCCACGCGCTGGTGCCGGTGGCCCGTCCCGCCACGGTGCCCCTCTCCTTCGCCCAGCGGCGGCTGTGGTTCCTGCACAAGCTGGAAGGCCGTTCCGCCACGTACAACGTTCCGCTGGCGCTGCGCATGTCGGGCACCGTCGACGCCGCCGCACTGCGTGCCGCTCTGTGCGACGTGGTCGCTCGGCACGAGTCGCTGCGCACGGTCTTTCCCGAGGTCGAAGGGGAGCCGCGCCAGCTCGTGCTGGAGCCGGCGAAGGCGGAATTCCACTGGGAGCAGCAGCGGATATCGGGGCCCGAACTGCCCAGGGCTCTGCGTGAAGCGGCACGCCACGGCTTCGACCTGGCGACCGAAACTCCCCTCCGGGCTCAGCTGTTCCACACGGGGCCCGACGAGTCCACGCTGCTGTTGTTGCTCCACCACATCGCGGCGGACGGCTGGTCCATGGCCCCGCTGGCCAGGGACGTCATGAAGTCGTACGCCGCCCGCACCGAGGGCCGCGCCCCCGAGTGGTCCGAACTCTCGGTCCAGTACGCGGACTATGCCCTGTGGCAGCGTGAGCGCCTGGGGGACACGTCGGACCCCGAGAGCGCCTACGCGCGGCAGGTCTCCTTCTGGCAGGAGACTCTGCAGAATCTCCCCCCCGAGGTCACCTTCCCCACCGACCGCCCCCGGCCCGCGGTGCCCACCTACGAGGGCGCCCGCCTCGACCTCCACCTGGACGGCGAACTCCACCGTCGGATAGTGGAATTGGCGCAGGCGTCGGGCAGTACGGTGTTCATGGTGCTGCAGGCGGGAATGGCGGCGCTTCTGACCCGTCTTGGTGCCGGCCACGACATTCCCCTGGGCAGTGGTGTCGCCGGACGCACCGATGAAGCACTCGACGATCTCGTGGGTCTCTTCGTCAACACCTTCGTCCTGCGTACCGATACGTCCGGAGATCCCACCTTCGAAGAGCTCCTGCATCGTGTGCGCGATACCAGCCTCGCTGCCTACGCGCACCAGGACGTTCCCTTCGAACACCTCGTCGAGCTCCTCAACCCCCACCGCACCACCAGCCACCACCCCCTCTTCCAAGTCGCGATGGTGCTGCAGAACGTCCCGCGGGAGGAGTTCCGCCTGCCGGAGCTCCAGGTGCGGAGCGAGTTCATCGGCACCGGAACCTCACGGTTCGACGTACTGATCGAAATGTATGAGCGGCACGGCGCATCAGGTGATCCGGAGGGCATCCAGATCCACGCCGAGTTCTCGACCGATCTTTTCGACGGTGAGTCGGTTGAGGGCTTTTTGGCGCGTTGGGTCGGGTTGTTGGAGCAGGTCGTGGTGGATCCTCTGGTGCCGCTGGGCCGTCTGGAGGTGGTGACCGGTGTCGAGCGTGAACGGCTTTTGGGGGCGTGGAGTGGTTCGGCTGTCGCGGTTCCGGAGGCGGGTCTGGTCGAGTTGTTCGAGCAGTCGGTGCGCAGGTCCTCGGGGGCGGTTGCCGTGGAGTGCGGACATCGGTCGCTCACGTATGGGGAGTTGAACGGCCGGGCGAATCGTCTGGCGCGGTGGCTGGTTTCCCGGGGAGT
>NZ_JBEXYS010000057.1:0-15663 GCF_040631045.1 Streptomyces sp. NPDC005706 | reverse complement strand
TCTCGGAGAAGTTCTTCGGCCACCCCACCGCCGGCATCTACGGCTACTCCCATCTCACCGGCGGCTTCGCCGGCGGCCAGGCCGAGTACGCCCGCCTCACCGGCGGCCGGCGCCCCGACAAGTGCATCGACGCGGTCGGCCTGAAGACCAGCCCCGCGGTTCGCGGTCGCTTTCCCGGGCAACCAGAACGTCAGCGTGCTCACGACCCATCCAGCGAGCCACGTACCACTAGCCTCCGCCAACCTGAAGAAGCAGGTCAGCGGTCTGGTGTGACCGGCTCTCGAAGTACTCGCGCTGGTCGTGGGCGGCTGTCTGCGGAGTAGATCGTTTGTCAGCGGTTGACTTCGAGATTCGTCAGAACGAGCAGGACGCGCAGGAGGTCGGTGGCGTGGGCGGAATCGGTGCGGAGCTTGGTGAGGATCCGCCAGTTCTTGAGATGGGTGAAGCCGTGTTCGACGGGCGCGCGTCCGATGGCGAGGATGCGGTTGGCGGTCTTCTGGCCGGGGGCGAGCTTGTGGGTGCGGCTGGCGTGAAAGACGGTGACGATCACGGGATCGAGTACGTCGTTGTCCAGGCCGCGGAAGCCCAGTCCGCCAACGCTCCGAGGCCGGCGGCACGCAGGTGGGCCAGGACGTGGTCCTGGCGAACGGCAGTGTTGTCGTGCGTGCCGCCGGGCGGGCGGCGGATATCCAGATCAGCCGCCCCCGCTCGTCGGTCAGGGCGAGGACGTGCAGGCCGTGATGGTGGTGCTTGCCGGAGTAATTCCGCCGGTCGGCCGTCCCGGTGCGGCGCTGGGTGGCGATGAGGGTGCCGTCGATCAGGACCACCTCCCCGCCCTGCCTGACGACCTTCTTCAGGGCGCGGTCCAGCCGCGGCGCCTGCGCGGCGAGCAGGCCGATCAGCTCGTCGCGCCAGCGGCGGACGGTGGACTCGGACACGTTGTTGCCGCCGGCCATGTCGGCCAGGCGCTGGTCGTGACGCAGCACGGCCAGGACAATCACCGCGATCTTCCCCGGCGACAGGATCCGCCACCTGGACCGGATCACTTTCAGTTGGCGTCGCGGCAGACCGGCGAAATGGCTGACGGTGCGCGTGGACAGCGATAAACGGCACTGGTAAGTAACTGATCGTTTCAGAATGAGGTTCGAAGTCGTCTCAAGCAGATGATGCTGCAGGCGAGTTGGGTCAGTCCGAGGTGGGGGTCGGCTCGTATCTCGTAGCGGATCCGCAGGCCACTTTCTTGGCGGCCCCGGCCATGAGTGCTCGGCGAAGAACCCGTCGGCAGTGATCTCGTGGTACGGAAAAACCGTTGCTCTGGGACCTGTTAGGGCTGATAGACAGGGGTATGGATGACAAGATCTTGCCCTCAGTCGAGCGAATGCTCACGGAACGCGCCTGCGAGCGCATCATTGTGGACTTCATCCACCGCCTTGACCTCGGCGACGCGAGTTCGGTGGCCGAGCTGTTCACGCCCGACGGTGTCTGGCACTGGCCTTTCGGAGACCGGCGCATCGAGGGGCGCGAGGCCCTGCGGACCTACTTCGCCTCTCGCCCGTCGGACAGACTGTCGCGCCGTCTGATGACAAACATCCTGGTCACGGTGGAGTCCGAGGCGACAGCGCGGGCCGTCTCGTATCTGACGACATACCGGGTCGACGGCTACTCAGGAGGGATGATCGAGCCCAGGCTCCCGGCGAACGTCGGCCACTACGAGGACATCTTCCGCAAGATCGACGACGCCTGGTACCTAGCCAGCCGCACTGTATTCCTCCCCTTCGGCACCGAAACGGAACGGCTCCCCACCGCGGATGCATCAAGCGACTGATCGCCGGCGGCGGTGACCTGCGTCTGTCTAATCGGTTGAACCTCTGAACCGCGACTGGTGAGTCGGCAGTTCGTAGCGCCCCTCATCATTGCGGGCTCTTCCAAGCTTGGCGGTGTCGTAGAGCACCAGTTTGTAAGATCACGTAATCGGATCTGAGTTGCCCCCCGCCCTGCGCCGCTCGATTGGCACACAGGGGCACGTGTGGCTTTCGCCAGCCCCTCCTCCGGCGGGGAGCTACAACGGGATCTTGTCGAGTTAGGTCAGTGGCTCCTGGACACCGAGCCTCTGCTACGCAGAGGGCTGGTCTGGTACGGGCCCGTCTTCACGGAAGGGAGCGTAGGAACAACGTCGACTGTTCGCCCTGACTTGCTCAATGAGCGAGTCGGCCCGCTCCCTTCATTTTGTGACCGGTCCATCGACTTTGTGGTGGAGCACGGCCGGGCCGTGGACCTATCGACGGCCAAGCCTGTCGCCAGCCGGGTGGTCCGGCCGATCCTGGAAATTGATCTCCCCTTCCTCGACGGCCTCAGTCTCAGCGACCTCGCCCGGGTCACCAGTGAGGAGTTCGACTCCTACCGCCAATACCGCACCTTCATGCGCTCCCGGCTCCTCGAACTCGACGACGCGCTCGAAGCGGTCGACTCTCAGGTAGCCGTGGAACGAGTCGCGCTCGCTATCCAGGACGAGCTGAACGCCGCTACCGCCGAGATGCACAGCGCGACCCGGACCCGGGCCCTCTCCCAAGCCGTACTGGGTACGACGACCGCTGTTCTCACCGCAGTCCAGCCCGAGGCCCTCCAAGGTACGCTCGCCATCAGCGCAACAATCACAGCCGGTGTCGGCAGCCTGTGGCCGGCCATTGAAGCATTCGCCGACACCAAACCCAGACGCAAGCCCGGTAAGTGGCACTACGTATGGGTCCTGCAAAAGAAGGCTCCCCGCTGATCGGCGCGATCAGCGCGTGGTCCGCTGCCGAAGGCTCTGCCCCCACAGAAGTCCTAGGTCGAAGCGCCTCTCAGGCCCACGCGAGGCTTAGCGCCGGTTTTCGTTCCGATGTTCTCAGCCCCCGTCCACCCCGACGCCCGCGGCCGCGGGGTGGGCCTGGCCCTGCTGACCGCCTTGCTCGCCTCCACCGACGCCGCCGGCGTCTGAACGGTGCAGTCCCGCATCTTCCCCGAGAACACCGCCAGCCTCTCCCTGCACCAGCGCGCCGGGTTCCGCGTCATCGGCACCCGCGAACGGATGGGTCGCCACGACAGGGCATGGCGCGACGTCGTCCTCGCACCAGAGCACCTCCTGCTGGCCCTGATCGACTCCGAGCAGCCGGATCCTGTGGCAGAGCTCATGGCACAGCTCAATATCGACCGCGCTGTCGTCCGGGAACGCGTTCGGCGGGCAGGTACCTGAGCCGCGGGGCCTCCCAGCCAAGGCCGCGTCCGCTCAGCATCCGGTACGTGAATTCGCTACGGCGGCATCCCGGGCGGGCGAGTCCGCCCGCTGCCGCGGCGGTACGGTGTGCGGCAGTCGATCGCGCGTTCTGCGATCGCTGACCAACAAGGGGGTTTCATGACACACCGCCGTCCGCGCCACCGTCGTAGAGTGATCGCCAGTGCGGTCGGCTCGGCGGGTGCGCTGGCCGTCGCGCTGGCTATGGGGATGACGCCGACGATGGCCGCCGGGAAGACGTCCGACAAGCCTTCGGCCACCGGGTCCTCGGCCGACCAGCCCGACCCGAAGACTCCCTGGGCGCCTGAGAACGACGAACTGCCGCTGCACCACAAGCCCGTCCATCCTGCGGCACTCACGTCCGCCCGCACCGCAGGGTCCGGTCTGCAGCTCAAGATGCCCGCACCGACCGGGAAATACAGCGTGGGCATGGTCGGTCTGCACCTCGTCGACAAGTCCCGTACGGATCCGTACGTGCCCGGCGACAAGCACCGCGAGTTGATGGTGTCGCTCTGGTATCCGGCCACCGCCACGTCCGGGCACTATCAGGCGCCGTGGATGCCGTCGATCTCCGGCGCCCACTTCCTCGCCTCGCGCGGGCTGTCGCCGCAGCAGGTGACCCTGCCGAAAACCGCGGGCCATGTCCTCGCCCCGGTGAAGACCTCGCTCGGCAAGCTGCCAGTCCTGCTGTACTCGACCGGGCTGCACTCGGACCGCGCGATGGGCACCGCGCTCGCCCAGGATCTCGCCAGCCGCGGCTACCTCGTCGTCACCGTCGACCACACCCACGACGCCAACGAGGTGCAGTTCCCCGGCAATCGGCTCGAGGTCAACACGATGCCGTCGGGCGCCCACTCCTCCGACACGCTCAAGGTGCGCGCGGCCGACATCAAGTTCGTCATCAACGCGCTCGGCAAGATCAGCAGTGGCGGCAACCCGGACGCCGGCCACGCGACGCTCCCCTCCGGGCTGTCCAAGTCGGTGGACACCTCACGTATCGGGATGTTCGGCTGGTCGCTGGGCGGCGCGGCGGTCGACACCGCGATGCAGCTCGACAAGCGGATCGATGCCGGTGCCAACCTGGACGGCCAGTTCTTCGGGACGGCTCCGAGCAAGGACCTGGACCGCCCCTTCATGCTCTTCAGCTCCGGCTACCACAACCGCAACAACGACAAGTCGTGGCGCACGCTGTGGTCGCATCTGAAGGGGTACCGGGTCGACATCAAGCTCAAGGGCTCGGCGCACCTGTCATTCAGCGACAACGAGTGGTTGGTGCCGCAGTGGGCGCGCCTGCTCGGGATCTCCCAGGATCAGATCCAGAAGCAGTACGGCACGATCGCCCCGGACCGGGCGGTCCAGATCCAGTGCGTCTACCTCGCCGCCTTCTTCGACCAAGAGCTGCGTCACAAGCACAGCACCCTGCTCGACGGGCCCGTCAACACGTACCCGGAGATCTCTTTCGTCCGCTGACCGGACAGTTGACCGGACAACTGACCGGACGTCCGAAGGGCCGGGCCTGTTCGCGGGTCCGGCCCTTCGGCGCGTGGGGGCCCCGCATGTGCCGCCGCCGCACACAAGTCCCGTTGTTTCGTACGACACATGGGGCGAATGTGTGATGGTTATGCGATCGCAGGGGGCTAGAATGTTCGCAAGATCGAACACGTGGGCGCCCGGCGCCAGTTGAGGAAGGACCCGCTGCCCTGCCCTCCGCATCCCGGGCGCCACGCCGACACCGCACCCGCCGCCGCGCCGATATGCCGATACTTGGCGGGGTGCGCCCGCCGACAGCCTCACTTGTCGTACTCCTGCTGGTGGTCGCCGCCCTGACCGTGATCGGCCTCGACGGCATCCACACCGGGGGCATCCCGCAGGCCGCGCTGGGCGGGGAGCAGCGGATCGCCGCGGACACCGCGCTGTCGATGCGGACCGCGATCGAAGCCGAGGCGAGCACGGTACGCCGTACGGCCAACGCGTACCCGGCGACGAGCACATCGACCCCCACGACCGCGCTCAAAGCGCTGACCTCCGCCAGGAGGGCGGCCCTCGGCCGTGCACTGCTCGACGCGCGCACCGGCAAACTGCTGGCGACCGGCGGCAAGACAGTGCCGCTGTCCGGGGTGGACGCCAGGACGGCGTCCGGGCACGGGGAGATCCCGCCCCGGCTGGTGACGTCGGGCGGCACGCGACAACTGCTGTACTTCGCCAGGGTCACGCTGCCCGCGCAGCAGGAAGACCCCGACCAGGACCAGTACCAGGCCCCGAGCCGGACCGAGCGGCAGTGGCTGCTGGTGGTCTCCGAAGCGCTCCCCGCCCTCACGGCGTACGGCGACGGACGCACCGCCGAAGTGCTGGACGCGAGCGGCTCTGTGCTCACCACCGCGGTCCACGGCAAGGCGGCGCCGGCCGTCGCCCACAGTGGTCTGCCCGGGGCGGCGGCCCGCGCGGCGCATGGGTCGGGGAGTGACACCGACGCCTCGGGAAGCCTGCTGGGCGCCACCACCGGCAGCCGGCGCCCCGTGGCCGGCTGGGCCCAGGTCGCCTCGGCGACCGGTCCCGGCGAAACCGACGACCTCGGTCTGGTGGTGCTCACCTCCCGCGCGGTGCCCGCCACGACCACCGCCGCCGACTACTCGCGCTTCGCGCTCGAGGCAGCCGGGGCGCTGGCCGTGGTCGCGCTGCTGCTCGGGCTGGTGCTGTACTTCTCCGTGCAGCGGCCACTGCTGCGGCTGTATCTGTCCGCCGGCCGCCTGGCCCGGGGCGCGAACGGAGGCGAGCCGACCTCGCGGGCGGAGCTGTCCCGGCCGGTTCCGGTGCATGGCTTCGGGGAACTGGCCCGGATCGGGCGGGCACTTGACGCACTGCGTCGGCAACTGCTCGGCGAGAGCGGCCCGCAGGAGTTCCCCGTCCGGCGCGGACCGGGCTACCGGGCGCTGGCCGTGGCCGGCGTGGTGGTGGTGGCCTGCTGGTCGGTGCCGATGGTCTTCCTGCTGAACCGGGCGGACATCGCGACCGCGGTTCCGGCTCCGGTCCTCGCCGACCAGCAGGCGCGCACCGAGATCGCGACGCAGCGGATCCGGCAGTCCCTCGACCAGTCGTACACCGATCTGAGCGCCGCGGCAGCGAGCCTGCCGGGCAAGAGCCGGGCCGCCCAGACCGACGTTCTGCGACAGTCCCTCGCCGACCACAAGCAGTACCGCTCGCTGTATCTCCTGGACCGCTCGGGCGACATCACGCTGAGGGTGGGCGGCACACCGCTGCGCACCCTCGTCCACGTACCCGGCGGCGCTGGGATCACCAACGTCAACTCCTCCGGCCGGATCCCGGTGATCGCCGCCTACGCGCAGGTCCGGGCCGGCAAGGGCAAGGCCCAGGCGGCCGGGGTGGTCCTGTTCGGCGAGATCGACGTGAAGGTGCTCAACTCCATTCTGCCCAGGCCGAAGCTGGGCAGCGTCTGGGTGACGGACCGCGACGACAAGGTGCTGGCGGCGAGCGTGGGCTACCGCGCCTTCCAGTCGCTGCCCGACTCCGGCCTGACCCGTCTCGTCCGCGCCACCCAGGGCGCCCCGGGGACCACGGGCACCGCGACCTCGGCGGTGCATGACACGTCCTCCGGTCCGTCGGTCGACGCCGCCGCCCCGCTGGCGCAGAGCGGCCCGACGGCCCGTCTCGGCTGGCACGTGGTGACCGCGGAGCCCGCGGCAGGGCTCCAGATCCCCGCGGTGCAGGCCGAGCAGCGCACCATGCTCGCCGGCATCCTGGGCCTCGCCGTGGGCGCGGCCTGCCTGGGCTGGCTGCATGTCGTGGTGGTCCGGCCGCTGCGCGCGGTCGCCGTGCTCGTCGAGCGGCTCGCCGGCGGAGACCGCCGCACCGTGCTGCATCCGGTCAACCATGACGAGATCGGCTCGGTCACCCGCAGCCTGGAGCTGGTGCGCCAGGCCCTGGCGGAACGCGACCGGGCAGCCAGATCCGGCCATGCCGCCGGGCCCTCGCGGTCCCTGCGTGAGAACACCCTCCAGCGGTAGAAGGACGGAATCGGCGTGCTCTTCCTCTATGTCATCGTCCTGTTGTGCTGCGCCGGGCTGTGGATAGCCGGAATCCTGGAGCAGCGGCGGCACTTCGCCTCGCTGGAGCAGATACCTACGCGGGTGCTGGTCAACGGCATCCGCGGCAAGAGTTCGATCACCCGGCTGTGCGCGGGCGCGCTGCGCGGCGGTGGCCTGGTCACGGTGGCCAAGACCACCGGCACCGCGGCCCGGTTCATCCATCCGGATGCCACCGAGGAGCCGATCTACCGCAAGTTCAACATCTCCAACATCGTCGAGCAGATCGGCATCGTGCGGCGGGCGGCGGCCTACCGGCCGGACGCGCTGGTGATCGAGTGCATGGCGGTGATGCCCGCGCTGCAGGAGATCAATCAGGAGAAGCTGATCCGTTCCACGATCGGCGTGCTGTGCAACGTCCGCGAGGACCATCTGGAGGAGATGGGGCCGACGCTGGACGACGTCGCCCGCTCGCTCTCCCGCTCGATGCCGGTGGGCGGGGTGTGCGTGACTGCGGAGAAGGACCGGCTGCACATCCTCCAGGAGGAGGCCGACAAGCGGAACTGCCGCCTGATCGCGGTCGATCCGGAGGCGGTGACCGACGCCGAGCTGCGCGGCTTCAGCTGGTTCACCTTCAAGGAGAACGTGGCGATCGCGCTCGCCGTCGCCGAACTGCTCGGCGTGGAGCGGCAGACCGCGATGCAGGGCATGTGGGACGCGCCGCCCGACCCGGGCGTGCTGTCCGTGGAGCGCTATGTCACCCCCGAGGGAAAGCGGCTGCGGTTCGCCAACGTCTTCGCGGCCAACGATCCCGAGTCGACGCTGATGAACGTCAGGCAGCTGGAGGATCTGGGCGCGATCAGACGGCCGATCGGCGTGGTCATCAACTGCCGCCCGGACCGGGTGGAGCGCAACGGCCAGATGGGCACGATCGTCCCCGACCTCGCCGCCGAGACGGTGTTCCTGATCGGCCACCCGACCAAGAGCGCCGGCGACGCGATTCCGGCCGGCTTCACCGGGCGGGTGGTGGATCTCGGCGGCGACCGCCGGGACCCCGAGGAGCTGACGGCGGCGATCCTCGCGGAACTCGGCCCGGACTCCTCGCTGGTGGCGATCGGCAACATCCACGGCCAGGGCGAGCTGTTCCTGGAGTCCCTGGCCGAGCTGCCGCTGGACGACTCCGAGGACCCGCTCGACCTCGTTCCCGACGGCGACGGCCTGGACCAGGAGACCATGCAGTTCGCCATACCCCGGGCTCGGGTCTCGGTGGCCCGGCCGCCCGAACCGGAGCCGTACAGCTGGGTGGCACCGCTGGATTCACCGACGTACGCCTTCCGCGTCCCGGAGCAGCGCGAGCTCGCCCGCCGAGCCGCCGCCCGCCAGGGCCGGCCAGATGACCGGAGCACCGCGGACAACCCGCAACACTCCTACGATCCGACCCAGTCCACGAGGAACCCGTGATCCCCGCCAACCTCACCGCACAGACCGCCGCGCTCGGGATCGCCCTCGGGCTGGTCCTCTCGCTCGTCTGCTATCTGACCACCAACCTCTCCCCCGGAGGGATGATCACCCCTGGCTGGATCGCCCTCACGCTCGTCACCGACGTGCGGATGGCCGGGCTGATGGTCGCCGTGGCGGCGGGAACGTACTTCATGACGAAGCTGGTGCAGCGCACGGTGATCCTCTACGGCAAGCGGCTGTTCGCCGCCGTCGTGCTGTGCGCGGTGCTGATGCAGACCACCGTGATGCTCGCCCTCAGCCACGAGTTCCCGCTGCTGTACACGTCACAGACCCTTGGCTTCATCGTCCCCGGCCTGGTCTCCTACCAGATGGCCCGCCAGCCGCTGGCGGCCACGGTCATCTCGACCACGGCGGTGACCCTGGCCACGTACGTGGTGCTGGTCGCCGGTCTGTTGATCGGGGCACTCCCCACCGGCTGACCCGTTCACACCCTCTCACCTCACAGTTCCAGGAGGATCGGCCATGCACTCCGCACATGACGGCAGACGTAGCCGCCCGACTCGACGCGCCGTGTTCCGGACGATCGCGGGCGTGGCGGCCGCCGGGGTGGCGGGCGGGTACGCCTGGGACCGCCTCGGGCACGGAAGCGACGACGGTGGCGGTACGGCCGCCGACGGCACGGGCTCCGGCCCGAGCTCCCGGTCCACCGGGCCCCACACCTTCGAGCGGCTGTCCGCCCCGGATCGCACCGTGGTCCGGGCCGGCGACGGCGGCACGCTCGCCACTTTCACCGACGGCGCCTGTACGGCCGTGCTAACCGGGCCCAGCCGCACCTTCAGCGAGCCGCGGACCACCGAGGCCAAGGTGACCACGGACGCCTGGGTGCGGGTGCTGCCGCACGCGTGGCAGCGGGGCATGGAGAAGTCCGCCTGGTTCAAGGGCTGGTTCAAGAAGGCCCTCGGCGACAGCAGCCCGGACGTCTTCGCCGTGGCGTTCCAGTACAGCAGTGCCGGGGCGCCCGACAAGCACAACGCCAAGGGCGTGCGCTACGCGGGTACCGCGCACTTCGGCCCGCGCAACTCCGCGGTCAAGAACCCGCTGGACTTCGCCTACTACGACGAGCAGTCCGACTTCTACGACTATCTGGGCATCGACTGGACCTTCCCCGACGGCACCCGCGTGCAGCCGGAGCAGGCCCGCTACGGCGATGTCGACTGCTCCGGCTTCCAGCGTCTGGTGTGGGGCTATCGCATGGGCATCCCCATGCACAACACCAACACCAAGGGCGCCGGTCTGCCGCGCCGCGCCTACGCCATCGCCGCCTACGGTCCCGGCCGCACGGTGATCCCCCACACCGGCAAGAAGCAGGCCACCGATCTGGACGCCCTGCAACCCGGCGATCTGGTCTTCTTCGCCATCATCAAGGACCGGCCGGACTTCATCGACCACGTGGGCATGTACATGGGCCTCGACGCCCAGGGCCGGCACCGCTTCTATTCCAGCCGCTCCGCCGCCAACGGTCCGACCCTGGGCGACCTGTCGGGCCACGCGCTGCTGGACGGCACCGACTTCTACGCCCGCGGCTTCCGGGCGGCCCGCCGCCTGTGACTCCGCCGCGTGTGATGTCGCCGCCTGTGCACCGCCGCCTCACCTGACCTGCTGATCCGAGGACCACTGCCATGACCGCCATCCCCGCCGCCCAGCCCACCGCAGCGCAGCGAGGCCGCCGGGCGGCGAACCGCCGCTCCGACCGGCCGGAGGACGCCCCGCGCTGGGAGCGCCCGGCGCTCGCCGCGGTACTGGCCGTCGCCACGGTGCTGTACTCCTGGGGCATCGGGCAGGCCGCGCTCCACCCCTTCTACGGTGCGGCGATACGCTCGATGGCGGGCAGCTGGCGTGCGTTCTTCTTCGGCGGGCTCGACGCCGCCGGCTCGATCAGCATCGACAAGCTGCCCGGCGCCTTCTGGCCCGACGCCGTCTCCGTCTGGCTCTTCGGCCCGCACACCTGGGCGGCCGCGCTTCCGCAGGTCGTCGAGGGCGTGCTCACCGTATGGCTGCTGCACCGGATCGTACGGGCCTGGGCCGGTCCGTTCGCCGCGCTGATCGCCGCACTGGCGCTCAGCCTCACCCCGGTCACCGTGGCGCTCAACCGTGCCACCATCCCGGACACCGCGCTCACTCTGCTCCTGGTGGCGGCCGCCGGAGCACTGCAGAAGGCGGTGCGCACCGAGCGGCTGCTGCCGCTGATCACCTGCGGGATCTGGGTCGGGCTCGCCTTCCAGGCGAAGATGCTGCAGGCGTGGCTGGTGCTGCCGGTCTTCGCCGCCGTGTACCAACTCGCCGCGCCCGGCAGGCCGTTGCACCGGGCTGTGCGCGTCCTGGTGGGCGGGGCGGTCGCGCTGGCGGTCTCCTGCTCCTGGATGTTCATCGCCTGGGCGACACCGACCGCCGACCGCCCGTACCTCGACGGAACGTCCGACAACAATCCGTTCGCCCTGGTCTTCGGTTACAACGGCCTCAGCCGCTTCAGCAGCGATCCCACCGCGTTCGGCGCCGTCGCGGGCACCGCCGCCAGCCGCACCACCGGCAACACCGGCTGGGACATGCTGATCAACGACACGGTCGGCCCGCAGGTCGCCTGGTTGCTGCCGCTCGCCGTGCTCGCCGCGATCCTGGGCGTCGGCCGGCGCGCCGGCCGACCGCGAACCGATTTGCCGCGCGCGGGATTTCTGCTGTGGGGTGGCTGGCTGGCCGTGCACGCGCTGGTGTTCAGCGTCTCCAACGGCAACCACGCCTACTACACGGCCGTCATCGCCCCGGCGCTCGCCGCGCTGGCCGGCGGCGGCCTCGCGCTCTTCCGCTCGGAGTACGAGGCGACGTACGAGCCGGAGCCGGCGGCGGAGTACGAGGCGCAGCACGAAGCGGCCGGCCGGCGACACCTTGCGCTGCCGGCGGCGATCGCGCTGACGGCGGCGTGGGCGCTGGTGCTCGACTGGCCGACCCGATTCGTCTCCTGGCTGCTGCCGGTCGCTGTGATGCTCGCGCTGTGCGGCGTGGTGGGCCTGTGCAGCCGGGGGCCGCGCACCTCCCCGCGGAAGATCCACGCCGCCCTCGCCGCCGGGATCGCGGCCACCCTGGTCGTACCGGCCGGCTGGGCCGTCTCCAGCCTCAACCCGCTCTACGCGGGCGCCGCCACCTCGCCGATGGCCGGTCCGGTCGGCAAGTCGTACCACGAGCATCCCCGTCACGCTCCGCGGAGGAGAGGACTCGACCGGCCCAGCGCCCGTGACACCGCCCTGCTCGGCTACCTCACCACGCACCGCCGCGGCGAGAAGTACTTGCTTGCCACCCAGGCCGCCTACACCGCCGAGCCCCTGCTGCGCGCGAAGTCCGAGCCCATCCTCGTCATGGGCGGCTTCACCGGCAGCACCCCCTTCCCGACCGCCCAGCAGCTCGGCAGCCTCGTCACCGCCCACCAGCTGCGCTATGCGCTGCTCACCACCCAGCGCCCCACCACTCCCGCCACCACCTGGATGAAGTCCCACTGCACCCGCATCCGACCCACCGCCTACGGCGTCCGCACCGACGGCAGCTTCACCCTCTACGACTGCGCCCCCCAGAGGTGAGGCGACGCGCGCCCCAGGTCAGAGACCCCGCCCTTTCTACTGTCCTCGGTGATCACCTGGGCTGACGGACCACGAGTTTTGGCGGGACGACTCCGGCCAGGCCGGCGACCTCGCGTACAGCGGGGTCGGCTCGACGAGCGGGATACAACGCAGGCGCACGTGGTCCGGCCGCGGCGCGTCGGCGGGGAAGACGGTGAAGCCCTCAGGGGCGGCGCGGAGCGGCTGGAGAGGGTGGTCCAGGCCGAGATCGGGGCCGCCGTGCCGCCGCGTGATCCGGAACCCGTCGGCGAAGCGGCGCAGGACAACGGACACTGCAGTCCAGCCGAGCAGGCGATGCCCTCCGGTCCCTGGGGCTTCAAGAAGAGCGGGTGACGAGAATCGAGCTCGCGCTCTCAGCTTGGGAAGCTGCGGTCATTTGGGGCGGGTACGGCAGCTGGTGCGCCGGTCGCGTCGTCGCCTGGTGCTGTCGACTCGTCGGCTTCGCCGTACAGGTTGGCGCGGAGGCGCTCCTTGGCCGCTTCGAGCTGCGGGCCGTAGTCGTGTATGAAGATCTCGCTCAGCGTCTTGTCAAGCGTTCCTGAGATCGCGTGGATCGGTGACCAGACGGCTCGGTCCTGCACGATCCCCTCAAGGTCGTCGGATCGGAACATGACTTGGTAGAGCCAGTCCGACGGTACGAACGCTTGATCGCGCGTGAGCCGGATGGTGATCGCTTCCTCGTCCACGTCCTCAACCTAGCCGCTTCGACTGGCGGTGCCTTGGGGCCGAGCTTCCGTCCGGGCCAACACGCATTCCAAGTCTGTTGGTGGCTTGGAGGCGTGAGTGTATGAGCGTGCACCTGCGTTCATGGGGAGTCCCTTGCTGCGGTGATGCTGTGGCCTGGTCTTGCCCGAACGCCCGTGAACGGGGCTGAATGAGACGGAAACTGAGACGGTCCTCCGTCGGCGGTGTGGTTGGGAAGGCCCATCAGAAAGGGAGATCGATGTCGCAGCCGGTCCGCGGCTCGTCGGTCCAGGGCGAGGGCTCGTGCTCCGAGTCGCAGAACGCGTACCGCTCGTGTCGGACCTCCAGCCCGGTGGGTTGCTCAGCCCAGGCCGTCAGGGCCTCGATCGACCGCTCGCGGTACTGCCGGAGCGCGCTTGCGGCCAGAACGTCCCGCAAGAGAGAGGCCAAGACGACTCGGTGGTGAAGCAGGCGCGGGTCGTCCAGCAGCGGGATGCAGGTGGAGACGGCTGCCTCGCGCACGTGGATGTCGGGGTCGTCGAGGAACGCGGACGTGGCACGGTAGAGCTGCGGTCGGATGCGGCAGATCTCGACGAACGGCAGGTAGTCCTCTGGGGGAAGCCGAAACAGCGACTGATAGCTGCGGCCTCGTCGTCTGCCTCATTCGCGACGGAGTCAAGCCATCCCAGCAGCTCGGCGCGCATCGGCCCGGGGAAGTTGCGGAGGTTCTTCTCGACGGACCGCAGTGAGCGCGCATCGCCGAGAATCCCCGCAACGTACAGGGCGGCCGGGGCCGTGGAGGTATACAGGGTGTTCTGGTGGTGAACCACGTGATGCAAGTGGTCCAGCGCACGAGATCGTACGCCCTCATCCGGGTCGGTAAGACCGGTCAGCATCTCGGGGACGTCGTCGGCCGGCCCATAGGCGTGCCCTAGGGCACCCCAAGGCGTCGAGGCCAGTACTTCCGCAGGATCGATCGGCTCGGCAAGCTCCTGGTCGACGGTCACGCGGGGAGTATGACAGCGCTCGTGAGGGGCAGACTCGGCTCTTGGGCGATCACTGTTACGCCCCATCCGGCGTGACAGCGGCCGGCGACCGTGATGCCGCCAGCCGTGTGCACCTTCTGGTCCCTATAGCTCTAAAGAGATGGTCGGAGACGGCCATACAGGTTCTGCTCCGGCCTCAAGGGGACGCTACGGGGTGGTGCCGGTTGCTGTGGTTGCTGTATCCCGCCGCTGCTGTACAGCAGGATCGCGCCGGCCTCGATTGGAACCAGCGGACCGTAGGCTGACCTCTTGGCCGCGGCAAGCCGTCAGTGATCGTGAGCCGGTGTGTTCCCACGGCAGTAGGGAAGGAGGCAGAGCGGGAGGGAGGACAGGAGACAACCGTGACCGTCCTCGCGATCTTTCTCCTCATCATCGGGACGCTCTTGATCCTGCTTGGGGCGCTTCTGGTCCTTATCGGGACATTCCTGATCGCTATCGGGGTGACCTTGATCCTTATGGGGGCGACCTTGATTGCCGTGGGCACGTACTTGCTGATCCGAAGACTTCTCGGCCGCGATCGGGGACGATCTCACTTCTGGTGAATCCGAGGACAGGCCCTCAGCCCGCCAGGTGGAGGCTTTGAGGTCTGGTGCCATCTTCCGCCGTCATGACGCTGTCCGTTGCGGTGCTCACGGTTCTGGGACTCCCGTGAGCACCGAACGGATCCCGTACTGATGTAGCGGGCGGCGGACTGACCCGGTCAAGCGCCGCTGCCCGCTCCCCGAAGCACGAGTGTGGAAGATCGCGTATGCGGGTGCGGCCCGAGCGCGCGGACCGCGAGCAGCTTGTCGATCTCGGTGAGCATCGTCTCCAGGCTCACATTGCCCGGAGCCTCCTTGATCTTCCCCAGAACCGGCGGCCCGTCCTCGCCCTCACCGGTACCGGCTTCACCAGGTACGGTGTCGTCCTCCTGGTCGGCGCCGGCGGCCAGAGCGACGATCCGCTCGATGCTCTCTACCGAGATCCGCGCCGTCAGCGTCTCCTCGGCGGTCCGCAGCGCGGCGCCCACGATCCGGTCGCATCGCCCCGGCGTCGGCGGCTCGATGCTCTCGGTGCGGCAGCGAGCCAGTAGTTCCACCCGTACCTGCTCCGGTCGCCGCTCCTTGCACGCGACGTGCTCGGCAAGCCAGCCGGTCAGCTTGTCCGCATCCGCAACGCTGCACTCACGAAAGCCCAGGTGCCCGCGAATCTGCGCGCGGTGGTACTCGACCGTCCGGCCGGTCCACTCGTACGCGTCCAGCTCGGCGGCTGGCACCTGTACCTGCCGGGCGACGAACTCCACCGCCTCGCCCGGCAGCTCGAACCGGCCCCGGGGAAACCGGCCGTACTGCGTGTAGAACTTCAGCAGCACGGCGAAGCCGAGTCGCGTGGCGCCGCGCTTGCCGGACACGAGCCCTAGCTCCAATACCGGTGACTTTGTTGGGGCCTGGTCGTTGGATGGGTTGTGCCAAGGCCGGGTCAGGTGAAGTCGTCGGAGGTTGGTCGGTTCTCGGATC
>NZ_JBEXYS010000056.1:0-16976 GCF_040631045.1 Streptomyces sp. NPDC005706 | reverse complement strand
GCTACGAGCGCAAAGCCGAGCACTTCCTCGCCTTCACCAGCATCGCCTGCACCCTCATCTGCTACCGCAGGCTCACCAAATGAGATGGCCTCTAAGACGCCCCGGGGGCCCGCGCCGGGGCGCCGGTCTGGCCCACGGGCACACCCGCGCGCTCCCGCCACGGGATCCAGGTGGCCGACAGGGTGACGATCAGGGCCGACGCCGCGACCGTGGCCATGCCGAGGGTCAGGCCCGCGGCTCCCGCGACGAAGCCGATCAGGGCGGGGCCGGCCAGCAGGCCCGTCGTTCCCATCGCGGCGACCAGGGACAGCGCGTCCGGGCCGCGTTCGGCGGCGGCCACGTACACGCACGGGGTCACCGCGGCGGCGCCCAGGCCGACACAGGCGAAGCCGAGCAGGGTGGGCACCACCCCGCCGGCCGGCAGGGCGAGGGCCAGGCCGAGACCGGCCACCGCGCTGCCGGTGCGCACCACGCGGGCGTCGCCCCAGCGGTCGCGCCAGTGGTCCGCGCGCACCCGGGCCAGCAGCATCATGGCCGAGACGACGGCGATACCCATCGGGGCGACGGCGGACGAGGCCCTGACGACGTCCTTCAGATAGAGCGTGGACCAGTCGTTCATGGCGCCCTCGGTGATGGTGCCGAACGCCATGGCGCAGCCCATGAGCAGGGTCTTCCCGGAGGGCGCGGCCAGGCGTGACCGCTTCTTCGGGGTCCCGGGGCCGGGGTCCGTGTGCGGCAGCAGGCCCCGGCGCCCGGCGGCGAGCAGCAGGAGCAGAAGCGCCGCCGCCACCGCGAAGTGGGCCGGTACGGACGGGGTGACGGCGGTGACGCCGGAGGCGAGGAGCGCGGCGGCGAGCAGGCCCGCGCTGAACGTGGCGTGCAGCTGGGACATGGCGGTACGGCCGTGGGCCGCCTCCAGGGCCGCGCCCTGCGCGTTCATCGCGACGTTCAGGCAGCCCACGGCGACACCGTCGGCGCCGACGACCAGCAGGGCCAGCGGGTAGTCCGGCACCACCGAGAGGGCGGCGAGCAGCGCGGTGAGGCACAGGGCGGAGGCGAGGGACAGGCGCCGGGAGCCGAACCTGCGCATCAGGTGGGCGACCAGCGGGAAGGAGGCCGCCGCGCCCGCGCCGCAGGCCATCAGCAGCAGACCCACCTCGCCGGCACCCAGGTCCAGCCGTGCCTTGAGCGCGGGCAGCCGGGCGGCCCAGGTGGCGTACTGCAGGCCGAGGAAGCAGAACAGCGCGGCGATGGACCACTTGGCGCGGCGGAAGCCGGCGTCCCCCATCAGCCGGCCCTCCGGTGCTCGGAGGTCACCCGCGCGGACATGTACACCGCGTCGCCGCCGTAGCCGGCGGGAAGCCGGGCCCCGGGGTGCGGCCGGTAGCCGTTGGCCCGCCAGAAGGGCTCCTTGCCGGCGAGAGCGATCAGCGACATCGTGCGGTAGCCGCGCGCGCCCGCCGCGTGGGTCAGGTGGCGCACCAGGCGGCTGCCCAGTCCCCTGCGCCGCAGGGGCGCGCCGATCACGAGGTCGTGCAGGTGGAGGTTGGGCGACCGGTGGGCGACGCGCTCCGGCCGGGTCAGGTCCGGGTAGCGGAACATCGGGTAGGGCAGGGCCAGTACGTAGCCCGCGAGGCGGCCGTCGAGGTCCAGCACGAAGCAGGTGCCCGCCGTGGCGCGGGAGCGCAGGCCGGCCTCGCCCTCGGTGAACGGGGTGTCCGCGTACGCCCCGGCCTCCAGGGCCGCGACCTGGGGCCAGTCGGCCTCGGTGATGCCGCGTATCAGGTCTGTCATGTCAGTGTTGTCCTTCCGGACCGCGTGTGCAGACGCACGGCAGCGGGCGGATGCCGTTGAAGCCCCGGGTGGTGTAACTGGTGGCGTAGGCGCCGGCGGAGAGGATCCAGACCGGGTCGCCGGAGGCCGCGGCGCGGGGGACGCGCACCGGGTGCCGGCCGCCGCCGTAGGCGTCGTCGCTGTCACAGGTGGGGCCCGCGACGACGGCGGGTACGCGGCCCCCGTCCGGATGGGTGGGGAAGTACAGCCGGTGGCTCACCTGGTCCATCTCGTACAGGCCGTTGAACCGGCCCACGCTGAGGTAGAGCCAGCGGGCGTGGCCGCCGTCCGGCCGGCTCCGCCCGGTCAGGCGGTAGACGTGCGCGCGGACGGCGCCGTGGTCGGCGACGAGGTGCCGCCCGGGTTCCATGACGAGGCCGAGCGGGCCCGCGGTGAGCCCGCCGAGGCGCTCCATGCCCTCGCGGATCACGGTGAACATCTTGTCCAGGGGCGGGTCGAGGGGGTCGCCGTGCCGGTCGAGGTAGCCGAGCGCGGGAAGTCCGCCGCCGAGGTTGACGTGGTCCGGTGCGATCCCCAGCCCGTCCAGCGTCACCAGCACCTCGGCGAGCAGGTCCACGGCCTGCTGCCAGGCCTCGCCGGTCATCTGCTGGGAGCCGACGTGCACGGAGAGACCGGCCGGGGTGAGTCCGGACGCGCGGGCGGTGGTGAGGATGCGCACGGCGTCCCCGGCGGAGCAGCCGAACTTGCGGTTCAGGCCCCACAGGGCGCCGTCGCCGCTGGTGGCGAGGCGGCAGAACACCCTGGCGCCGGGCGCGTGTTCGGCGATGGCCAGAACGTCCTGGAGGCTGTCGGTGGCGAAGGTGCGGACGCCCAGCCGGTGGGCCTCGGCGATGTCCGCGTCGGACTTCACGGTGTTGCCGTAGTGCACACGGCCGGCGGGGACCGAGGTGCGCAGGGCCTGCCGGATCTCGGCGGGGCTCGCCGCGTCGAAGCCGGCGCCCCGGTCCGCCAGGCACCGCAGCACCTCGTCGACGGGGCAGGCCTTCAGGGCGAAGCGGACCTGGACACCGGGCAGTTCGGCGCGCAGCCGGTCGAGCTGGTCCTCGATGCCGACGAGGTCGTAGACGATGCGGTCCGCCGGGGCCTCGGCCAGCGCGGCGGCCAGCCGCGGGCCGGGTTTCACGGTGCCCCGCTTCCGGGTGCGGTGTCGCGGGCCGCGTCGACCAGCGCGGGCCAGGCCTCGGTGAGCAGGGCGAAGTCGTCCATGTCCCGGCGGGCCCGGTCCAGCAGTTCCGCGCGCCGGTGCGTGAGCCGCTCGGCGAACTCCTCGTAGCGGCCGCCGAGTTTGCGGTAGGCGGTGTCGATCCGGTCCAGGCGCCACACGTTCTCGGTACGGTCCAGGGCGGTGCTCTCGCGCAGGAACGCGACGACCGGTTCGGCCCGCACGCGCTGCCGGTCGTCCAGGAGGGCGGCGCCCGCCGCGGTCATGCGGTCGTAGACGTGGTGGAAGTGGAGCATCGAGAGCAGGAACTTCACGAAGCGGGTCTGGTACGCGTGGAAGCCCGCGTCGGTGCGGCGTTCGGGGGTGTGGAAGTTCTCGATGTGCCGGTTGTGCAGGACGCCGGGGAGCGTGGCGTCGTGGACCAGGTGGGTGAGGAAGTAGTCGCTGCCGATGGTGTCGGTGGCCGGGGGCAGCGGGATCCGCTCGTACACGTCGTGGTGGAGGGCGATGTTGCACATGTCCACCCGCATCGGGTCCACCAGGGTCAGGGTGGAGTGGTCGCCGGTGAAGGGGGTGGTGCCCGCTCCCGTGAAGGACTCCTCCACCAGCCGGTGCCTGGCCTCCGGGTCGCAGCCGGCGGGCGCCCACAGGCCGACGACGTCGTGGTAGATCCCCTCGTCGAGGCGCCGTATCTCGCCGACGTCGACGGAGAGTTCGCCGATGAAGGAGGCTCCGGCCAGGGACACCGGGCGGCCGGTGTGGGCCGGGTCGAGGTCGGTGACGGTGACGTGGGCCGAGGCGTCGGCGGCCCGCAGGCCGAGCGCGGGCAGTTCGTGGTGGACGGGGAAGACCTTCTCCCCGTGCCGGAGCTGGTAGGTGCTGTCGGAGTCCCTGCGGTGCACCGACCGGCAGCCGAGGGCGGCGGCCAGCAGGAAGGCGCGGTCGGTGCAGGAGCCGTAGGAGACCGGGGCGGGGAGCAGGAGGTCGAGCACGCGGCCGGGTTCGGGCAGGCCGGCGCGCCGGATCGCGCGGCGCAGGAAGCCGGCCTGCGCCTCCTCCCCGAGGTGGTGCACGGTGACCCCGGCCGTGGTCGGGAGCTGCGCGACCACGCGGGCGTGCGCGGCCCGGGTGCGGTCGTCGCAGGAGTCGAGGATCAGCAGCTGGACGTCGGCGCCGAAGTGTCCTGCCGCGTAGGCCGCTTCCTCGTGGATGGCGCGGATGGTGGCGGGGCAGGCCCGGTTGGTGGGCAGGCAGAGGCAGACGCGGTTCACCGGTCCCCCTCCACGTCGGACCAGGAGTCCAGGCCGAGCACCTTGCGCCCGAGCGCGTCGAGTTCGGCGGGGCCGTACCGCAGGGCCTCCGGCCGGCGGGCGTCGCCGAGCAGCGTCGTGTTCCAGTCGGGGGTGCGAAGCGTGCGCCAGGACTCGACGCGGGACCGGCGCAGCTCCGTGTGCTCCTCCAGGGCGGGCATCATCGACAGGTACTGGACGGCCCGCAGGCCGCGCTCGGAGCGGTTGGGTGCCACGCCGTGCGCCAGCAGCCCGTTGAAGATGAGCAGGTCGCCGGCCTGGAGGTCGGGCCGGACCACCGGGAACTCGGCGCGGTCGACGGCCGGGCGGACCGGGTCGCGGCCGGCCGGCTGGGCGAGGCGCCACTCCTCGAAGCGGCGGAACAGCTCGGGGGCGCACTGGAAGCCGCCGAGTTCGGGGCGGGTGTCGGTGAGCGCGATGATGCCCTGGACCCGCTGCGGCAGTACCGCGAGGGTGGTGTCGACGTCCCAGTGCAGTTCGATGTCGAAGCCCTCGTCGGTGGCTTCGATCAGGGAGCGGGAACGGGTGCCCACGTTGGGCGGGTTGAGGTTGAGCCGGTCGAGGGTGACCCACAGCTCCTCGCAGTCCCAGACGTCCACGAAGGCGTCGTACACGCGGCGGGTCTGCCGGCTGTCCCAGAGGAGCTGGTGGTGGTAGGCCTCGACGAAGCCGTAGACGAACAGGTGCCGGTCGAGTTCGGAGCGGAACTCCGGTTCCTCGTACCAGGTCTCGGGGCGGTCGGGGTCGAGGCCCTGGAAGTCGAGGGCGAGGTCGAGCAGGCCCTTGGCCTCGCCGGGGGTGATGGCCTCCCGGACGACGACGTAGCCGTAGGTCTGCCAGAAGGCGAAGTCCTCCTCGGACAGCACCCGCAGGGGCCGGGACTTCTCCAGGTCGCGCAGCGGGGCCGGGGCGAGGTAGGTCTCGCCGTCCGCGCTGAAGTAGGGGCGGCCGGAGGCCGCTCGGTGGAGGTAGGGGGTGGTGGGCTGGTGCATGCCGTCACTCCGTGGTGATCGAACAGAAGCGCCTTCCCAAGCTGGACTAGACCAATTGAAGGTGTCAACGACTACCGGCCGGTACCCCGGCAAAGTGCCGCCCGACTGCCGCTGTACTGCCGCCGCCCGGACATGAGGAAGGCCGGCACCGGGCCCCGGTGAGGGGCTCGGTGCCGGCCCTGGTGACGGCTCCGGCGCGGCTGCTCAGCCCGCGACGACGGCCTCCGCCGCCGCCACGCCGCAGACACGGGCGGCGCCATGGGTGGCGATGTGCGCGGCACCGCGCGGCGCGGCCTGCGGTACGCCCATCTCGACCACGACGGTGTCCGCGCGGGCGGCGAGCAGGGCGTCGAGGGCGGAGCCCATCCAGCCGTGCCGGTGCTCGTCGCGGACCACGGCGACGACCCGCCGGCCGGCCGCCGCCGCGAGGGCATCGCGGCCCGCTTCGGGCCCGGTGAACGAGCCTGCCGTGCTGCCCGGCAGCAGCCGTGTCAGCTCGGCGGCCACGCCCCACGGCGTCTCGTCGCCGACGGCGATGTTCGGCGCCGGGTCGAACCGGGCCACGTACACCGGTTCCGTGACCGGCGCGGCGGCGGCGCCGCGGTTCACGGTCAGCGCGCGGCGGGCCGCGACCAGGCCGATCTCCGGTTCGGGCACGACGGTCCCGGCGTCCTTCCGGGCCGCGGCCGTCCAGCGCGCCAGCTCCCGCACCCGCGAGGCCGCGTCGGCCAGCCGCTCCTCCGGCAGTTCGCCGGAGCGCACGGCGGCCACCAGCGCGTCGCGCAGGTTCAGCACGGTGGCCTCGTCGCACAGGCCGCCGCCCACGCAGATCGCGTCCGCGCCCGCCGCGATCGCGAGGACCACCCCGTGCTCCAGGCCGTACGTCCCGGAGATGGCGCGCATCTCCATGCCGTCCGTGACGATCAGGCCCTGGTAGCCGAGTTCGCCGCGCAGCAGGTCGGTGAGGACGCGGCGGGAGAGGGTGCCGGGACGGTCGGGGTCGAGGGCCGGGACCAGGATGTGCGCGCTCATCACGGCCCGGCTGCCGGCCGCGATCGCGGCGCGGAACGGGGGCAGTTCTCGCGCGTACAGCGTCTCGGCGTCCACGTCGATGCGCGGCACCGCGTGGTGGGAGTCGACGTTGGTGTCGCCGTGCCCGGGGAAGTGCTTGGTGCACGCGGCGACGCCGGTGGACTGCAGGCCCTCGACCCAGGCGGCGGTGTGCCGGGCCACCAGTGCGGTGTCCGCGCCGAAGGCCCGCACGCCGATGACCGGGTTGTCGGGGTTGGCGTTGACGTCGGCGGACGGCGCCCAGTCGAAGTTGACGCCGCACGCGGCCAGGCGCCGGCCCAGCTCGCGCGCCACGCCCCGGGTGAGGCCCGGGTCGTCGACGGCGCCGAGCGCGTGGTTGCCGGGGAAGGACGAGCCGGTGCGCACGTCCAGGCGGGTGACGTCCCCGCTCTCCTCGTCGATGGCCACCAGCAGGTCGTCGCGCTCCGCGCGCAGCTGCGCGGTCAGCGCGGTGACCTGCTCCTCGGTGACGACGTTGCGGCCGAACAGGGCGACGGAGGCGAGGCCCTCGCCGAGCCGGCGGCGCACCCAGTCCGGGGCGGTGGTGCCGTCGAACCCCGGCTGCAGCACCGCGAGCGCGTCCCGGGTGAGGGTGCCGGGCCCAGTGGTGAGTGTGGTCATCGGGGGCGTCATCCCTTCACGGCGCCGTCGGTGAGACCGCTGACAGCCTTGCGTTGCAGGAAGATGAACAGGATCAGGATGGGCAGCGCGAACAGGGACGAGGCTGCCATCGTGGCGCCCCAGTCGTCACCGAAGGCGGTCTGGAACTGGGACAGCCACAGCGGCAGGGTCTGCTTCTCGATGTCCTTGTTGAGGATCAGGACCAGCGGGAACTCGTTCCAGGCGGTGATGAAGCCGAACAGCGAGGTGGCCATCAGACCGGGGGCGAGCAGCGGGAAGATCACCCGGACGAAGGCCTGGGTACGGGTGCAGCCGTCGACCATCGCGGACTCCTCCAGCTCCTTCGGCACGGCGGCCACGTAGCCGCGCAGCGTCAGGATGGTCAGCGGCAGCACCATGATCGCGTAGAAGACGGTGAGCGGGACCAGGCTGTCGAGCATGTCGTTGTCGCGGACCAGCATGTAGATGGCGATGACCATGACCTCCCAGGGCGCCATCTGCGCCAGCATGAAGGTCACGATGAAGCCGCGCCGGCCCCTGAACCGCATCCGGGCGAGCGCGAAGGCGGCGAACAGGGCGATGACGAGCGAGAGCAGCACCGCGCTGACCGTGACGGTGACGGAGTTGAGGACCAGGGTCCAGAAGTGGTCGGCGTCCACGGCCTTGGAGAAGTGGCCGGCCGTGATGTTCGTCGGGAACCACACCGGGTTCTCGGAGATGATGTCGCCGGTCGGTTTGAAGGCCGTCGCGAACATCCAGTAGACGGGGAACACGAAGCCGGCGAAGAGGACGACGGCGGTCGCGTTGGGCCAGATACGGCCGAAGACCGAGCGCTTCACAGCTCGTCCTCCTCTTGCTTGAGCACCATGCGCAGGTAGTACGAGGTGATGACGAGCAGCACCAGGATGGTCAGGAAGGAGATCGCCGCGCCGACTCCGAAGTGCTGGTTGCCGACGCCCTCGACGAAGGCGTAGATCGGCAGGGTCTCGGTCAGGTGGTCGGGGCCGCCCTCGTTGATCGCGAAGATCTGCGGGAACGCCTTGAACACCCAGATGACCTCGAGGAACGTCGTGGCGTAGAGGAACGGCCTGAGGAAGGGAAAGGTCACCGAGGTGAAGCTCTTCCACGCGCCGGCGCCGTCCAGGGACGCGGCCTCGTACAGCTCCCTGGGGATCGTGGTGGTGGCCGCGTACAGGTTGATCGCCACGAACGGGATCGACTGCCAGACGATCAGCAGCGTGATCACGGAGAAGGTGGAGAACTGGGAGCCGAACCAGTTGTAGTCGGCCATGGAGTGCCAGCCGAGCTTGTCCAGCACCCAGTTGACGACGCCGTAGCGCTGGGCGAACAGCCACTGGTAGACGGTGGTGGCCGCGATGACGGGCATGGCCCAGGCGAGCACCAGGCCCAGCAGGAGCAGCAGCCGCATCTTCTTGCCGAGCCGGGCCAGCAGCAGCCCGGTCAGGGTGCCGAACAGCATGATCAGCACGACGTTGACCGCCGTGAAGGCCACCGACCGTTCGACGACGTGCCAGAAGTCCGAACCGGACAGAACCTCTTTGTAGTTGTCGCCGCCGTTCCACTCGGTGAGGTGCTGGATGAGCTGCCGCGGGTTGAGGTTCTGGAACGACAGCATGCCGTTCTTCACCAGCGGCCAGCCGAGCAGGATCAGTGTGGCCAGCAGCGCGGGCAGCAGGAGCAGATAGGGAGCCGCGGCACCGCGGCGGGCGGAGGGGCCGGAGCCGCCGTCCTCACCCGTCGGCGGCGCCGGCACCCGGGCCTTGTGGACAGCGGGCTCCCCGGCCGTGTCCGTGCCTTCGGTCTGCACTGACATGAGTTGCCATCTCTTCCGTGACCGTACGGGCTGTGTGGGCTGTACGGGCGTTACGGGCGGTACGGACGACTGAGCCGGGGGCGTCCGCCGACGCCCCCGGCGCGGGTCGTCAGTTCTGCTGGGCCAGGCGCTTGTTGATCTCGCCCTCGACCTGCTTGGCGGCGGCCGCCGGGGACTTACCGTTCAGCACCGCGGTCATGTAGGACTTGATCGGGTTGGGGGTGTTCTCCACCGCGGCCCACTCGGGGATCAGCGGGGTGGTGCCGCCGGCCGCGGCGCCGGGAGCGGCGGCCTCGGCGGCGCCGTTGCCCTTGAGGTTGCTCTCCAGCGACTCCTTGTTCGGGATGACGCCGTTGAGCTTGGCGAGCTGGCCCTCGTACTGGTCGGACAGGGCGATCTTCAGGAACTCCTTGGCCAGGGCCTGCTTCTTGCTGCCCTGGGCGACGGCGAGGTTGGAGCCGCCGAGGAAGACGCCCTCGGGCTTGTCGGCGCTCTCGCCCGGGATGGTGAAGTAGCCGAGGTCCTTCTCGATGGCCTTGTTGGCCTGGATCGCCGTGCCGGCCTCCCAGCCCATGCCGATGAAGGCACCGGTCTTGCCCTTGGCGAAGATCGCGGCCTGCTGCGGGGTGGCCTCGTCCTTGTCCTTGGGGGCCTTGGAGTACCCGGCGTACTTCTTGTACAGCTCCATGGCCGCGGAGACCTTCGGGTCGCCGAGGTTGGAGACGTACTTGTCGCCCTGCTTCTTCACCAGGTCGGCGCCCTGGCCGATGGTCAGGCCGTCGAAGAAGTACCAGTTCTGGCCGGGCAGGTAGAGCGGCTCGGCGTCGGTCTTCTTGCCGATGGCGTCCAGGTCCTTGAAGAACTCGTCCCGGGTCTTCGGGGTGTCCTTGATGCCGGCCTTGGCCCAGATCTTCTTGTTGTAGATGACGACGCGGTTGGCGAAGTACCAGGGAGCGGCGTACTGCTTGCCGTCGAAGACGGAGGACTGGGAGACGGACGGGGTCCAGTCCGAGCCGATCTCCTGCTTCAGGTCGCTCAGTTCGGCGAGACCGCCGGTGGCGGCGTAGGCCGGGGTCTGGGTGTTGCCGACCTCGATGACGTCCGGCGGGGTGGACTCGGAGAGGGCGGTGGTGATCTTCTGCTGGATCCCGTCCCACTTCTGGATCTCGAACTTCAGCTTGGCGCCGGTCTTCTTCTCGAAGGCGGCCTGCACGTCCTTGGACCACTGCGGCGGCGCCGAGCCGTCCATCGTCCAGACCGTCAGGGTCTGGCCCTTGAAGCTGTCCGGTCCCGCGTTCTTGCCCGTGTCCTTGTCGTCGTCGCCGCCACACGCCGAGACGGAGACCATCATGCCCGCGATCACGATCGCGGCAGCAAGCTTGCGCTTCACGCCACCCTCCTCAGGGATGCCACTAATCCCCCCACGCCCTCGGCGGTGACCTGCGTTCGACGCTGTTGCACGTAGGGCTCGGGACCTGGTCACTAATGGTGTAGACCAGTACGGTGGAGCTTGGCCTAGACCTTTTTGAGTGTCAAGGGTGGTTCGGAAAGGCGTTCCGGCCGTTACGAGAAAGTCACCGGAGCGCATCCGCCCCCTCCCCTCCCGGCGCGTCCGCTGGACTAGACCTGTCACACCAGTTGGACTAGACCATAGGGCAGTTGGTCGCTATAACGGGAGCCCCCACACCCACAGCCGGGAAGGCAGGCATGGCCACCGACGTCAGCAGCGCCCAGCACCCCACGGGGGCGCCCGGCCGCATCGCGCGCGTGCCGAAGTACTACCGGATCAAGCAGCAGGTGCTGGAGATGACGCAGGCGCTCGCGCCCGGCTCGGCGATGCCCGCGGAGCGCCTGCTCGCCGTCCGGCTCGGCACCTCGCGCACCACCGTCCGGCAGGCGCTGCAGGAACTGGTCGGCGAGGGCCGGCTCGACCGCATCCAGGGCAAGGGCACCTTCGTCGCCCAGCCCAAGCTGTACCGGACCCTCCAGCTCACCTCGCACACCGAGGACATGCACGCCCAGGGCCTGGAGCCCGCCTCACAGGTGCTGGACATCGGCGAGGTGCCCGCGGACGCCCGGCTCTCGGTCCTCCTCGGCATCGACGCCGGCGAGCGCGTCCTGCGCATCGAGCGGCTGCGGCTGGCCAGCGGCGACCCGATGGCCATCGAGACGACGCATCTGTCCGTACGGCGCTTCCCCGGGCTGCGGCGCTCGCTGACCACGTACCCCTCGCTCTACACGGCCCTGGCCGAGGTGTACGGCGTGCACCTGGCGGAGGCCGACGAGACCATCGAGACCTCGCTGTCGACACCCCGCGAGGCCCATCTCCTCGCCACCGACGTGGGCCTGCCGATGCTGCTGCTGTCCCGGCACTCGCGGGACGCCGAGGGCACTCCGGTGGAGTGGGTGCGCTCGGTGTACCGGGGTTCGCGCTACAAGTTCGTCGCCGCGCTGCGCCGGCCGCTGAGCGGGCCGCCGGCCGGGCCGGCCGTGGTGTCCGTCCGGGAGAACGGGTGACGTTCCCGCCCCCTGACAGGGCCGGGCCGCACCCCCCGGGGCCCGGTCCGAGTCTCGCCGTGGCGCTGGTGCGGGCACGGGAGGCGGCCTGTCTCACCCAGGACGAGCTGGCGGTGCGGTCGGGGCTGAGCGTGCGCGCCATACGGAACCTGGAGACCGGGCACACCGCCCGGCCGCGCAGGCAGTCGCTGGTGCTGCTGGCCGAGGCGCTCGGGCTGGCGCCCGCCGAGGCGCGGCGGCTGTTACGGCTGCCCCGGGGCGGCGAGCGGCCGGCCGGCGCCGGCGCTCCACCGGGTTCCGCCGCGCCGGCCGAACTGCCCCCGGCGCCCCGGCACCGCCTCGCCGGACGGGAGGGGCTCGCGGACACGCTGGCGGCGGGCCTGCCCGGCCGGGACGGGCCCGCCGTGGTCGTCGGGCCGCCGGGCGCCGGGAAGACCGCCCTGGTGCTGCGCACCGCGCACACGGCGCGCGACCAGTTCCCGGACGGCCAGGTCTACGTCGACCTGCACCCCACCTCCTGCCTCCCCTTCACCTCCGACCAGCTGGTGCACCGCGTCCTGCGGTCCCTCGGCCGGAGCGCCGGCGTCCGCGGCCCCGAGGAGGCGCGGGCCCGGCTGCGGGACGCGCTCAGCGGACGGCGGGTGCTGGTGGTGCTCGACAACGTGGTCACCGAGGCGCAGGTGCGTCCACTGCTCGTGGACGGCGGGCGCAGCGCCGTCCTGGTCGCCGCGCGCCGTGAACTGCCCGCCCTGCCGGGGTGGCCGGCCCACCGGATCGGCGCGCTCGGCCGGCCGGATGCCTGCCTGGTGCTGGAGGACCTGGCGGGTGCGGCCCGGGTCCGGACCGACCGGCCGGCCGTGCTGGACATCGTGCGGTACTGCGGCGGACTGCCGCTCGCCCTGCACCTCGCCGGGCTGTGGCTGTCGGCCCGGCCGCGCCGGTCGCCGCGCGACCTGGCCGACCGGCTGGCTGACGAGCGGGACCGGCTGGCCACGCTGGCCGTCGGCGACCTGTCCCTGCGGGCGAGCGTGGCCGCCTACCACCGGCCCCTGCCGCCCCCGCTGAAGGCCTCCCTGCACCAACTCCGCGATGTGAGCGACGACTTCGGTGTCGAGGAGATGCTGGCCCGGGTGACCCCGTCCCGGCGGCTCGCCGTGGACCTGCTGGAGGAACTCCTGCACCGCCAGATGATCCGGGCCGGCGAGCCGGACCGGGCCGGCCGGGTCCGCTACCGGCTGCACGAGGCGGTGCGCCTGTACGTGGCGCACGGTGCGTGAGACGGCTCAGTCCAGGAACGCCGTCTCTATCCAGCGGCGTACCGCCCGCGGGCGCATCCGGTGCAGCCCGCCGACCGTGTCGGCGACCTCGTGCGAGCCGCCCACCGACAGGAACTTCTCCCGCACCAGTCCGGCGTGGTCCGCCCGGGTCTGAGGACCGGCGGCGCCGACCGGGATCAGCCGGGTGCGGGAGACCGTACGGCCGTCCGTCAGCCGTACGGTGACCCGGGCGCCGGTGGCCTTGGTGGACCGGGAGAAGTCCCGGTCGTCGGCCTGCAGCGCCCCGACCAGGTCGACCAGTTCCTCCCCGCCGAAACCGCGCAGCCAGGGCACGGCCGACTCCCCCGCCTCGCGCACCGCCTCGCCGAACGGCGCGTCGGACAGGAACAGTTCACGGGTCATCTCGGTGTCGTGCTCCAGCCGGATCCGCTTGGCGAGCGCCCAGCGGTCGGGGTCGTCCACGGCGGGCGAGGAGAAGTCGTCCACCGAGAACTCGCCGGTGAGCAGGGTGGTGGCCACCGGGTAGGGCACGTCCAGGACCAGCGCGCCCAGCGGGGAGCCGGGGCCGGTGACGTAGCGGGCGGCCCGCTCCCCCGCGAACAGCGTGTACAGCGAGGCCTCGACGACCACCTCGGCCACGTCCCGGGGCCTGAGCGCGCCGAGTTCCCGGTGGATCTCGGTCGCGCAGTCCACCGCCGCGTCGATACCGGGGCCACCGGGGTGCATCTTGAACGAGAGGGTGTCGGTGTGCCAGCGGCGGCCCAGCCCCTTCGCCACCGCCTGCGGCAGCGGCACGGTGGCGAACCGGGCCAGGAAGCCGTCGCTGTGCTCCATGATGTCCGGCGCGCCGCGCAGCCCGGCATACGCCGCGTCGCAGGCGTCCATCGCGGTGCGTACCGGGGTGAAGGTGTTGAACAGACGGGCGTCGCTGGCCAGGAAGGCGCGCATCAGAGGCCAGTTGGGCATGGCGAAGGCCAGCCCGAAGGCGTTCTCGAAGAGGCTCGCGGAGGCCCGGTCGCTGTGCAGCCGTCCCGCCACCGCGCCGGCCAGATGGGTGTGGACGGCGCTCTGTCCGCGCAGCGGGCCGAGGGTCGCGGAGGCGGTGATGCGGGCCGCGCACTCGTTGGCCGCGACCACCGCGGTGAGCAGCGAGAGCCCGTCGAGCCCGCGGGCGTAGGCGAAGGCGAGCGGGACCGCGACCGTGGAGTTCGACAGGTGCCCGGCGTAGGCGGTGTCGTCCAGGTTGAGCCAGGAGCCCAGCGCGGCGAACACGCCGGCCGCCTGCCGGGGGTCGCGCTGCATGGGGTGCCCGAAGGCGGCCACCAGCTTTCTGCCGAGGGGGTGCTGGAGACCGGCCCGGATGGAGGCGATCTGCGACAGCACCTGGCTCGCGGCGAGCTTGAGCACCCGGCACGGGATGTGCTGCGGGCGCAAGGACGCGGCCCAGTGCGACAGTTCCCGCAAGGGGGTGTCGGCCGGTGCGCGACCGGGGGCGGCGCGGGGCAGGGTGTGTGCCTGCTCGGCCCAGTCGGCGCACAGGGCCTGGGCCACGCTCTCCCCGAGGACAGCGGTCATGAGGCGGCTACCTTCCTTGCCGTGCGTGCGTCGGCGGTGTGCGCACGAACGCGGGAGCACCGGCGGTCCCGGTGCTCCCGCGCTGGGTGCGTGATCAGGCGGCCGGGACCTTGTCCAGGAAGCCGTAGACGCCCTGGATCTTGCCCTGGTCGTTGGTGACGAGGACGTCGAAGCCGATGGCGATCGGCTCGGCGCCCGGCTCGGTCACCAGGCCCCACTGGAAGCGGGCCTGGTTGTGGTGGGCGTCGACGGTGCCGTGCAGTTCGAAGGTGAGGCCCTTGAACTGGTCGCGGGCGCCGGCCACCACGGCCCCGAAGCCCTCGTGGCCCTCGACCGCGGCGAGCGGGTCGATGTACGGGGCGTCGGCGGTGAACAGCTCGGCGATGGCCGCGGCGCGCTTGTCGGCGTCCGCCTCGTTCCAGATGTCGAGGTAGCGGGAGACGGTGGTGGTCAGGTCGCTCATGCGGGCGTTCTCCTCTGTGTCTTGCTTACTTGTGATTCCGGCAGGTGGCTTGGTACGGGCTTCAGGGGGCGGCGGGGGCCCAGACCGGGAGGGCTCCGGGGAGCACCTCGAAGGTGGCCGAGCCGCCGATGCCGTTCTGGTACTCGCCGTCGTGCTCCAGCGGCAGCCGGTGGCCGTCGGTGCGCTCGACGGTGATCCGGCGGCCGCGCGCGTACACGGTCGCCGGGTGGTCCATGTGCGCCGCGTCCAGCGTCAGTGCGGGCACGTCGGCCGCGGGGACCTCCCCGCCGATGACGCAGACGTCGAGCAGTCCGTCGTCGAGCAGCGAGTCGGGCAGCACCCTGAACCGGCCGCCGCGGTAGGGGCCGCCGCCGACGTTGGCGAGGACCGTGGGGCCCTCGTGCACCACCCGGCCGTCGACGGTGACCCGGCCCGGATAGGGCGCGTAGCCGTCGGCCGTGTCGGCGAAGGCGCGGGCGTAGCGCTCCCGCCCGGTCAGCGGCAGCTCCCGGGCGGTGATCAGCGCGTCGGCGATCACGCCCGAACAGGCGCCCAGGTAGACGTAGTTGCGGGTCTCGGCGAGGCGGGCCAGGTCGAGCCGGCGCAGGCGGGCGCTGCCGCCGATGCCGGAGTCGGTCAGGACCGCCTTCAGCGACTCGGTCCAGGGGCGGTCGCCCCACAGCATCTTGTAGCCGGAGTTCCCGGTGCCGCCGGGCACGACGGCCAGGGTCGCCCGGCCGGCCACGGGGACGAGCCCCTGGACGACCTCGCGGACCGTGCCGTCGCCGCCGATGGCGACGACCAGGTCGGGCGCGCCGTCCTTGCGCTCCAGCGCCCGGCGCACCGCGCCGGTCGCGTCGCCCGGCGCGCTGGTCAGGTGGACGTCGGCGCGGTCCAGGCAGGACTCACACAGCTCCGCGACCTGGCGGACCAGTTCGGGACTGTGACTGCCGGAGGCCGGGTTTGCCACGATCAGGGCCCGGGTCGGCCCCGGGGCTGCGGTGTCTGCCATGACGAGCGTTCTCCTCACGTCGGACGCGCCGGTGGACCGGCACGGCAACGATGGGGGGTGTCCCCGCCACGGGCGGACGCGGGCCACGGATGCGGCCCCGGCCCGGGCGAGGAGGAGCGTGCGACAGGGACGACTCTGCCAAGTGCCGCTGACCCGCCTCTGACACCCGCCTGACGCCATAAAGCGGGTCGCCCGGAATGATCAGTAACGTGTCAGGATGCCCGGTTCGAATGGGCGGGCGGGCGCCCCGGCGGCCCGTGGACCGTCGGGGCACCGTTTCCGTGCACATTCCATCGACCGGAGTGAGATCTCATGACCGCACAGACGTACGTTCCGCTGCCCATGGGCCGCTGTACCTCGGAACTCCGCCGGGAGGCGGCCCGCTTCGCGGACGCCGCCCGGGACCTCGCGCTGACGGAGCCGGTTCCGACCTGTCCCGGATGGAACCTGGGTGACCTGGTGCGGCACTTACGCCAGGGCCACGAGTGGGCGACGACCATCCTGGCCACCCGGAGCACCGAGTTCGTCCTGCCGGGCGGCGACCCCGTCGGCGCCGGCGCCGACACGAGCTGGACCGAGCGGGTGGCCGGGCTCGTGACGCGGGAGGCCGCGCAGGACAGCCGGCTGCTGGAGCCCGGGCCGCGGGCGCGCTTCGTCACCGAGGGCGCGGACCGGCTGGTCGAGACGATCGAGGGGATCGGCCCCGAGGTGCCCGTCTGGGCACCGCACGGCAAGCAGAACAAGGAGTTCTGGCCGCGCTGGGCGATGTACGAGACGACCGTGCACCGGGCCGACGTGGACCTGCTGTCGGGCCGTCCCTTCGAGCTGGCCACGGACGTCGCCCTGGACTGCGTGGACTTCTGCGTGGTCGCCTTCGGCGTGCCCGAGGCCCGGCCGTTCCACTCCCCCCTGTTCGCCGAGGTGCCGCGCGGCGGTGAGACGCTGAGCTTCCGCTCGGCCGTGGCCGCTCCGGGCCGGGTCTCGAACTGGCTGGTCACCTGCGCCCCGGACGGTGTGCGGGTCACCCGGGACGCCCCGGCCGGCACCCCGGCCGACGCCACCGTGGTCGCCTCGCCCTCGGACCTGCTGCTCGTGGTCAAGGGGCGGTTGCGGCCGCGGGGCCCGCGCGTGACGGTGTCGGGCGACCGCGAGCTGCTGGACTTCTGGCTGGAGCACGCCGTCTCCTGACCGCCCGGCATGGAAGAGGGCGAGCACGCGGCCGCGTGCTCGCCCGCCTCCGATAGATCGCGAGAGGAAACCGGTTAAAAAACGAGCAACCCTTACCAGA
>NZ_JBEXYS010000055.1:0-20138 GCF_040631045.1 Streptomyces sp. NPDC005706 | reverse complement strand
GGCGCTCCTTGCGCTGCGCTCCAGGAGCGGGCCACTACGTGGCCGGCCCCGTGCTCCGCACGGGGTTTGGGGCGGTTCTCCGCTGCGCTGCGAACCGCGTGCCTCGCACTGCGTGCGAGGCATCGGGCCACGCTTCGCGCGGCCCTGGCTGGCGGCAGTAAGGGGTGGGCTCCTGCCGTGGGGCCGGGTGCCACGCTGTCAGCCTCCCCCGTTGGTCGCACATCAGGTGGGAGTGCGGTGCGTGGGCAGGCCGAGCTGCCGCGCGGCCTGCTGGGATCACTTGTGCTGCTGTTCAGTGTGGCCTTCGAAGTCGCGCCGGATCGCGGCTCCCTGATCCTCGATCAGTCCGGCCTGGTCGGGGAGGTCGAGGACCGCACCGCAGTGGTTGCACAGCTTCCCGTCTTCGGCGGGCGTGCCGCAGGCCTTGCAGAACCGGTTGCCTCGAGTGTTGTCGGTGTTGTGGGTCATGGCTCTCCTGGTCGGGTGGGCGGCGATGGAGGCGGAGTACCCGTAGCTTGGGTGCTGATTCTTCGGCTCGTCTGCTTCATTTTGTGGTTAGGATAGAGTCTGGAATTGAGTGGCCGTGCCTCTGTGAGTGTGTGGCCTGCTGGAGGGCGGTCATTTTGGCTCCAGGTCGAGGACGTGGACCTGTGCTGTACGGATGGGCTGCTGTCCAAGTCCCTTGGCAGCCAAGGCTAGTTGCCCGTGTTGCGGGGTGAGGACTGTCGTCCGGCTTGCAGGAGGGATGGGACCGTAGTGGCTGCGAAGGAACTCCGTCCGCATCAGCGGGAAGCCGTGGATGCAGTACTCCGGGCACTCGAATTGCCTGCAAGATCGGCTGTGCCCGAGCGGGGCCTGCGGACCCAGGTGATCATGGCCACCGGATCGGGCAAGACCCTGGTGGCTACCCGGAGTGCTGAGGAGCTCCGTGCGGGCCGTGTCCTGGTCCTCGTGCCCTCCCTGGACCTCCTCGCCCAGACTGAAGCCGCATGGCGCGAGGCAGGGCGCACCGGGCCGATGATCGGTGTCTCCTCCCTGCGCGGGGAGGAGGTGTCCTTCCCGAACACCACGGACGTGGGTGAGCTGGTCTCCTGGGTGCGGCCGTTCGACAAGGTCACCGTGTTCGCCACGTACGCCTCCCTCGGGCTCGGCACGCTGGAACGCGCCCACCGGGCCGGTCTTCCGGGCTGGGACCTGATCGTCGTGGACGAGGCGCACCGGGTTTCGGGCCGGATCGGCAGGCCGTGGGCGGTCGTCCACGACAACACCCGCATCCCCGCGCTGCGCCGGCTCTACATGACCGCCACCTCACGGTTGTGGCAACTCGACGAGGACGCCGAGACCGCAGCGGGCGCACCAGGTGAGCTGGTCGCGAGCATGGAAGACTCCCCCGACTCCCCCTTCGGCAGCCGGTGTTACACGCTGACGTTGTCCGAGGCGATCGACCGCGGGATCTGCGCGCCGTACCAGGTGGTGTGCCTGGACATCACCGACAGCCAGCTCCAGGCGGCGCAGCTGCTGGGTGTGGAGGGCCGCTCGGACGAGGTGCGGGGGGCGCGGCTCGCTGCTCTGCAGACGGCGTTGGTGAAGGCCTCGGCCGAGGAGGGCTTTGGGCGGACGCTGGTCTTTCACCACCAGGTGAAGGAGGCCGAAGCGTTCGCGGCCGGTCTCCCCCGCGTGGCCGGCCGGCTGCACGCCGCCGATCCCGAGCTGTACCCGCGCGACGTGTGGGCGGACTGGCTGTGCGGCGAGCACAAGCCCCACCACCGACGCCGAGTCCTGCACGAGTTCTCCCAGGGAGTCGCCGCTGACGGCACCGTCGTGGAGAAGACGTTCCTCGGGTCCGTCCGGGTGCTCGGCGAAGGCATCGATACATCCCGCTGTGACTCTGTGTACTTCGCGGACGTCCGCGGCTCCATGCCCGACCTCGTCCAAGCCGTCGGCCGCGCCCTGCGGGTGCGGCCGGGCGAGGGCAAGATCGCCTCACTCGTGGTGCCGGTCCTGCTCGGGCCCGGCGAGACGGTGGACAGCATGCTCACCTCACGGGCGTTCGCCGGGTTGGCAAGGCTCTTGGAAGCGCTCCGGGCACACGACGCCCGCGTCGTGGAAGCACTCGCCGAGCCACAGGCACGAAGCCGTGTCAGAGGCGTACAGACCCGTTCCGGAGAAGAGAGCGACGAGGCCGGGGAGGGCTCGGACGCCGACGAGCAGGGCAGGCTGTCGGTGCCGGCCCGGGAGCTGCTGAAGTTCTCCACTCCCCGCGATCCCGCACAGCTGGCCGCGTTCATCAACCTCCGCGTCCTCAACCCCGAACACGCCCACTGGCGGCGCGGCATCGAAGCCGCCACCCTCTACCACCAGCGCCACGGCGACCTCCGCGTGCCCTTCACCTACCGCGTCCCCGCCAGCGGCGACCAAGCCGCGGAGGCCGAGAGGTGGCCCGCCTCACTCGCCGCCTTCCCGCTCGGACAATGGACCGCCGACGCCCGAAGGGCCTACACCCGCGGCACCATGGCTCCTGAGCGCGTGGCGCAGCTGGAGAAGCTCGGCATGGTCTGGTCGCACTACGACGTCGCCTGGGACGAAGGACTCGCCGCAGCCCGCGAATGGGCACAGGAACACGGGCACCTCGCGGCGCCGGCCGACGCCACACACGCCGGATACCGCGTAGGGCTATATCTGAAGAACGCGCGGGCAGCCGCCCGGCGAGCGGTGGTGGAGGAGCAGCGGCGGGCCGAGGGGCTGCCCGTTCAGTCCGCGGCCGGTGCCCTGTCGCAGGAGCGGCGCGAGCAGCTCGACGACATCGACCCCGCCTGGTGCCCCGCCTGGCCCATCGACTGGCAACGCTGCTTCCACCTCACCCGACAACACCTCGACACCGGCGGCACCCTCCCCACCCAGCCCGGCACGGTCGTACGCCAAGGCGAAGACCTCGGCCGATGGGTACGGGCGCAGCAGCTCGGCTTCGACAAGCTCACCGGCGCGCAGCAGTGGCTGTGCGAACACATCCTCGGGATCGAACCCGCCACCGAGGACGAGAAACCCAAGCCACGACGCAGCCAAACCGACAAATGGGCCCTCAACTACGCCGCCGCCACCCAGTACTACCAACGCGAAGGCCACCTACGCGTCCCGAGAAGCCACACCGAGACCATCACCACCGGCAGCGGCTCGGACGGCGGCCACGACGGCGAGAAGGCGGAGACGCAGGAACACCACCTGCGGCTAGGGGCATGGGTCAGCAATCAGCGCTCCCGAGCCGCGACCCTGTCACCGGAGCGGGTCGAGCAACTGGCCACCATCGGCATGCGCTGGACCTGACGGCGAACAGGCTCGACCGCCGGGCGCAGCGCCTGCGCCATGAAGCGTACATTTTGCGTTCATTTGGCGTACGAAAGGCGTACGAATTCTTAGAGTGTGCAGCTCCCTCCGGTTCGGCTCTCTCCCTAGCGACCCCACACCGACAGATCGCGGCCAGGCTGGTAGCCGACGCTAGGTCTTCCAGCCCGAGCGAGCAGGCCTGCAGCGGACTTCCGCGCCCACGCCTGGAGGCTCTCGTAGCCGATGTCGACCGGTGCTGTCCCAAAGACGCCGGATCCAGCAGGGCAGGGGCGAGCGGCATGGGACAACTGACGCTACGGACTGCGGGGTGCCGGCGCTGTCAGCTGCCCATTGGAGAGGCAGAGATGGAACAGATCGAGCAGGGGCTGAAGCGCGCGTTGCGCACCCGCCCCGTCTCCCTCAAGCACCGAGAACCGCCTGCGGTTTCTGCTGAAGGCGCACCGGAGCTCCACCCGGAGGGTCGCCGCCGTGCTGGGAGTGTCGCAGCGCACCGTGCAGCGGTGGGTGACGAAGAAGCCCGGAGCGCGTCGCCTGCCGGGTCCCCTGCAGGTGGAGGCGATCGAGGAGGCGGTCCTGGCGCGGTGGCAGCCCCGGGTACGGGCCCGCCTGCGCGCCCAGGCCGAGGCGGAAGGCTTCGTCTTCCATACCAGGGCGCGATTCGGGTTCGCGGCTCCGGCAGGGTCCTCGGACGATCCGCGGGTGCGGTGGATCACACAGGCCCCTGCCAGGAGAGGTCGCCCGGGAACTGTTCGCCGGCGGCCCTTCTTACGGTGCGGTGACGTGCCCGGGCCACTATGGTCCCGCAGCAGGAAAGGCGTCGCTGCGGCACAGGGAAAGCGGCTGCCGCAGCGGCCCCGGTGCCCCGGGTCCACGCCCGGGGCACCGGCTGCACTGCCGACCGGGCCTTGGCGGCGGGCCGCGGGTGGCTGTGGCGGGCGGAGTCTGGCCGTCTCCGCAACGTGCAGCAGGTACGCACGGTCACCTGGCGCGGCGAGTAGCTCCTGGTCCTCACCGGAGACGAGCGGGGTAAAGCAGGTTGCGGTCCGCAGGAAGACACCGGCCCAGGGCAGTACGGGGTAGGCGGCGCAGCCGTCGGTGTAGCGGGCGCGGTCGTGCAGGGCGAGTGTGGCCGCGGCGTCGTCGTAGTCGCGGGGGCGGGCGGTGGCGAGTTGCTGAAAGGGAGGCACCGGTGAACAGCGCGGCGGCGACGGCTGCGGCCAGGCGGGGATGTGCGGTCGCCGCGTGCAGCCGGTGAGCGACGCGCCCCGCGGTGTACGGGGTGAGAGGAGCGGGCGGTGGGCGGTGCCGCCAGGCGATCGGGGGCGGCGTGCACGGGACGGCGCAGGGGCGGGGACTGTCGTAGGAGACGAGGCGGTCCATGTGCGGGCATGGTGAGCCACCGACTGGCCAGCCCGGCGGGCTCGTCTGCGGGCGGGGGTTGGGTGATAGGTGTGCCGTAGTAGTGGCGGCGGGCGGCCTGGAAGTCGGTGATGACGGAGTAGTCGGCCGTCTGCAGGGCCTGGTGCAGAGCGGCGGGAAGGTGGGGGCGGTGGCAGACCAGGGTCAGGTGGATACCGGTGAGGACCTGTAGCTGCAGGAGGTGCATCGCGCGGCGGGTGGTGAGGCGGTGGGCGCGCGGCACGGTCAGCCGGTTCACGGGCAGGGCGGTCATCCAGGCGGCGGCGGCTTCCCAGGCGGGCTGACGGCCGCCGGGAAAGCGGCCCGGGAGCAGGGGCGGTTTTCCCAGGGCGAGGGTGAGGTGGCGGAGGCGAGCGTCGTCGGTGGTGCCGGGTGCGGCGGTGAACCCGAACCGGGCGCGGGTGTCGATGATGATGCCCGTGGTGGTGGCGGCCTGCCGGCGGGCCTGCTCGCGGACGCGGGGCTGCCAGCGGGCGCGGACGGCGTCCGCCAGGCGCCCGGCGAGGTCCGGGCGGGCCGGCGGATCTGGTCTTTGACGTAACGCTCCACAGTCCGCTGGGAAATGCCCAGCAGCTGAGCTACGGCGCGGGTGCCCTTGAGCTGCTTGACCAGATAACGCATCTGTGCGCCTGCGGACTTTGGGATCGGGCGAGTGAACGCCCTCTGCGTGGCGCGGTCCAGGCCGTCGGAGACCAGACCCATCGGAGACCTTCTTTCAAGATCGCTTGTGCGGGCCTCTGGCGGCCGATCACACGACCCGGCGGGGGAATTTGGCACCGGAGGAGGTGATCGGCCGCGAGGGAGGCGCTCAGAGCGACTGTAGGGCTCGGGAGCGCCCGTCCGACCGCCGGTGAGGGGTCCTCAGGAGCCGTACAGCGCTTCGATGTCGGCCGCGTACGCCTGCACGATCGCGGCGCGACGCAGCTTCAGCGACGGCGTCATGAGGCCGTTGGCCGTGCTGAACTCGTTCGGGATGATCCGGAACGCGCGGATCGCCTCCGCCTGGGAGACCGCCGCGTTCGCCATCGTCACGGCCCGCTGGATCTCGCCACGCAGTTCCTCGTTGATCGGCGCCTCCCCGGGCCGGGCGTGCTGCTGTGCGCGAAGCCGGCACCAGTGCTGGGATGCCTCGGGATCCAGGGTGATCAGCGCCGCGATGAAGGGACGGTTGTCGCCCACGACGAGGCACTGGGAGATCAGGGGATGTCTCAGCAGCCGCTCCTCGAGCACCCGGGGATTGACGCTCTTGCCGCCACTGGTGATGAGGATGTCCTTCTTGCGTCCGGTGATGACCAGGAAGCCGTCGTCGTCCAGCCGGCCCACGTCGCCCGTCGCGAACCACCCGTCGCGCAGCACCGACCCGGTGGCCGCCGGATCGCCGAGGTAGCCGGAGAAGACGACGTCCCCGCGGACCCAGATCTCCCCGTCCCGTGCCACGTGGACGGAGCAGCCGGGCAGGGGTCTGCCGACGGTCCCGAAGCGGGGCCGGCCCGGTGGCTGGCTGGTGACGGCGGCGGTCGTCTCGGTGAGCCCGTATCCGTCGTGGATGGTGACCCCGGCTCCGGCGAAGAACAGGCCGAGTTCCCGGTCGAGACTCGACCCGCCGGAGGTGGCGTACCGGACCCGGCCGCCGAGGACGGCCCGCAGCCGCCCGTACACCAGACGGTCGAAGACGGCGTGCGAGGCCTTCAGCAGCGGTCCGGGCCCCGAGCCCTCGCCCCTGTCCCGGCGCTCCACTTCCTCGGCGTAGCGCACCGCGACGTCCACGGCCCGGTCGAAGAGCGCCTCCCGGCCGGCTGCTTCGGCCGAACGCCTGGCCGAATAGAAGATCTTCTCGAAGATGTACGGCACGGCGAAGACGTACGTCGGCCGGAACGACGCCAGGGCGGGCAGCAGCGCGGCGGGGGACAGGTCCGGCTGATGCCCCAGCCGGACGCCGCCGCGCATGCAGACGACCTGCACCATCAGACCGTAGATGTGGGAGAGGGGCAGGAAGGCCAGAACGGCCGGCTGCTCACCGGGCTCGGCGAGGACCTCCCGCCAGCCCGCGTTCAGGGTGTCGCATTCGGCCGCGAGACCGGCGTGGGTGATCAGGCAGCCCTTGGGGTGGGGGCCGGTGGTGCCGGAGGTGTAGGCGATGGTGGCGACCGAGCCCGGCTGCACTGCCCTGCGGTGCTGGTGCACCACGTCGTCGGGGATGCCCCAGCCCGCGTCCGCCAGCCACTGGACGCAGTTGGCGTCCAGTTGCCATATCGCCCTCAGCAGCGGCAGCTGGTCGCAGACCGCCCCCACGGTCATGGCATGGTCCTCGTGTTCCACCACGACGGCCACCACCTGCGCGTCCGACAGGATCCAGCGGACCTGGTCCGCCGAGGAGGTGGGGTAGACGGGGACCACCTGGGCGCCGAGGGACCACAACGCGTAGCTGAAGAGCGTCCACTCGTAACGGGTGCGGGACATCACGGCGACGCGGTGACCGAACTGGATCCCGCCGGCCAGCAGCCCCTTGGCCAGCGCCAGGACCTCGTCGCGGAACTCGGCCGCGGTGACCGCACACCACCTCTGCTCGTCCAGGGGGTCGCGCCGCGCCAACTGCTCCAGTTTCGGATCGCGTTCCGCCACCTCGTACACCGAGTCCGCAAGGCCTCCCGCCGACAGGGTCTCCACCAGTGCCGGAAGGCTGAAGTCGCGCACGCTACCCCCATGATGAGCCGTTCACCGTGCCCGCCTCGCGGCGGGCAGGGGCGCAACATACCGGCCGTCATCCCGGGAGCCTAGGTGCTGTCCGCCAATTCTCGTTGCATTGGTGCGCGGTGTCCGGTGCCGGGGGTTCTCCCACGCCGTTCAGGCCGCGGGGGGAGCGGTCGCAAGGCGGAGAGGCGCCCCCTCGCAAGGGGGTTTCGTGGGGCGTGCCCGGCAAGGCGGCGAGGGGTGGTGCCGGCCCCGCAGGCTTGGCGGGTTCGTGGCACGGGACGCGGGGGGTGGAACCCGCGCCGATCACGTTCGCAGTCCGCCCTGCCGTGGGGAGGTGCTCGCACGTGGCGGTGTCAGCTCTCCCGCGGGGCTCGCAGCCCGTCGGTACGGCGCGTGCCCGGCGGGCGAGGGCGAGCAGCCCGGCCATCGGGAACAGGGTCCACCGACGGCCGGCTGCTCGCGCCGTGCTCGGTGCGCATCCGCACAAGCGCCCAGCCCCGGGCGGGACCGGCGTCCAGGGCGTCCGTGAAGTGCACGCTCAGTTCGGCGTCACCGAGACCGACAACGCCAAGTACCAGGCGGAGTTCAGCCACGACACCGAGAAGGCGAGCCCCGGCTCGTACGCGGTCACGCTGAAGACCGGCATCCGAGCCGAGCTCACCGCGACCGCGCGCACCGGGGTGCAGCGCTACACCTTCCCCGCCACCGACAAGGCCAACGTCATGCTCGACGCGGGCCAGTCGCTGCACCGGACGGTGTCCACCGAGGTCGAGATAACCGGCCGGCCCGGCCCAGAGCGAAGGATTCCACGAGGGCACCGCCTGGCAGTACCAGTGGCTCGTGCCGCAGGACCTGCCCGGCATGATCGGGCTGATCGGCGGCGAGCGAGCGGCCAACGACCGGCTCGACTCCTTCTTCGCCTACGACCAGCTGGTGAAGGACCCCGCGAAGACCGCCCGCGAGGTCTGGGTGAACGGCCCGTACGACTACTACAACGCCGACAAGTACAACCCGCAGAACGGGCCCGACCTCATCGCCCCGTACACCTACCTCTCGACCGGTCAGCCCTGGAAGACCACCGACGTGGTGCACGCCGCCCTCACCCTGTTCACGGACACGCCGACCGGCATGACGGGCAACGACGACCTGGGCACCATGTCCGCCTGGAACGTGCTGTCGTCGATCGGCATCTTCCCGGTGCAGCCCGGCTACGACACCTGGGGCCTGTCCACGCCCGTCTTCGACCGCGTCGACCTCACCCTCGACCGCCGCTACTACCCGCGCGGCTCGCTGACGGTGGCGGCGCCCGGCACCTCGGACGCACGCCGCTGCATCCAGTCCGCCCGCGTCGACGGCTCCGCCTACGCACGGACGTACCTGACGACGGACGACCTGCGGAACACCCGCTCGCTCGCGTTCGCCGGCGCCGAGCCCTCCTCGTGGGGCACGGCCGCCGAGGCGGGGCCGCCCTCGCTGAACTGAACCGGCACCCGCCGCGACCCGGGTCCGGCCGCTTCCGAGCGGCGGGATTCCGCCGGTCCGGGCCCCTGCCCCTGCCCCCGGCGCCGGCGCCGGCGTGGGCCGAGGGCAGGGGTCCGGGCCGGCCTCAGCGGATCCCCGGCCGGCGGCGGACGCGGAGTACCATGCTGGGGTTGCTTCCGCGAACCACGCGTTCGTGCATGGACGGCACCCCCACCGCCCCGCCCACCCCCCAAGGTCATGTCCCGCCGCACGTTCCCCCGTCCGTCGCCGGCCCGGGCCCGCCTGCGCGGCCGAGTGGAACGGCTGCCGCACGTGCTGTCCCCGCGGGGTGCGCTCTCGCTCCGCCGAGTGGACGGAGCCCTCCTCTTCGCCCTGCGCGCGGCGTTGGCCATGACCCTGCCGGTCCTGCCGCTGGTGCTGTCGGGGCGTCCCGCCCTGGCCGTCTTCCCCATGCTGGGCGCCTTCACCACGACCTTCGGCCGCAACCTCCCCTACCCCCGCCGGGCGCGGGTGCTCGCCGTCGTCGCGCTCGCGATGACGGCCTGCGTCGGCGGCGGCTCCGCCCTCGCCGCGCTGACCGACGCGCAGACGAGTACCGCCGGTGCCATGACCGTGATCGTCGCGATGGCGGTGGTGGCCGGACTCGCGAAGTTCGCCTGCGACGCGACCGGCCTGGGCGGACTGGGCGCGGTGCTGCTGCTCCTGTCCTTCGCCGTCGCGGCCAACGGTTCGGACGTGGACCTCGGCGACGTCCTGCCCCACACGGCGCTGGCCGCGACGGGCGCCGTCGTCGCCTGGGCCCTGGCCCTGGCGGGCTGGCCGGTGCATCCCGACCGTCCGCAGCGCCTGGCGGTGGCCGGGGCCCTGCGCGACCTCGCCGGTCTCCTCGAAACGGACGGGGGCGCGGACGGCGCCGGTCCGGCGCGGCACCGGGCGACCGCCGGCATCCTCCGCGCCTACCGGTCCCTCGGCCTGGCACCGTCGACGCCGGCGCGGCGCAACGCCGGGACGCCGGGGATCGAGGTGCGGCTGACCGACTGGGCCTGGACCCTGCTGATCACCTCCGTCCACCGGCGGTCGCCCGACGCCGCGACGGCGCGGCAGCTGCGCCGGCTGGCCCGCGCCCTCACGGCCCGGGGACGCCGTCCTCCCTTGCCGCTGCCCGTAGCCGTCCCGCCTTGTCCCGAAGCCGCCGCCACGGCCGCGCCGCCGGGCGGCGCACAGGGCGCTGCCCGTGCGTTCGAGCGTGCGGTGGCCGCGCCGGACAGCGGCCGGTCACCGGCGGAAACCGACGCCACCACCTGCCGTGCCGCCGAGCTGGCGGTGGGCACCCCGTCGGCCGGCCGACACCGTCTCGCCGTCCACGTCGTGCCCGCCCTGCGCATGACGCTCGGCACGGGCGTGGCCGGCGCGGCGGCCGTCTTCCTCAGCTTCGGACACGGGTACTGGGCCGCTGTCTCCGCGGCCGCCGTGCTGCACTCGGTCAACATCCGCACCAGCGTCCAGCGTGCCGTCCAGCGCACGCTGGGCACCGTGACCGGGCTGCTCGTCTCGGCCGCGATCCTGGCCACGCATCCGGTGCCGACCGCCGCGGTGTTCCTCATCGTGCTCCTCGAGTTCCTCCTGGAATACGTCGTGGCGCGCAACTACGGCCTGGGCGTCGTCTTCATCACCCCGCTGGCGCTCCTGCTCAGCAACCTGACGTCCCCCACGTCCACCGGAACGCTCGTCTACGACCGCATGCTGGGCGGGGCCGTGGGCATCGCCATCGCCCTGGCGTGCGCACTGCTGGTGGTCCACGGCCGGGCGACGGAGCGGGTCCGCCGCGCCCTGGCGGCGTGCGCGCAGGCATCGGAACACGCCGAGCGAGCACTGGCCGGCCCCACCGAACCGCACCCGGAGGTACAGGCGCGGCTGGCCGCCGCGGTGGTGGAGCTGCGGGCGGCCGACGACGCCGCGGCGGGGGAGCTGCGCTCGGTGGGGATCGACCCCGCCGAGCTCGCGGAGGCCGAGCAGCGCGCCTACGGCCTCCTCCACCGCCTGCTGCGGCGCCACCCCCTGTGACACGGCGCCGACTCCCCGGCCCGTCGTCCTCGCCGGTCGGCTCCCACGGCGTCGGTCCGCATCCTTGCTCCGACACCGCCCGGAGGCAAGGACCCGTAACGGCCCTCGCTTTCGACCCCGGCCACCGCGACCGGGAACTGGACGAGATCGGCGCCGTCCGCGAACGCGCCGGTCAGGCCCTGAGCTTGTCCCACTGACCCGCAGGCCCACGGCGGTGGCGGCGCTGCATCTCAGAACCTCGGGCCGGGCCGGCTCGCCGCTCCCGCCGCCGCCCCGCCGGTTGCGTGCGCAGGATCGGGCGGGCGCTCGCCCCCGTCGCCGGCCGGCGGTGTCAGCCCACGCCCAGTGGTTCGGTCGGTCCGGCGTCGAGCTGGTGGTCGGCCCAGACATAGCTCTCGGGCAGCAGGTCGGCGACGGGGACGGTGCGGACGCCGTCGCTCCCGCCGACGACGACCCCGAGGCCCGGGAAGTAGTCCAGAAGGACCTGACGGCACCGGCCGCACGGGGGCACGACTCCGCGGTCGCGGTCGCCCACGGCGACGATCGTCTCCAGTTCGTAGGCGCCCTGGGCGGCCGCCGCGCCGATGAGGACGAGCTCGGCGCAGGGACCTCCGGTGAAGTGGTGGGCGTTCACCGCGGTGGCGATACCAGCACTCTCGAGGATGACGACCAGGTCGTGGTCGGGTCCCACGAAGAGGGCCCGCAGTACGCACGTCTGGGCCGGTGGGGCCCGGCGGCACCACTCCCCGCTGCCGCTCGGTTTACCTGGACCCGCAGAACAGGCGGTCGAGAGGGAAGGTGGCCGGGTTCGTCTCCGCGGCCAGGCGCAGCAGCCGTAGCGGCTGCGGGCGCAGGCCCGTGACGGTGATGCGGCGGTCCGGGCGGCCGGGCGGGGTGGGGGCGAAGAGTAGGTGCAGGCCGGCGACGTCCATGAAGAACGTGTGAGTCAAGTCCCACAGCAGATCAGTCACGTGTGCGGGGAGCGCCTCAGCCGCCGCGCGAAGCGGGGGCAGGGTGTCGAAGTCGATGTCACCGCGCACCGTGATGGTCGCGGTCGCCCCGTTGAGGGTGGTGATGGTATTCATGCTGGGCGCGCCCCCCCTTCCGGGGGTTGTCGAGCCCAAAGACGAAGCACCCGGCCGAGCACGGCACCACCATTCGCAGCCTGGTGGAGAGCCTCGCGCAAGGCACCCCGACGCAGGCCGAGTACGCCGAGCGGGCCGAGCTGGCCCACGCCGAGCTCGCCTCCGCCCTCGGCACCGCGCCGAGCCCCGAAGCCGAGGCGAAGGCCAGGGCGCTGCTGGAGCGCTTGGGCGGCGCCTCGCGCAGCCCGCAGGCAGCCGCGTAGTGGCGGGCATCGCGGTCGTCCTGGACCACACGACCGCGGGGGCGTTGTACGACCCGAAGGATCCGTTCAACGAGGCGGTGGCCGCGTTCTACGTCCAGGCCTCCGGCGGACTCGGTGACCTGTCCGCGCCGGTGCTGTCACTGACGGCCGGTGACGCCGAACGGCCCGGCCTGCTCGGCTACATCAAAGGCCTGCGGTTTATCCGGATCGAGGCGTTCGACACCGACGCCGCGGTTACCGCCACCGAACTGCTGCGCTTCGGGCACTCTTGGGCCGCCGTCCACGCCATCCATGCCGCCCGCCCCTCCCCCGCTCACCCCAGCGGACGGTTCCTGCTCACCTTGACCCCCAAGGCGTACGCAGGCACCGGCGTCCAAGCCGTCCATCCCGACCAGTAGCCGTCGACCGTCCCGGCGGCAGAAGACGGTCGTCTCCCGCCTGCCCTGCCGTCGTGACCGTCGCATTGCGCGGGCCTGGCCTGCTGCCGCCTGCCCCGCGATTGGGCCCGGTGTGTTAGCCCTTGTAAGTCCAGATGCTCGACCGCGTGTTGCTCCTCTGGCTGATGTGCTGGGGACCACAGTTCGGGCGACAGGCTGGGAATAGGCTCGTCGACATGACCGATGACCACCTCACCCGAGTTCTGGAACGACTCGACGCCTGGCTCGAAGAGAACGCGCCAACCGACTACGCCGCATTGAACCCTCCTGCCGCGCAAGGTGATATCAGCAAGATCGGCGAGTACCTGATCGATCTGCACCCCGACGTCGTCACCTGGCTGAAACGACACGACGGAGCCGCAGCCACGACAGGCCCCTCCCGTGCCGGTTTTCTTCTGCCGGGCGGCTATGCCCCAAACGCCGCCAAGGAGATGGACGCCGGCCAGCGCGACATGGAACGAAAGGTCGCGTGGAGCCTCGACGAGGAGGACGATGGCGAGATCCACTGGTTCACAGTCGAGGACGGGCACGAACTCGACATCGTCGGTGACGGAACGACTGTCTACTCGACCGAGGACCTGGGACTCGTACCGGCTCCCACCACCTGCCACATCCGGTGGGTCCCGTTCGCGTCCTCGACGGAATCCGGACACGACTTGATCGTCGACCACCGACGAGGGGCGACGTACGGGGCTGTCCGCAGGATCGAACCGGACGCCGTGGACCCGAGCGCCGTGGTGTGGCCCAGCGTGACCGCCATGTTCACCTCCCTGGTCGAAGCGCTGGAGACGGCCCGACCGGTCACGGTGGGCACGGTTGTCTACGTGCCGAGAGTCCTTGACGGCGCTCTCGACTGGGAGATCGTGCGCTAGCGTCCTGCGCCAGTAGTTGCTCGTCAGTGATTGCGTGACTTCTGCTGGTGGTGCGTTAGTTCCTCGTCCGGGCCCGAAGCTGGAACCACTGCTGCTGTCCGGTGATGAGTGGGCGGTGTGCGAGCGGTGGACGCGGCGGGCGTCGTCGGCCCAGGCGCTGGCCCTGCGCGTGCGGATCGTGCTGGCGTGCGCAGGGTTGGAGATCCCGCCGATGGTGGCGGTTGCCCGCGATCTGCTGGTGGCCGCTGAGTGGCTGGATGAGCTCCTCGACGAGCCCCGGCCGGGCCAGCCGCCCGCTATCAGCGTTGATCAGACGGAAGCGGTCGTGGCCACGACGCTGGAGAAGATCCCGAAGGAACGCCACTCACTGGTCGCGGGAGTCGATGGCGGAGCACAGCGGCTGGTCGAAGTCCACCCGTCGGCCGATTCTGGCGGGAGTTCCAGCTAGCCGCATCTGACGGACACCTTCAAGCTGTCGACGGACCCGCTGTTCGTGGAGAAGGTCTACGACGTCGTCGGCTGTACTTCGATGCGCCCGAGGGCGCGATGGTGCTGTCGGTGGACGAGAAGTTGTCGGCGTACACATGCACGTCCCCAGCCGCGTACGGATGAACGGGGCCGGTTTCTGACGCGCTCAGGCTCGTTGCCAGGCACGCTGCTGTTGATCAGGTCGGGGCGGCAGAAGGCGGCTGACGATGGTCTTGGACCCGCATCGCTGGTTGGAACTGCGGCGCTTTCGGGGGCTGCTGGAGTCCGGGGCGATGAGCCTGTCGGAGATCGCCAGGGAGACGGGCCTGGACCGCAAGACGGTCCGCAAGTACCTCTCGGCCAAGGGTCCGGCTGCGCCACCGCGCCGGTCGTCGAACGTGCAGCATCGCGGGCGGATCGTCGATGAGGTCGCTCCGCTGATCGATGCGATGTTGCGGTCCGAGATCCTGATGAGGGCCACCGTCATCCACGAACGGCTGGTCAAGGACTACGGCTTCACCGGCAACTACCAGCGCGTGAAGCTCTACGTGCAAGAAGCACGGCCGCGAGTCGCCGAGGAACTCGGCATCGCCCCGAAGGAACTGGCGGGCATGCACCGTCGCTTCGAGGTCGTCCCCGGTGCTCAGGCCCAGGTCGACTGGGGCGACGAAGGCAAGATCCTCGCCCATATGGGCATCGAGAAGCTCTACTCCTTCCACATGACGCTGTCGTACTCCCGCGGCCCGTTCTGCTGCTTCACCACCAGCCAGGACCTGCAGACCTTCTTCGACTGCCACCGCCGGGCCTTCGCCCACTTCGGCGGTGTGCCGATGACGATCGTCTACGACCGCACCAAGACCGTCGTCCGCCGGCATGTCGCCCCGGGCGAGGCAGTCCCGCTGCACCCGGAGGCGGTCGTCTTCGCCGGCCACTACGACTTCGACATCGACGTCCTGGCCGCCTACCGCCCCACCGGAAAAGGCCGCGTCGAACAGCAGGTCCTCATCATCCGCGACCACGTCCTGGCCGGCCGGGCCTTCTCCTCGCTCGAGGAAATGGACGCCGCCTTATGGCCTGGGTGCCGCAACGACGGGCCCGCACCCACGGCACCCATCACGAGATCATTGGACACAGAGCAGCCAGGGCCGGCGCATCACAAGAGGCGCGGACGGGCAGAAGGGGCCGACGAGTCGGACATCCTCGTCGGCCCCTTCTCGCTCCGCCGCGTCAGTTACGGGCGGACCTCACACACCTCGCCGATGGTGCACCCCTCCAGCCCCCGGGTGCTTCGATGTAGAAGGCGTCGTCGTCGGCGACCCGCGCCTTCGTGTAGAAGTTCCCGAGCCGGCCGCCGAGGCCCTTGCAGTTCCCCACCGGCGTGGTCCTGGACGGGGAACGCCGGCGCGAGCTGCTGCGCTGGGCGGCCGAGGGCGGCGTCGTGATCGAGGACGACTACGACGCTGAGCACCGCTACGACCGGCCCCCCGTACCGGCACTGCGCTCGCTCCTGCCCAACGGGGTCTGCTACGCGGGCAGCGTCTCCAAGCTGCTCGCCCCCGCACTGCGGGTCGGCTGGCTCCTGGTTCCGCCGCGCCTGCGCGACGCCCTGGTCACCGCCAAGCGGTACGCCGACCTCGGCAACGGCATCCTCACCCAACTGGTCCTGGCCCGGCTCATGGACTCGGGCGAGCTCGAACGGCACCTGCGCCACGTCCGGCGCCGCCACCGCAGGCACCGGGACGTGATGGTGCGGGCCGTCGAGGCACACCTGCCCGGCGCCCGCGTCCACGGGGCGGCCGCCGGACTGCACCTCATGGTCACCTTCGCCGACGGGCCCGGCAGCCGCGTCCGCGACACCGACTTCGCCGCGGCCGCGTTCGCTCGGGGTGTGAAGGCCCACCCCCTGTCCTGGCACCGCCTCACCCCCGGCCCGCCCGGCCTGGTCCTCGGCTACGCGGCGGGCGTCGCCCACGAGATCGAGGAGGGCATCGCCCTCATCGGGGAGGCGCTGCGGGCCCTGCCCGCTGCCGCCTGACCCCGCCGCTGCCCGGGTCACCCACGGACAGCCTGGCGGCCCGGGCCGCGCACGAGCTGAGCGCCGACACGGACGAGCCGGTCACCGAGGTGGAGCGGGGTCTGCGCCGGGAGGTCCCCGAGCTGTGGGGCAGACCGGCGCATCGCCCGGGTGACCACGCGGAACATCGCCGAGCACATTACCGCGGCGCGCCGGACAGGCGGCGCGCGAGGCCCAGGCGGTGAGTACGGGGACGAGAGAGGCCTCGGTGCTGATGGCGAGCTGCTCGGCGGCCTCGGCGTGTGCGGTCGCGGCGTCGAGGTCGCCGAGAGCGGAGGCGGATTGCAGGCGGATGAGCCGGCCGAGCACGGCGAAGTTCGGCAGCTCGTGCCGGGTGGCCAGGTCGAGGATCTCGGCGCCGATCAGGTCCCGTGCGGCCGCGAGGCCGGCCCGGGTGAAGGACTGGAGGAACACGCTGTCTACCGGCCGCCGTCCGTGCCCTGGCCCACTCATCTGCCGCTCGCCGAGACTGCGCTGGAGGTCCGGCCGCCACGGCTGTCTGCGGCTCGTGCGGGCGGGCCGTCGGGGCAGGTTCAGGCGGGACGGGAGCGGGCTGGCCGGGCGCGGTCCGGGTGGCGAGGGAGGAGGCGCCTCCGCTGTGAAGTCCTGAAACGGCATGACACCGGAGGTCTCCGGTCTGCGGGCCGTGCCTGTGCGTCGTCGGCCGGAGCCGGGCTTGGCGGGGGTGAGGGTGTAGCCGGGCAGGGCCGCGAACCGCACCAGGCCCCGTCCCCTCGATCACCGCTGGCGCGTCTGCTGGGCGTTGAACCGCTGGAAGTTCGACTGGCCGTCATCTCCAAGCCGCACTAGATGCCATACCGCGCTCGCTGTGACCTACTCCACTTAAGCGCCCCCCTCGACCGGACCTTAGAGAGGACGCACGTTGGGACGCATGCGCAAGCGCGGGCTCATCACGCTCGTCACCGTCGGCCTTGCCACTTCCGTTCTGCCCACCGCCACCGCATCGGCGGCCGGCAACCCCCTCACGCTCGCCGTGTTCGGAGACTCGCCGTACGGCAGGTCGGCGTACGCGCCCGCGGGCCAGACCGCCGACACCTCGCAGTTCCAGAAGACCCCGGCGTTCATCGGCACGATCAACAGCGATCCCACGGTCAGCGACGTCATCCAGGTGGGCGACATCCACTCGGGCAAGGAGTTCTGCACCGAGGGCTACGACGCCTCGATCGCGTCCGCGTGGCAGAGCTTCAACAAACCGCTCGTCTACACGCCGGGCGACAATGAGTGGGCCGACTGCCACAAGGCGTCGAGCCTCACCTCACCCGGCCAGGGCGGTGGCTTCTATGACCCGGCCACCGGGTCGATCAACTACATCGGCACGAGCGGTGTGTCCACCAACCCCGCGGACTGCGTCAGCTACCGCTGCGGCAACCCACTCGACAACCTCGCGAAGGTCCGCCAGGACTTCTTCGCGCGGCCCGGCCACACCCTGGGCAGCGGCGCACTGAACGTGGTCTCGCAGGCCACCGCCTACGACCCGAGCCACCCGGGCGACGCCCAGTATGCCGAGAACGTGATGTGGGCACAGAACGACATCGTCTTCGTGACCATCAACGTGCCCGGCGGCTCGAACAATGACGCCGACCCCTGGTACAAGGTGCCGACCACGACTCAGGCGCAGACCGACGAACGGACCAACCGGACCGCCGCCGATGTCCGATGGCTCGATGCCGCCTTCGCCGATGCCCAGGGCCGCCACGCCAAGGCGGTGGTCATCTCGGCGCAGGCCGACATGTGGGATCTCGACGGCAAGACCAAGGACCACGTGACCAACTACGAGCCGATCATCAGCGAAACAGCAGCGAAGACCGCCGAGTTCAGCCGTCCGGTGCTGATGCTCAACGGCGACTCGCACCTGTACCGCTCGGACAACCCGCTGTCCCCCACGGCGCCGTGCACCGGTGAGACGGACCCGGCCACCGGCGCCGGCGTGTGCGCCCACGACCCGGGCAACAACGCGTGGAATGAGCACCCGTACTACAACGTTCCGAACTTCCACCGCATCGTCGTCCACGGCAGCACCACGCCGCTGGAGTGGCTCAAACTGGCCGCAGACCCCAACGCCAACCACCCCGTCACCGACACCACGTACGGCCCCTTCAGCTGGCAACGGATGCCACAGCCGCAGCTGTGACCTGTGAACGCGCATTCCGGCCACGCAGCTCGACACGGGCTCCGTGGCCGGTCGCGTCCCCTATGCGGGCCGGGCAGGCCCCGCAAGAAGCCCGGCGGTGTCGCGGCCGACAAGGGCTACAGCAACGGCCCCCGCCGCGAGTACCTGCGGTGGCGGGGCATCCGGCACACGATCTCGGAAAAGATCGACACCTGCTGGCCACCACACAGTGGAGATACTCGTCCTGGGCGACTCCTGCGTTGGCCACCTCCGGTGACGCGGCTGCTGCCAGGGCGACGCACGGGTCGTCGCGGAGCGCGACAAGACGGCCAGGATCCTCCTCTTCTTCGAAAGGAGGAGGAAACGCGAGAGCGCGGCAGCCCACCGACGCCGAGGCCCGGCTTCGTGAACAGGTCGCACGGCTCAAGGGGCGTCCTTTCGGGCGTTCCCGACGACCTCAGCCAGCGAAACGCCGAGCCGCTTCTGTTACGACGCGTGACTGGATTCACTACTCTCCGCATCCAGACCGAGGTGAGTCACGGGAGTATCTATGCCGCAGATCCGAATTGCCACGTTCAACCTGGAGAACTTCGACGAGACGGCACCGACTGCGCATCCGTCGCTGGCTGAGCGCATCAGGCTGATGAAGCCGCAGATCAACCGATTGCGCGCGGACATCGCCTGCTTCCAGGAAGTCCATGGCCAAGAGCGCCCCGGCCAGCCCCGGGCGTTGCTGGCGCTTGCGGCGAGCAGGCTGCCACCTGCGTCATCAGGGCCCAGAACATCGCCCGACTGGAAGGCGCCGCGAAGGAGTTGTGGCCTGGCCTTCGTCCTCCCGGCTCCGTGACGGCCATGGTTGCGGCCGTCCTTCCACCTCCTACGGCCTCAAGAGCCGTCGCCGACCGGGCCGCTCCGTCACCGGCCGCCTCACCCACCCCTGACTCCCCGCCTAACCCCGCCTCCCCATCCGCTCCTGCGGCTTCGTCGACACCCGAGCCTCCGACACAGCCACCGGCACCACCCCAGAAGCCGCCAACAGCACAGCAGAAGCAGCCGTCAGTGAAGTTGTCCGGGGCCGAGAAGGAGGCCAGGGCGGCCTTGGACGCTCTACTGGACCAAAGCCGCGACGCGAGGGAGGCGGGCAACTGGGGCGCGGTTCGACAGACGGCGCGATATCTCACCATGCTCCGGGACAACCCCACCGTCGTAGCCGCAGTCCGGAGCGAAGCAGCAGCCGAGTACGACGTGTTGTCGAGGTGGACGAAAGAACGCACCGTCTCGGGCCATCAACTGGGCCTTCTGCTGCAAAGACTCAGGGATGAAGGCGAGACGCTGCCACTGGCCGCACTGCGTCACCTGGTCGACGATGCCGAAGCGGAAGCAGACAAGCTCGACCGCTACCTCACATCCGACGAGATCACCGAACTGGGCCGTTGGCGAGACGAATTGGCCAGACGCTCAGGACGCCTCACCCTGGACGCCCTCGAGCGCCTCGGAGACCGGATGCGCCTTGTCCTTGAGTCACACGCCCGAGCCGGATCCACCCTTCCCTGGGCGACGCTGCGCACCGAGGTGGGTGAGAGTCTGCGCGACCTCCACCCCGAGGACCAAGTGGAAGCTCTCGTCCAGGCGGACCGCACCACGGCGGACGACGAACCCCCACTCTCCGCCTTGGTCACCGTTGACTTCCTCCCCCGCCTAAAGGCGGGGGGTTCCAGCGGTCGCCCGCTGGGGTTCCTGCTTCACCGACGACCGCCCCGTGCGGGAGGACTCCCGTTGAGGTCTTACACCGTCTCCACAGGCAGAC
>NZ_JBEXYS010000054.1:0-21425 GCF_040631045.1 Streptomyces sp. NPDC005706 | reverse complement strand
AGCCCACCACGGCCAGACACCCCGACGGTCCGGCTGGTCGGGCCCACCAGAGCCACCTCGACCAGCCGGAAAACGACCTAAATCACCGGTATTGGGCCTAGGCCCGCTGCACCAGGCTGGGGATCTCCTGGGTGGCGTACCAGAGCAGCTCGTGGTCCTCGGCCCCGTCCACGACGAACCGCGCGTCGTCGTCCCCGCCGTCGGCCGCCTCCAGCGCCGCCGCGGCCGCCGCCACGTCCGCCTCAGCGTCACCCGCGTCGACGTGCACCGCGGCCGCCTTGGCCAGCGGCACGGCACCGGTCACCGTCACCTCGCCGAGCGCGGCCGGTTCGAGCCCGCGGCCGGGGTCCGCCGTGACGGCGCCGTCGGCCACGTCGACGGCGACCACGACCCGGCGCCGCTCGGCACCGGAGTCGTCCGCCAGCAGCCGCAGCGAGGCCAGCGCGGCCCGGCCGAGCGCCGCGTACTCCAGCTCCTCCATGTCGTCGGAGACGTACCACTCGCGCAGCGCGGGCGTGACGCCGTACGCGACGAAGGGGCCGCTCCCCAGCTCACCCGTCTTGTGCGCCTCGGCGAGACCGGGGAGGGTCAGGGGGACGTAGACGCGCATGGCTGGCCGCACTTTCCTGGTCGTCGACGGGTCTTCAGGATACGTGCGCCCGTCCCCTTTCGAGTCCCCGCCCACACCCCCCGCGGCGTCCACCCGACGCCTCGCACCTCACCCGGTCGCCCCGCCTGATCTCGGGACTTCAGGGGGTCCGCATCACTCGGATAAGTGAACTCGCGCGGCCCCTCGCCACGCACCCCGGGTTCCTTGCGATGCCGGCCTCCGCCCCCGTACAAGATCCCCACCAGCGAGTTACCGCCCGGTAGGTCCGGGCCCGCAGAACGGGGACACCCATGAACAAGGTCATGAGCCGCGGCACCGCTCAGCCTCGCCCACGCCACCGCCCTCCGACCCGCCACGACTCCCGTCGCCCGGGCGGCGCGCCGCCCCGCAACCCGGTCCGCGGCCGGGCCGCCACAGCGCCCGTGACGGCCGTGGCGCAGCCCCGCCCCACCGACCTCTTCGCCGACCGCCTGCTGGCCGTCCTCAGCGGCCAGCGGCCCGTCCACTGGATGCTCCGGCACACCGCGGGACGCGCCTACGACGAGCTGGCCCGGCTGGCCGAACGGGGACCGCTGCGCACCCGCGGCACCCGCCCCGTCGTCCGCGACATCGGCTACTACGTCCCCCGGGCCGGCGCGCTCGAGGTCTTCGCCCGCATCGCCGCCGGCAACCACCTGCGCGCCATGGCCTTCCGCCTGGAACAGGGCCCGGACCACCGCTGGCGCTGCACAGCGGTGGAACTGGGCCCCAGGCCCCACCGCACCCCGGAGGACTGACCGAACCAACAGCCGCGTAGCTGCGGGCATGCGTGCCTCCCCCAGTGCCTCAAGGGCCTGGGAGGACCCCCAGGGCGGCACGGGTGGGCGCAGCGACACAGCCACGAAACCCGAGAGGGCCAGGCTCCCGAAAGGAACCTGGCCCCAAGTAACCGGCTGAAGCCCGGCAGGGCTACTTCTTGCGACGCCGTCCGCCCTTGGCCTGCCGACGCCGCTCCGCCCGCGTCAGGCCGTCGGACTCGGAACGGACGGGCTCGTCGTCCTCGAGGTCCCGCTCGAGGATGCCGCCCTCACCGTCCACGGTCGGCGCGGAGAAGTGCAGATCCCGGCGCTGCGGAACATCCAGACCCTTGGCCCGGATCTCCGGACGCGCGCCCGCCTGAGCCGGCACATGGTCCTGGACACCCTCGGCGACCGGCTCGGCCTCCTCGACCGGCACCTCCTCGACCTGCTGCTCGACCTGGACCTCCAGGTTGAACAGGTAGCCGACGGACTCCTCCTTGATGCCCTCCATCATGGCGGTGAACATGTCGAAGCCCTCGCGCTGGTACTCGACCAGCGGGTCCTTCTGCGCCATCGCGCGCAGGCCGATGCCCTCCTGGAGGTAGTCCATCTCGTAGAGGTGCTCGCGCCACTTGCGGTCCAGGACCGACAGCACGACCCGCCGCTCCAGCTCACGCATGATCTCGGAGCCGAGCTGCGTCTCACGGGACGCGTACTGCTCGTGGATGTCGTCCTTGATGGACTCGGAGATGAACTCGGCGGTCAGACCGGCCCGGTCACCCGCCGCGTCCTCCAGCTCCTCGACGGTGATCTTCACCGGGTAGAGCTGCTTGAAGGCGCCCCACAGCCGGTCCAGGTCCCAGTCCTCGGGGAAGCCCTCGGCGGTCTCCGCGGCGACGTACGCGTCGATCGTGTCGTCCATGAAGTGCTGGATCTGCTCCTGCAGGTCCTCGCCCTCCAGGACGCGGCGGCGCTCACCGTAGATGACCTCGCGCTGCCGGTTGAGCACCTCGTCGTACTTCAGGACGTTCTTACGGGTCTCGAAGTTCTGCTGCTCGACCTGCGACTGCGCGGAGGCGATCGCGCGCGTGACCATCTTGTTCTCGATCGGCACGTCGTCCGGCACGTTCGCCATCGACATCACGCGCTCGACCATCTGGGCCTTGAACAGGCGCATCAGGTCGTCACCGAGGGAGAGGTAGAAGCGGGACTCGCCCGGGTCGCCCTGACGGCCGGAACGACCGCGCAGCTGGTTGTCGATACGGCGCGACTCGTGCCGCTCGGTGCCCAGCACGTACAGCCCGCCGAGGTCCTCGACCTCTTCCTTCTCGGCCCTGACCGCCTGCTCGGCCTTCTCCAGGGCCGCGGGCAGCGCGTGCGCCCACTCCTCGATGTGCTCCTCGGGGTCGAGGCCGCGCTGCCGCAGCTCCGCCTCGGCGAGGTCCTCGGGGTTGCCGCCGAGCTTGATGTCGGTACCGCGGCCGGCCATGTTGGTGGCCACGGTCACGGCGCCCCTGCGGCCGGCCTGCGCGACGATCGACGCCTCACGCTCGTGGTGCTTGGCGTTCAGCACCTCGTGCTGGACGCCGCGCTTGCTGAGCTGCTGCGACAGGTACTCCGACTTCTCGACGGACGTCGTGCCGACGAGAATCGGCTGGCCCTTCTCGTGCTTCTCGGCGATGTCGTCGACGACCGCCTCGAACTTGGCCACCTCGGTGCGGTAGATCAGGTCCGACTGGTCCTTGCGGACCATCGGCTTGTTGGTCGGGATCGGGACGACGCCGAGCTTGTAGATCTGGTGGAACTCGGCGGCCTCGGTCATCGCCGTACCGGTCATGCCGGAGAGCTTGTTGTAGAGGCGGAAGAAGTTCTGCAGGGTGATCGTGGCGAGCGTCTGGTTCTCGTCCTTGATGTCCACCCCTTCCTTCGCCTCGATCGCCTGGTGCATGCCCTCGTTGTAGCGGCGGCCGGCGAGGATACGGCCGGTGTGCTCGTCGACGATCATGACCTCGCCGTCGATGACGACGTAGTCCTTGTCCTTCTTGAAGAGTTCCTTGGCCTTGATGGCGTTGTTCAGGTAGCCCACGAGCGGGGTGTTCACCGACTCGTAGAGGTTGTCGATGCCCAGCCAGTCCTCGACCTTGCTGACACCGGACTCGTGGATGGCGACCGTGCGCTTCTTCTCGTCGACGTCGTAGTCGCCGGTCTCCTCCATGCCCTTGAGCGGGTTGCCGGCCTCGCCCCGCTTGAGGCGGAGGACGAGCTTGGCGAAGTCGCCGTACCACTTGGTCGCCTGGTCGGCCGGGCCGGAGATGATCAGCGGCGTGCGGGCCTCGTCGACGAGGATGGAGTCGACCTCGTCGACGATGGCGAAGTTGTGGCCGCGCTGGACGAGCTCGTCCTGGGACCACGCCATGTTGTCGCGCAGGTAGTCGAAGCCGAACTCGTTGTTCGTGCCGTAGGTGATGTCGCACGCGTACTGCTCACGGCGCTGGGCCGGCGACATGTTGGCGAGGATGCAGCCGACCTCGAGACCGAGGAACTTGTGGACGCGCCCCATCATCTCGGAGTCACGCTCGGCCAGGTAGTCGTTGACCGTGATGAGGTGGACGCCTTCGCCGGACAGGGCGTTCAGGTAGGCGGGCAGCGTACCGACGAGGGTCTTGCCCTCACCGGTCTTCATCTCCGCCACGTAGCCGAGGTGGAGCGCGGCGCCGCCCATCAGCTGCACGTCGTAGTGCCGCTGGCCGAGGACGCGCTTGGCCGCCTCGCGGACGGTGGCGAACGCCTCCGGGAGGAGGTCGTCCAGGCTCTCACCATCGGCGTACCGCTGCTTGTACTCCTCGGTGAGGCCACGCAGCTCGGCGTCGGAGAGGTCGACGAAGTCCTCTTCGATGGAGTTGACCTGGTCCGCGATGCGGTGCAGCTTGCGCAGGATCTTGCCTTCGCCTGCACGCATGATCTTCGAGAGGACGGACACGGGGGCTGGTCTCCTTGCCGGTCGGGCCTGGGACGGTCGGGTTTCCTTCTGACGTACTGAGCAACGGCCATCGTATGCGAGGACCCGGCTGCGCCGGGAGGCCTGGCGGCGCGACGGCTGCTTCACCCTGGACAACGGACGGCCACCGTGGATAGTGCCGCACCGCGTCGGGGAATTGCGCGAAATGTGATCGCCCGCTCACGCACGGCGAAAATCCTGGCGCGGCGTGTGCCGTCCGCCCAGAATCGGCCGATGGAACCCGTCACGCTCACCACCGACCGTCTCCTGCTGCGCACTGTCGGTCCCGACGACACCGAGGCGGTGTACCGGGCCGCGCAGGATCCGGACACGCAACGCTGGATCTCCCACTTCCCCTCGCCCTATCTGCGTGAGCACGCCGAGGGTTTCACCGGGCAGATGGTGCCCGACGGCTGGGCCTGCGACTCGATGTACACCTTCGGCCTCTTCCTCCCCGGCGGGGAGCTGACGGGGATGCTCGGCATCACGATGCGCGCGCTGGGCGTCGGCGAGGTCGGCTTCTGGGCCGTCAGGGAGCACCGCGGCCGGGGATACGTCACCGAGGCCACCCTCGCCGCCGCCCGCTGGGCCTTCACCGCTCTGTCCGTGGACCGCCTGGAGTGGCGCGCGGAGGTCGGCAACGTGGCCTCGCGCGCGGTGGCCGAACACGCCGGTTTCACCATCGAGGGCACCCAGCGCTCGGGCGTCGACAACAAGGGCGTGCGCCGCGACTGCTGGGTGGGCTCCCTGCTCCCCTCGGACCTGGGCCTGCCGTCGACGGCTCCGTATCTGCCCGCGCGCGGCTGACCACTCACCGGCGAAACCGCAGCTCGTGCCCCGTTGTCAGTGGCGGCCTCTATCGTCCGATCCATGACGACCCTTCCGCGCCCCACCATCACCCTCACCGCGGACGACGCCCGCCGCATCGCCCTGCGGGCCCAGGGCTTCCTCGGGGCGCCCGACCGGCGGGCCGGCGTCCGCGGGGTGCTCCGCCACCTCGGCGCGGTCCAGCTCGACACCATCTCGGTGCTCGCCCGCTCGCACGAACTGATCCCGTACGCGCGCCTGGGCGCGGTCGGCCGCGGGACCGTCGAGGCCGCCTACTGGAAGACACCGGCGGCGGGCGCGTCCGCCGCCCCCCACGCCTTCGAGTACTGGTCGCACGCCGCGTGCATCCTCCCGGTCGAGGAATGGCCCCACTTCGCGTTCCGCCGGCGCGCCTACCGCAACCGCCCGCACTGGAACCACCAGTTGCCCGACGGTGTCTACGACCAGGTCGTCAAGCAGTTGCGCGCGGAAGGCCCGCTCACCGCCACGGAGCTGGGCGGCGCGAAGAGGACCAGCGACTGGTGGGACTGGTCCGGCACCAAGGTCGCGGTGGAACGCGCCCTGATGTACGGCGAAGTGGTGTGCGTCGAGCGCCGCGGCTGGAAGCGGGTGTACGACCTGGCCGAACGGGCGATCCCGGACGCGCTGTTGCACGACGAGCTGGACGACGCCGAGTGCGTGCGCCGTCTGGTCCGGCTGGCCGGTGAGGCCCTGGGCGTCGGCACGCGTGCGGACATCGCCGACTACCACCGCCTCAAGGGCGAGCAGGTCGACGCGGTGATCGACGACTCGGGTCTGGTTCCGGTCGAGGTGGCGGGCTGGGCCAAACCCGCCTGGGCCGATCCGGCCGCTCTCGCCGCGCCACCGCGCGGCCGGCACCGCACCACACTGCTCTCTCCGTTCGACTCGCTGATCTGGGAGCGTGCGCGCACGGAGCGGATCTTCGGCTTCACCCACCGCCTCGAGGCCTACGTCCCCAAACAGAAGCGGGTCCACGGCTACTTCGCGATGCCGGTGCTGGCGGGCGGCCGGCTGGTCGGCCGCGTCGACCCGGCCCGCGAGGGCCGCACGCTGGTGGCCCGGCAGGTCACCCTGGACGGGGCGAAGGCGGTCCCGGCGGTGGCCCAGGCGCTGGTCGAGGCGGCGGGCTGGGTGGACTGCACGGACGTCCGGGTGGAGCGCGTGGACGCGCCCGAGCTGCGCGAGCCCCTCGTCGGGGAACTCGCCGTTCTGCTCGGCTGAGGCCGCCTAGCGGATCTCGAGGATCTTCTCCCGCATCGCGTAGACCACGGCTTCCATCCGGGAGTGCAGCTGCAGCTTCTCCAGGATGTTGCGCACGTGGTTCTTCACCGTGTTCTCGGAGATGAACAGCTCCTTGGCGATGTCGCGGTTGTTCATCCCCGTGGCGACGAGCTTGAGGACCTCCAGCTCACGATCGGTCAGCCGAGGCGCCGGCACCAGCCGGCGTTCGTCGGTGCGCTGGATCATCGACTTGAACTCGGTGAGGAGTTTGGAGGCCATGGACGGGCTGATCTGCGACTGCCCGTCGGCCACCGCGCGGATGGCGGTGGCCACCTCGTCCGTCGAGATCTCCTTGAGGAGATATCCGGTCGCACCCGCCTTGATCGCCTCGTAGAGGTCGGCCTCCTCGTCGCTGATCGTCAGCATGATGATCTTCGCGCTGGGAGCGACCTCCTTGATGGAGGTGCAGGCCTCGATCCCGCCGCGTTTGGGCATCCGCACGTCCATCAGCACGATGTCGGGCAGCAGATCTGCGGCCTTGTCCACGGCCTCGGCGCCGTCCCCCGCCTCACCGACGACCTGGATGTCCTCCTCGGCCGCGAGCACGATCTCGAGGCCACGGCGGAAGAGGGCGTGGTCGTCCACCACCAGGACTCTGATCGGTTCCTTGCGTGGATCTTCCGTGTCCTGGTCCGTTCCGATGACACCGTCGTGGGCGTCCGCGTCTCGCATCGGTCCGAAGGTGTCCGCCATCGTTCCTCCCCCTGAAGGCTGTGGCCTGTGGTCCTGTGCCATCGCCAACCCAAGGCAGCGGCCCACCGGTTGGGCCGGTGCGGCCATGATTCCATGCCCCGACGTCACCGAGGTGACGAGCGTGGCGCCAAGTGGGCGCACACCGGTGCCCCTGGGGGCGCACACGCGCTTCCAGGGGCACCGGCTCAGCTTGTGCCGGGTGGATCAGCCACCCAGCGTTCCGCCCGCCGCGGGCGGCTGCGCCTCAGCCACCATCGGGTCCGTGCTGAGGTGGATGACGCCGTAGTCGTAGGCGTGTCGCCGGTAGACGACGCTCGGCTCCTTCGTCTCGGAGTCGACGAACAAGTAGAAGTCGTGGCCGACCAGTTCCATCTCGTAGAGAGCCTGGTCGAGGCTCATCGGAGAGGCGACGTGGGTCTTCTCGCGGACGACGAGGGGGCCTTCGCCCTTGACCTCGAGTGAGCCGATCTTCTTGGTCGGCACCGCTTCCGTGTCTTCGTCGTGGACGGGCATGCCGTTGCCGTTGAGCGTCGCCGCGCCGGGGACGTGGTCGGCGACCTCGGCCGCCGGGATCCGGCGTGCGCCACGGCGCGAGAACCGCTTGTCGTGCTGCTTGCGCAGCCTCGCGTCCAGTTTCTCCGCCGCCAGATCGAGTGCCGCATACGGGTCACTGGCCGCTGCCTCCGCCCGGATCACCGGACCGCGGGAGCGGAGGGTGATCTCCACTCGGTCGCAGCGGTCGGCCTGACGAGGGTTGGGCTCCTTGGACACCTCGACGTCGAGGCTGATCACCTTGCCATCGAGCTTCTGGATCTTCTCCAGCTTCAGCTTCTCGGCCACGTGCTTGCGGAACCGCTCGGGCACCTCGGTCTTGCGGCCCTTGACGACGATGTCCACGCAGAACTCCGTTCCCGGATCGCTCCGCTCCATCGGCGGAGCATCTCCCTTTTGCACCAGGTCCCGGTGAGCACCGGAACCTCGGACTCGGTGACTTCCACCTCCTCCTCCCCCATGGGCAAGATCTCCACCCCACCGGCGCGGGTCAATGCGGAAAACCCGCTGCGCGGCATTCCGATTGAAGAGGTGTGGCCTGCGCCTTTCCTCACAACCGAACATATCTCGCCCGGACGGATGTCGTCACCCTCTACTGCGGCGTACCTCCGTTCAGGTGAATTAACCCCGTTACTACCTGCAACGATGCAACTTCGCGGTCAGTTCCTGCTTATTTCGAAAGAATCCCGGGGAGCGGCGATCACGGCCGCCCGGAGCGTCTCTCCGGCGGCGTTCCGTGCCGCAATTTCCGGTGCATCGTGCACCCACTGCCCCTTCTCCGGTCGTGCTCCGATCCGTCGTTCCTCCCTACCTTCCCGGGTTGCGGCCGCGTACACAGCGGTTGCGCCATCGCGGTGGATTACGGCCACCTCCCGCAGGGCCCGCGCCGCCTCCGCGAGACTCGCTCCGGTCGTGATCAGGTCGTCGACGAGCACCACCCGGCCTCCGACCAGCAGCCGAGCCCCGCCCGCCGTCACCTCCAGTGCGCCCGCGAGGTTCTCCAGGCGCCCGCGCGCATCGAGCCCCGCCTGGTCCGCCACCGCCCGCCGCTGCCGCAGCACGGCGGCGACCCGGGCCGGTGTCCCGGTGCGCCGCAGCTCCCCGGCCGCCGCGAGCGCCATCCGCCGCACCGGATCGTGCCCGCGTGCCCGCACGGCCCAGCGGGCGGAGGGCACCGGCACGAGCAGCACGGTCGCCGTCCCGCGTCTTACCGGCGGGTCCGTACCGGGGCCGACCGGGCCGGGACCGGCGCGCACCGCGGTCGCCAGGGCGGCGCCCAGGACACCCGCGAGGGCGAGCGCGCCCCGCTCCTTGTGGGCGAGGAGCAGCTCCCGCACCGCTCCTCCGTAGGGGGCCACCGCGTGCACCACCGGAAGCCCGGGCGGCTCCGGCAGCGGCCGCACCCGGCGCGGCGGGCCTGCCCTGAGGACGGTTCGGCAGCGCGGGCACAGCGCCGTACGAGGTGCCCCGCAGCCCGCGCACTCGGTCGGCAGCACCAGGTCGGTGAGGTCCCGCCACCACCCCCGCATGGGCACCACTGTGCCGAGGTCCGGGACGGTCCGCCACCCCTGTGGACAACGCCCTGTGGACAACGCCCTGTGGACAACCCGGGCCGGCCCGGCCCGATTCCGGTCAGCCCGGGTAGACCGGTGCCGTCCCGTCCTTGTCCACCTTCTGCCACTGCGCCCCCGACGGCAGCCGCACGACACCGTCGTCCTCCGAGTAGGCCACCAGCGGCACCCGCTCGTCCTCGGACGCGGCGATCGCCATCACGCCGGACAGCGCGGCCGGCGCCGGACCGTCCAGGGCGGAGCCGTCGACCTGCACGTACCGCATCTGGTGCACGCCACCCTGTTCGAGACCGACGGCGACCAGCCGGCTGTCCCCCGCCCAGGACATGGCGGTGATCTGCTCCAGATCCGGCGCGGCGGGACGCAGTTCGACGACCGCGGGACGTTCCCCGGAGTCCTCGTCGCGCACGATCCGGCCGATGCGCAGCGACTGCTTGCCGTCCTTCTCCACGACCAGCGCGACCCGGGCCCCGTCGGCGGCCACCCGCACATCCCTGATGTGTCCGGGCAGATCGGGGACGGTGACCCGGACGGCCTTGCCGACGCCCTGCTTCACGACGTACAGCTTGGGATCGCGCGGGTCGCGGTCGGCCACCCACAGGTCGCCGCCGGCGTCCCAGCTCGGCGTGGTGAGCCGGTCGTCCGCGCCCACCCCCTGGCTGCTGACCACCGGGCCCCCGAGCGAACCGTCCGGCTCCAGCGAGGTCACGTACAGGTTCCTGCCGTCGGCGCCGATCCCGGCGACGCTGCGCTCGTCCCGCGAGACGGCCACCGACCGCAGCTGCCGCTCACCCCGGCCCAGCGGGCCCGGCACCGGGACGGCGCTGGTCCCGGAACCGCTCCCGGTGGGCAGCCGCACCAGCCGGTGCTTGCCGTCGAGGAAGTAGAGGTTGTCCGGGCGCTGCGCCGAGGCGTGCCAGGCGGCCGACTCGGCCTCCTCCTCGGCCAGGTCGCACAGCCGGTGTCCGCCGGGTCCCTGCAGTTCGACCGACTCCAGCGTCGGCGTCAGGTTCCGCAGCGTGAAGAGCAACTGGGTCGCCATCTCCTCACACCGGGCGGACCCGATCCGGGAGTCCTTGACGTTCAGCGGCACGGTCAGTCTGTTCTGGTCGTCCGGCGCGAGCCCCGACACCCCCTTCCGCAGGGCCGTCCCGGTCGGGAAGCTGGACCTGACCACCGGGCCGAGCCATCTGGTGGGCCCGTCCAGCAAGGACCGGACGACCTGGGTCATCGGGTCCACCTTGCTGCGTACGAACACCGGGTCGGCGACCGCGACCGGCTGCCCCGTCGTCTGCACCGCCGTGGTGGAGGCGAAGTAGTACTTGCTGACCGACGTGTAGTTGCGCTGGAAGTCCGTCTTGCCCATGACGACGCCCTGAGGAAGCGAGTCGATGCGCCACTGCCCGCTCTTGGCGTCCTTGGCGAGGTGGACGTCGTTGCGGTAGGACCCGTCGGCGGGCGCGTAGGCCTGCCGTGCGTCGACGGTGGCGACCCGGGTGCCCGCGAGGACGTAGGTGAGCGTGTCGGCGGCCTCCCGGCCGGCAGGCTGGTGGTTGGGCACGACGCTCGGCCCGTTCGCCAGGACCGTGGCCGACTGTTCCGGACGCCAGGTGCGCGCGGCGTCCGCCGTCAGATACTTCCGCGCGGTGTCGTACTCCGGATCGTCGCTGGTCAGCGCCTCGAGGAAACCCTGCATGATCTCGCTGGGCTCGGCGTCCTCGGCCGGCGGCATGGCGAACACGCGCACGCCGGTGTCCTGCCGAGGCGTGGACTCGACGTCCCGCAGATCCCCGCTGTCGGGCATCGACGCGCACCCGGACAGCAGAACGGCCCCGCAGACTGCGTAGGCCACCGCGCGTCCCGGACGGTGCCGGGCGCCCCCCTCGCGGTCATCGCCCACGAAATGCCTCCCCTGGCTCGGTCGCGTCCTCGGGTCCGGCCCGATCCGGACGGTCCGCGTCTGTGTCGGCCGCCTGCTGCGGGCCGCTTCTGTCCTCGGGACGCCGTGCGCCGCCGGCCGGCCGGGGCACCACGCGCGCGCCGTTGCCGGGCAGCGCGCTCGGGTCGACAGCGGGCGTCACCGTGGCAAGACGCGAGGCGCGCGCGGGCAGCGGCGGTGCCTGGCCGCCGCCCGGCTGCACCGGAACGGTCGCCCGCTTCTCCTCGCTCCCGCGGGACAGGCCCGCGTCGTCGAGTCCGCGATTGCGCCGCGAGTCCTTCGGCTCCAGCGGTATCGGCGAACCCCGCAGGGGCTCGTCAGCGGTGCGCGGCAGGGTCAGCCGGAACTGGGAGCCGCCGCCCGGCTCGCCCCAGGCCTGCAGCCAGCCGCCGTGCAGACGGGCGTCCTCCAGGGCGATCGAGAGGCCTAGGCCGGTACCGCCGGTGGTACGCGCGCGTGCCGGGTCGGCCCGCCAGAAGCGGCTGAAGACCCGGGTCGCCTCGCCGGGCTTGAGACCCACGCCGTAGTCGCGCACCGCGACGGCGACCGCGCCACCCGCGGCGCCGAGCCTGACGACGACGTCCTTGCCGTCGCCGTGCTCGACGGCGTTGACGACGAGGTTGCGCAGGACGCGCTCCACGCGCCGGGCGTCGGCCTCGGCGACGACGGGCTGCTGGTCGCCGGTCACGCGGATACGGGTGCCCTTGCGCTCGGCGAGCGGCTCGGCCCCGCCGACCACCCGGCGCACCACGTTCCGCAGGTCGATCGGCTCGGCCTCCAGCGCCGCGGCGCCCGCGTCGAAACGGCTGATCTCCAGCAGGTCCGCGAGCAGTGACTCGAACCGGTCGAGCTGGTCGGCGAGCAGTTCGGCCGACCGGGCGGTAATCGGGTCGAAGTCCTCCCGCGCCTCGTGAATGACGTCGGCGGCCATCCGCACGGTGGTCAGCGGTGTGCGCAGCTCGTGCGAGACGTCGGAGACGAACCGCCGCTGCATCCGCGACAGGTCCTCCATCTGCTGGATCTTCACCTGCAGGTTCTGCGCCATCTTGTTGAAGGCCTCGCCCAGGCGGGCGATGTCGTCCTCGCCGGTGACCTTCATCCGCTCCTGCAGCCGCCCCGCGGACAGCCGTTCCGCGATCCCGGCCGCCATCCGCACCGGCGTGACCACCTGCCGCACCACCAGCCAGGCGATCGCCCCGAGGAGTACGACGACGAAGAGTCCCGCGGTCGCGAGCGTGCCCTTGACCAGGCTCAGGGACTTCTCCTCCTGCGTGAGCGGGAAGAGGTAGTACAGCTCGTAGGGGCGGCCGTTGGGGTCGTTGACCTGCTTACCGATGACCAGCGCCGGCTGGGACTCCTTGGCGTTGGAGTAGACGATCCGGGTGTAGCTCTGGGCGGCCGTCGTGCTGCTGTTGACGCGGTCGCGCAGGTCGGCGGGCACGCTGGAGGACGGGTTGACGTTCCCGGAGCCGCGCGGGCTCCGCCCGCCCCCGCTGTCGTCGCCCACGGGCAGCGTCACGACGTCGAACGCGCCGGCGCCACCGCTGGACAGCGACTCGACGAGGTCGCTCATCCACTGGATGACGTTCTGCGACTGCCGTCCGTCGGTGGTGTCGGTGTCGTCACCGGACACCGCGGCCGTGCCGTTGCCGCCGACGGCCTCGTCGGCCTTCTGCTTGGCCACCGCGAAGCCACCGGTGGCCTGGCTCTGCGACGCCTTGACCTTCGCGTCCAGCAGACCGTTGCGCACCTGCCCGATGACGACGAAACCCAGCAGCAGGACGACGCCCAGCGACATCAGCAGGGTCGTGGCGACGACCCTGAGCTGGATGTTGCGCCGCCACAACCGCATGACGGGCAGCAGCGGACGCCGCACCCAGCGCATGAACAGACGGAGGACCGGGCTGCCCTGAACCCCGCCCTGCAGCAGACCACCCTCGAAGAGGCGTCCCCAGCGCGAACCCGTCGTCTTCCGGCCGACAGGCCGCTCCGGACGGGCCCCGGACCGGCCGGGGGCCGAAGCGGCACTGTCCCCGGACATGTCAGCTCGGTCCGGCCTTGTATCCGACACCACGGACGGTCACCACGATCTCCGGCCGCTCCGGGTCCTTCTCGACCTTGGAGCGCAGCCGCTGGACATGCACATTGACGAGCCGCGTGTCCGCGGCGTGACGGTAGCCCCACACCTGCTCGAGCAGCACCTCGCGGGTGAACACCTGCCACGGCTTGCGGGCGAGCGCGACCAGCAGATCGAACTCGAGCGGGGTCAGCGCGATCGACTGCCCGTCGCGCTTCACCGAGTGCCCGGCCACGTCGATCACCAGGTCACCGATGGTGAGCTGCTCCGGCGCCGGCTCCTCCGACCTCCGCAGCCGCGCCCGGATACGGGCCACCAGTTCCTTCGGCTTGAACGGCTTCACGATGTAGTCGTCAGCGCCCGACTCCAGGCCCACGACGACGTCCACGGTGTCGCTCTTGGCCGTGAGCATCACGATCGGCACCCCGGACTCGGCCCGGATCAGGCGGCAGACCTCGATGCCGTCCCGGCCGGGCAGCATCAGGTCGAGCAGCACCAGGTCGGGCTTGGACTCCCGGAAAGCGGCCAGCGCCTTGTCACCGTCGGCTACGAAAGACGGCTCAAAACCTTCACCACGCAGCACAATGCCGAGCATCTCGGCCAGTGCGGTGTCGTCGTCGACGACAAGGACTCGTCCCTTCATAAACGACATCATCCCATTCTCGTAACGACGACAGAGGCGCAGGTGAGACAGCTCACTGGCCTGTGACGATAGTCGTACGGAGCCGTCACTGTCTGCCCCCGGCGTCACCGGGCCTGTCGATCACGCCGCCGCCGGGCCCTCCCCTGCCTTCTCACGCTCGAATCGTTGCCGGAACACCCAGGCGTGGACGGCAGAACCAACTCCCCCAGCGCGACCCGGCCCGGCCACTTCGTTCCCGGGCCTGTCACGGCCCCTCCGCCCCGCGCCCCGCCGCGGGGCGGAGGGGCCGCCACGTCGGTCGCCACGTCGGTCGCCCCGTCCCTCAGCCGGACGTCACCTGGCGCGACCGGGCGCACAGCTCCGCGAGCGCCTCGGCCGTCACGGGCGAGACCGCCCCCTCCTCGGTGACGATCGCCGTCACCAACTCGGGCGGCGTCACGTCGAACGCCGGGTTGTACGCCTGGGTCCCCAACGGCGCCACAGCCATACCGCCACCGGCTCCCGTCACCGGCATCTGAGGGGCCAGGACGTCGGTCACCTCGTACCCGGGGCGCTGCTCGACCTCGATGGACGCCCCGTCCGGAGTGCCGGGATCCACCGTCGTCACCGGAGCCACCACGATGAAGGGCACATGGTGGTACCTGGCGAGCACCGCGAGCGGATAGCTCCCCACCTTGTTCGCCACCGAACCGTCGGCCGCGATCCGGTCCGCGCCGACCAGCACCGCGTCCACCTCACCCGCCGCGAACAGCGACCCGGCCGCGTTGTCGGTGAGCAGGGTGTACGCCATACCGCGCCGCGCCGCCTCGTACGCCGTCAGACGGGCGCCCTGCAGCAGCGGACGCGTCTCGTCCACCCACAGCCTGCGCAACCGCCCGACCCGGTGCGCGGCGAGGGCCACCGCGAACGCCGTCCCCTCCCCGCCCGAAACCAGTGCCCCGGTGTTGCAGTGGGTCAGGACGCGGTGCCCGCCGCCCGGCAGCAGTTCGTCCAGCAGCGCCAGCCCGTGGACCGCCATCCGCCCGCTGGCCTCGGCGTCCTCCTGGTGCACGGTTCGCGCCACGGCCAGCGCCGCGGTCGCCGCCGCCGTCGGGTCACCGGTACTGGCGAGCGCGGCGCGATGAGCGGCCGCCGCCCTGTGCACCCCGAGGGAGAGGTTCACGGCGGTGGGCCGGGCGCTCTCCAGCGCCGCCGCGGCCTCCTCGACGTCGAACCCCCGCGCGGCGGCGAGCGCGACGCCGTACGCCCCGGCGATCCCGAGCAGCGGGGCCCCGCGCACGGCGAGCGAACGGATCGCCTCCACCAGCGCCGGCGCGTCCGTGCACACCAGCTCGACCTCCTCGGCCGGCAGCCTCGTCTGGTCGAGAAGGACCACCACGGGGCCTTCAGGCGGTTCCTCCCATCGGATCGCAGGTATCTCGGCCGGCCGCTTGTCCTCGCCGGATTGCGCGTACTGATCAGCCATGCGGTCAGTCTGCCCCGGAACCGGCGGACAATTGAAGGTGTCCAGCGCCTACCGCGGCCGGTCATCCGATGACCGCCCCATGGCACGATGTCTGCCAACCTGCCGCCGCGTCCGCGGACGGGCACCGTGAAGGAGCTTCGATGACTGACACTCCGGGCTGGGCCTCGCCCGGATCCGCCCCGTCGTCCGACGGGCGGGAACCCGGCGCGTCCGGCCCCGCCGAGCCCGCCGACCGCCCTGGCCCCGCCGAGCCCGCCGCGCAGCCGGGCCCGGACGCGCAGGCACCAGGCGCGAAGTGGTCCAACGAGCAGCCCCCACCCGGCCAGTGGTCCGCGCCCACGGGCGCCCCGAGCCCCGGCCAGGCCCCGACGCCACCGCCGCCCGGCACGGGCTGGGGCGGCCCGTCCGGCGGGTACGGAGGAGGCTCCTACGGCGGCCCGCCCGGCGGGTACGGCGGTTACGGCGCCCCCGGCGGCCACGGCGGGCCCTGGGGCGGCGGCTGGGGCGGCCCCCCGCCCGCGGCAAAGCCCGGCGTGATCCCGCTGCGCCCGCTCGGCGTCGGCGAGATCCTCGACGGCGCCGTCTCCACCATGCGCACCTACTGGCGCACGGTCCTCGGCATCTCGCTTACGGTCGCGGTGGTCACCCAGCTCGGCATGATCCTGCTGCAGGGCTTCCTGCTCAACGACGGCGAGACCGCCGACACCCTCGGCGACCCGAGCGCCTCCGGAAGCGAGATACTCCGGGCTCTCGGAGCGCTCATGGCAGGCACCTCCGTCGTTGCCGTGATCTCGGTCATCGGCTCCATCGTCGCGACCGCCCTGCTGACGACCGTCACCAGCCGTGCCGTCCTCGGCAAGCCGGTCAGCACCGGCGAGGCCTGGCGGGACGCCCGCCCGCAGGTGCCCAAGCTGTTCGGTCTGCTCCTGCTGCTCGGCCTCATCTCCGTGGGCGTGGTGCTGGGCGGCGCGCTGCCCGGCATCCTCGTCCTCACCCTCGGCGGGAACGAGGGAGCCGGTATCGCCCTGCTCGTCCTCGGCATGCTGGCCGCCCTCGTCGTCGCGATCTGGCTGACCGTCCGCTTCTCCCTCGCCTCGCCCGCGCTGATGCTGGAGCGGCAGGGCATCGTGAAGTCGATGACCCGCTCCGCGAAGCTGGTCCGCGGCTCCTGGTGGCGCGTGGTGGGCATCCAGATGCTCGCCGGGCTCATCGCCAACATCGTCTCGTCGCTCGTCGTGATCCCCTTCGCCCTCATCGCCGGTGCCGTCGGCGGCACCGGCATGGCGACTTTCTTCACCACCGGCAGCCAGAGCGCCGGCTGGACCTTCCTGATCATCAGTGGCATCGGCTCGGTGATCGGCGCCATGGTCACACTGCCGATCACCGCGGGCGTCACCGTGCTGCTGTACATCGACCAGCGCATCCGCCGCGAGGCCCTCGACCTCGAACTGGCCCGCGCCGCCGGTGTCCAGGGGAACGGCCCCGGTGCCCCTGCCCCCGGCCCCGTACCGGGGAGCTGATGCGGTGAGCCCGACGGGGGGAGTGCTCACGGCGGTGCCGGCCCTGCCGGGCGCCGCCGTATCGGCCGTACGCGGCCTGCTGGGCGTCACCGCCCGTGCCGGCGTCCTGGCGGATGGCGGCTCGGGCGACGAGCCGCCGGTCACCATTCCGCGTGACCCTGCGCGGGAAGCGGCGCGCCGCGAGCTGTCGAAGCGGATGTACCACGAGAACGACCCCAGCCTGATCCAGCGGGCCCTGAACGCGTTCTGGGACTGGGCCGGCCGTCTGCTGGACACCGCGGCGTCCGCTACGCCGGGCGGCGCGCTCGGCCTTCTCGTCGTCGTCCTGTTCGTCGTGGTCGTCCTGGCCGCCCTGTGGTGGCGCCTGGGCACCCCACGCCGCCTGCCCGTCTCCACCGCCCCCCTGTTCGACGACCGCCCCCGCAGCGCCGCCGAACACCGGGCTGCCGCCGAGGCCCACGCCGCCCAGGGCCACTGGAACCACGCCGTCCAGGAGCGCATGCGGGCCATCGTCCGCTCCCTGGAGGAACGGGCCCTGCTCGACGTGCGCCCCGGCCGCACCGCCGACGAAGCCGCAGCCGAGGCCGGCCGCGCCCTCCCCGCGCACACGGACCGGCTGCGCTCCGCCGCCCGCGGATTCGACGACGTCACATACGGCGGGCGCCGATCCGACGAGCAGGCGTACCAGCGCATCGCCGAACTCGACCGCGACCTGGAACGCAGCCGGCCCGACCTCGCGAACAACGCCACCAGCACGGCCCACGGCACCAGCCGGGGGGCCGCCGAATGAGCACCGCCACGCTGCCGGCCACCTCGGCATCGCCCACCGCCCGCCAGCTGTGGACCCGCTCGCGGGGCATCGCACTCGCCGTGGTGCTGCTCCTGGTCGCCGCCGTCGCGATCGCCGCCGTCCGCTCCCAGGCCCGGCACGGCGCACTCGACCCGCGCTCGGCCGACCCCTACGGCAGCCGAGCCGTCGCCGAACTCCTCGCCGACCGGGGCGTCTCCACGCGCGTCGTCACCACGCTCGGCGCGGCACGCGCCGCGGCCGGACCGAACACCACCCTCCTGGTCGCCGTGCCCGACCTGCTGACCCACCGGCAACAGACCCGGCTGCACTCCGCCACCACGGCCTCCGGCGGACGCACCGTCCTCGTCGCCGCCGGAAGCTGGTCCGTCGAACGCCTCGTGCCCGGGGTCACCGCGGACCCCGCCACCAGCATGGGATCGACGCTCGCCCCCCGCTGCGCCCTTCCCGAAGCCCGGCGCGCGGGCAGCGCCGACACCGGCGGCATCCGCTACACCACCACCCACCTCGACGCCGACTCCTGCTACCCCAGCGAACGCCTCGCCACCCTGCTCCGCGTCCCGGCGGCCTCCAAAGACGGCGACACCGTAGTGCTCGGCGCGCCCGACATCCTCCAGAACAAGCGCCTCGACGAACAGGGCAACGCCTCGCTCGCCCTCCAGCTCCTCGGCTCCCGCCCCCATCTGGTCTGGTACCTCCCCTCACTCTCCGACGGCTCGACCACCGACTCCGGCGGCCAGAAGACGTTCCTCGACCTGCTGCCGTCCGGCTGGCTCTGGGGCACCCTGCAGCTGTTCATCGCCGCGGTGATCGCCGCCTTCTGGAGGGCACGCCGGTTCGGCCCGCTCGTGCCCGAAAAGCTCCCAGTCGCGATCCGCGCCTCGGAGACCGCCGAAGGCCGCGCCCGTCTCTACCGCAAGGCCAACGCCCGCGACCGCGCGGCCGCGGCTCTTCGCTCCGCCACCCGCACGCGTCTCGCCCCACTCGTCGGCGTCCCCGCCGCCCAGGCGCACGCACCCGAAGTCCTGCTTCCCGCCCTGTCCGCCCATCTCCACGGCGACGGGCAGAACCTGCACCCCCTCCTCTTCGGACCGCCACCCGGCGACGACGCGGCCCTCATCGCCCTCACCGACCAACTCGACGCCCTCGAAAGAGAGGTTCGCCGTTCATGATGGACCCGACCACCGACAACGCCGGGACCACCGGGAACCCGGACGCGGCCCGCGCCTCCCTGGAAGCCCTCCGCGCCGAGATCGCCAAAGCCGTGGTCGGCCAGGACCCCGCCGTGACCGGCCTCGTCGTCGCCCTCCTCTGCCGCGGACACGTTCTCCTGGAAGGAGTCCCTGGGGTCGCCAAAACGTTGCTCGTCCGCGCACTCGCATCCGCACTCGAAGTCGACACGAAGCGAGTCCAGTTCACCCCCGACCTGATGCCGAGCGACATCACCGGCTCCCTCGTCTACGACACGCGGACCGCCGAGTTCTCCTTCCAGCCCGGCCCGGTCTTCACGAACCTGCTGCTAGCGGACGAAATCAACCGCACCCCGCCCAAGACCCAGTCCTCCCTGCTGGAAGCCATGGAGGAACGCCAGGTGACGGTCGACGGCACACCACGCCCGCTCCCCGAGCCGTTCCTCGTCGCCGCGACCCAGAACCCGGTGGAGTACGAGGGCACCTACCCCCTCCCCGAGGCGCAGCTGGACCGTTTCCTCCTCAAGCTGACCATCCCACTGCCCTCCCGCCAGGACGAGATCGACGTCCTGACCCGCCACGCCTCCGGCTTCAACCCCCGCGACCTGCGCGCCGCCGGCGTACGCCCGGTCGCCGGCCCGGCCGACCTGGAGGCGGCGCGCGCAGCGGTCGCCAAGACGAGCATCTCCCCCGAGATCACCGCCTACGTGGTGGACATCTGCCGCGCCACCCGTGAGTCGCCCTCCCTCACCCTCGGCGTCTCCCCGCGCGGCGCGACCGCTCTGCTGGCCACCTCACGCGCCTGGGCCTGGCTGACCGGCCGTGACTACGTCATCCCCGACGACGTGAAGGCTCTGGCCCTGCCCACCCTGCGCCACCGGATCCAGCTGCGGCCCGAGGCCGAGATGGAGGGCGTGACCACCGACTCCGTCATCAACGCCATCCTCGCCCACGTCCCCGTCCCCCGCTGATGGCACTCACCGGACGCGCCGCCCTCCTGGCGGCCCTCGGCTCGATCCCGATCGGCATCCTGGAGCCGGGCTGGACGGGCATCCTCGCCGTCAACGGCTCCATCGCCCTGGCCTGCGCCTGCGACTTCGCCCTCGCGGCTCCCGTACGACGGCTCGGCCTGTCCCGCTCCGGCGACACCTCCACACGCCTCGGGGAGACCGCGGACGTCACGCTCACCGTCACCAACCCGGCCAACCGCCCCCTGCGCGCCCACCTGCGGGACGCATGGCCGCCCAGCAGCTGGCAGCCCGGCACCGAGGGCGCGGGCTCACGGCATCGCGTCACCGTCCCGGCCGGCGAACGCCGACGCGTGACGACCAGGCTGCGCCCCACCCGGCGCGGCGACCGCCAGGCCGACCGTGTCACGATCCGCTCCTACGGCCCCCTCGGCCTCTTCTCCCGCCAGGGCACGCACAAGGCGCCCTGGACGGTGCGAGTCCTGCCCCCGTTCACCAGCCGCAAGCACTTGCCGTCCAAACTCGCCCGACTGCGCGAGCTGGACGGCCGCACGAGCGTGCTGACCCGCGGTGAGGGAACGGAGTTCGACAGCCTGCGGGAGTACGTCCCCGGTGACGACACACGCTCGATCGACTGGCGGGCCACGGCCCGGCAGGCCACGGTCGCGGTGCGTACCTGGCGACCCGAGCGGGACCGTCACATCCTCCTGGTCCTCGACACCGGCCGCACATCGGCCGGACGCGTGGGTGACATCCCACGCCTGGACGCATCGATGGACGCGGCCCTGCTCCTGGCGGCTCTCGCCTCCCGAGCCGGCGACCGTGTCGAACTTCTGGCCTACGACCGCCGGGTCCGCGCCCGGGTCCAGGGCCGCGCCGCCGGTGACGTCCTGCCGTCCCTGGTCAACGCGTTGGCCGCACTGGAACCGGAACTTGTGGAAACGGACGCCCGCGGTCTGACGGCGACCGCTCTCCGTACGGCCCCGCGTCGCTCCCTGATCGTGCTGCTCACGACGCTCGACGCCGCCCCCGTGGAGCAGGGCCTGCTGCCCGTGCTGCCCCGGCTCACCCAGCGCCACACGGTGGTGGTGGCCTCGGTCGCCGATCCTCGCATCGCGCGAATGGCGCAGGCCCGCGGTGACACGGAGGCCGTGTACGAGGCCGCTGCCGGGACGCAGGCACGGACCGAACGGCAACGCACGGCTGAGCAGTTGCGCCGGCATGGTGTGACGGTCGTGGACGCGACACCCGACGATCTGGCCCCCGCATTGGCGGACGCCTATCTGGCCCTCAAGGCGGCCGGCCGGCTCTGAGACACAGGCATTCTCCGTCCCCTTGGGGGCCGAATAGTGCCCTGAACGCAGAAAACCCCCGCATCTTTCGATGCGGGGGTTTTCCCAAAGATTGTTCGGCGGCGTCCTACTCTCCCACAGGGTCCCCCCTGCAGTACCATCGGCGCTGTGAGGCTTAGCTTCCGGGTTC
>NZ_JBEXYS010000053.1:0-23781 GCF_040631045.1 Streptomyces sp. NPDC005706 | reverse complement strand
AAAGCGATGGGCGTGGGCCATGACACACCTCCCGGGTTCCTGAGGGCGGCGCGTACTCCCAGCGTATGCGGCGTCACGGCAGCGTGGGATCGTACTTGGATGCCGGTGCCGACGTAGGTCTTGGGGATGAGGGTGAGGAGGTGTCGGCCGGTGGGGTGGGTGGGGGAGGGGCGGGCGGCGTGGATGGCGTGGACGGCGGCCCAGGAGTGCCCGCAGCGCAGCAGTTCGGTGGAGGTGACCGCGGAGGCGGTGTCGAAGGCCTCGATCCGGATGAACCGCAGGCCCTTGATCTAGCCGAGCAGGCCGGACCGCTCGGTGTCGCCGACCGTCAGCGAGAGCACCGCGCATACAGGTCACCGAGCCCGCCGGAGGCCTGGACGTAGAACGCCGCGACCGCCTCGTTGAACGGGTCCTTCGGGTCGTACAACGCTCCCGCGGTCGTGTGGTCCAGGACGACCGCGATACCCGCCACTACGCGGCTGCCCGCGGACCGTGTGCGTCGCCGCCGAGGCGCTCCAGCAGGGTCTTCGCCTTCGCCTCGGCCTCCGGGCTCGGCGCGCTGCCGAGGGCGGAGGCGAGCTCAGCGCGGGCCGGCTCGGCCGCTCGGCGTACTCGGCCCGTGTCGGCGTCATCAACCACTTGGTCGACGATCTTGGCGAACCGCAAGATCCTCACCTCCCTGGACCGACTGGCGGCCGCCACCAGTCAGGACGCCGACGATGTCCGCATCGCCCTCACCGAACTTGTGGCCTCCGGCGACGCCCGGGTGCAGCGGGGCCAGGAGTCGGCCGACGCCGAACGCCTCGAGGCGCATCATTGCTTCCGCCTGGTCATGAACTGGGACCACTTCCACGAGAACCGCGTGCAGCTGAGCATCAAGGGCGACGACGCGTGACGGGAAGCGTGCCCGGCACGGTGGCACAGAAGACATGCGCCTGATCGTGATCCGGGGCAGAGTGCCTCGGGCTACGACGACTTCGTCCACGCCGATGGCACGTTCGCCGAGCTCCTCGCACTCTCCCAGGACCGCTGACGCAGTCGGGGCGACTCTCACCGTGACCCGGCAGGTGGCCGGCGACCGCGCCCCGGTTGCCGCTTCGCCGTCGCCGCGGCACCCCGCTGGTCGAGGGATGGCGCACGAAGACGACGGTGGGCAGGCCGTGCCGAACACCCCGGGCATGCGCTCCGACGGCGACGGCGTGACACGCCGCCGTCCGCTGCGCGAGCGGCACGTCGAGGAGACGGTCGAGGTCGCGGTGCCGGTCCGCGCGGCCTACAACCAGTGGACGCAGTTCAAGACGTTCCCGCGCTTCTCGACCGTGGTGCGCGACGTCGAGCAGATCAGGCCTACCGTCACCGCGTGGACCATCGGCTACGGCCTCCTGCGTCACCGTTTCGCGGTCGAGATCGTGGAACAGGACCCTGACGCCTACCTGGCCTGGCGTGGTCTGGAGCAGCACCCCACCCACCAGGGCGAGGTCGAGTTCAGGCCGACGGAGTCCGGTGGCACCGCGATCACGGTCCGGATGCTGCTTCAACCGCAGGGGGCCGCGAAGGTCCTCACCCGCTCGTCCAGGGTCGTGGGGCTGACCGTGCGACTGGTGCGCGGGGAACTGGTGAGCTTCAAGCACTTCATCGAAGGGCTCGGTCAGGAGGGTGGTGCCTGGCGCGGCACCATCCGCAACGGCCGGGTTCAGCACGACACCCCGGAACCGCCCAGGAGCCGTGTCGCCCAGTGGCCCGTCGGCTGACCCGAGTACCGCACACGGCAAGAGAAAGGCCAAGCGATGCAGAACCCGCCCGGTGAGGAGCCGGAGACCTCCCTCTCCGTGACACCGCCGAAGAAGTGGGCGGCCGGCGTTCCCGCCGTCGTGCACGCGCTCGCAGTGCGCGTTAACGGCCTCTCCATGCCGTCGACCGCGCAGCGGCACCCCGACTGTCGCCGGTGCCGGGACCGTTGCCCGCGAGGTATTCACCAAGGGCCAGGCGGCCCGCATGGACGCCGCCCTGGACCACGCCCGCCTGCCACTGACCAGGCAGGCCGCGCTGGTGTGACGACACGCCGGAGGGAGGGGCGGCACCGCACCCGCACAGGGTGTGCGACCAGCCCCCTCAACTGGGGACTCGTTGTCTGCCGCCCCTCCGCGAGGACCGCGGACGGGGTGCCCGATGAACCGGGCACCCCGTCCGTTCCAATCAGTCCCTGTCGCTCAGCAGGTGCTCTTCCGGGGCTTCGTGCAGTGACCGCCGCCTTGAGCCGCATTCAGGATTGCCGCCCCGACGGGGCCGTCGCCGGCCGCGAAGGTGTCGACCACTTGGTCGGTTGCCGTGTTGATCACTGACACCGTGTCGGACGCGTAGTTGGTCACGTAGGCGCGGGCGCTGGACGAGTCCACCGCCACTCGGGCCGGTTCGTCGCCGACCGTCAGGGTGTCGACCACCGTATTGGTCTGGGTGTTGATCACCGTCACCGTGTCGTCCTCGGAGTTGACCACGTAGGCGTGGGCACGGGCCGGGTCCACCGCCACCCCGGTCGGAGTGTCACCGACGGGGACGGTGGCGACCACCGTGTTCGTGTCGGTGTTGATCACCGACACAGAGTCGCCGTTCTCGTTGATCGCGTAGGCGCGGGCACGGCCTGGGTCCACCGCGACGTCGAACGGACGGTCGCCCACAGGGACGGTGGTGACCACCGTGTTCGTGTCGGTGTTGATCACCGACACGCTGTCGCCTTCGCTGTTGGCCACGTAGGCGCGGGCGCGGCCCGGGTCCACCTCGAGCCCGAACGGGACGTCGCCGACGGGGACGGTGGTGACGACCGTGTTCGTGTCGGTGTTGATCACCAACACGTTGTCGTCAGCTGCGTTGGTCACGTAGGCGCGGCCACGGCCCGGATCCACCGCAACGTCCTGCGGGGGGCCACCGACGGGGATGGTGGTGAGCACGGTGTTGGTATCGGTATTGATCACCGTCACCGTGTGGGCATCGCGATTGGCCACGTAGGCGCGGGCACGACCCGGGTCCACCGCCACCTCGATCGGGGTCTCACCGACAGGGACGGTGCTGATCACCGCGTGTGTGCCGGCGTTGAGGACCGTTACCGTGTCGGCATCGAAATTGGTCACATAGAGACGGCTGACCTGCGTGGGGTGGGTGGGCTCGGCTACTGCCGCATGCGGGGCGACGCCTGGCAGTAGTGCGGTGCACAGCGCCGCCAGGATTCCCACCAGCCACATTCGGCGGCCGTGAAGCGACTGCGTCGGTCTCTCTGGTCTGCATCTGGCTGACGTGCTCTCATGGCTGCCCGTGACTATGGGCATTTGATCCTCCGGGGACAGGGGTTGATACGGCCCGTTCACGAGGTCGGCCGTCAGTAGCATCGTCAGCGTGGCGCGGCGCCCTCGCGAGACAGGCGTGGCCGAACGGGTTGCCGCGCCTGCCACGGTCAGCGCAAGTTCAGCGATCACATCGGCCGGCAGACCCATGACCCTTCGGTCATGCCGCCGTCCAGCCCTCACCCGCAGCGGAGTGGGGAGCGCGCGCGGAGGAGCGGAGCGCAGCTGCGGCTTGATGAAGCAAGGAGCACTGCCACGCCGAAGCCTGCGACAGGCCGGGCTGGTGGGCGGGGACGAGCTGGACGTGGTCGACTCGCACCTCATCGAGTGGCACGGCGGTGGTCCAGACGTCTCGCCGCTCCAGGGTTGCGGGCCTGAGTGCGGGACGGTGCCGGGCGAGCCGCCCCCACTGGCAACTCGGTAAGCGCGTGACGCATGTGGCGAGGAGAGCGACATCGTCGTGGAAGGTCCGTCCTCGGCGGTGGGCGAGCAGAGCGTCGCACAGGTGTGGCAGCGGCTCGGTGGCGTGAAGGGCGGCGACATGGGCGGCGTGACGCATACCCACCTCCAGGGTGTCGGCGGGGTGCTCGACCAGCCCGTCGGTGTGCAGCAGCACCGTGGAGTCGGCGGGCAGGGCGTGTTCGTTGTCGGGCCGGGGCAGTGCGGGGTCGACGGCGAGCGGCAGGCCCGCCTCGGCGTGCAGACAGCGGGCCGTGTGATAGGCGGTGACCAGCAGGGGCGGCAGGCGTCCGCCTCGGTCGCCGTCGCCGGCATCCCGGCCGCGCCCACCGGCCAGGCCCGAACCGACCTGCCGGCCGTACTGCGCAAAGTGAACCCCGCCCTTGTCGCCGACCCCGACAAGGCCATCGACAACACCCGCAACCAGTGCTCTGCCATCAACGGCAAGTCGGTCAAGGTCGACGTCGTCGCGCAGGCCCGGTTCAGTAACAGCACCCACACCGTGAGCCCGGCTGAGGCCAAGAAGATCAACGCCGCCATCGGCGCGTACTGCAAGACCGCCCAGCATCCGTCGTCAGCGCCCCGCCGGGGCGGGGCGCTGACGACGGATGCCAGGCGGTGTATGCCTTAGTCGGTCGGGTGTCCGGTGCCTTCTTTGCCTGCCTGCGGAACTCGCGGCAGAGAATGGCCGCCCAGGGTGTGCCAGGACAGGCTGGGGTGCTCGAGGCGCAGTGCCTCCGGGCCTGCCGTGGCCAGCCCGCACCGTTGGTACTGCTCCATGGTGTTGGCCCATTCGACCACTCGAGGGCATGCGGGCGCAGGCGGTGCAGTCGACGGCGAAGGTGACTCGCGGAGCGCCTGGTTGAGCCCTCCGGTTAGTGCGATGAGCCGAGTCGCCGGTGGGTGATGAGGCGGCAAAGGTCCGTTCGATGACCCATCGGTAAGCAGTCACCGGCAGTCGGGCGCCCCATGCCCTGTCGTCGTGCCACTCGGGCTGGTTCAAGATCACGTATATCCGCATTCACCGTCGAGGGGCGTCACCTTGAACTGCGGAAAGTAAGGGACGACCGATGCCGCGAAGTCGATTTTTTCGAGGGCTTCGGGCGTCCGCTGCCACGTCTGCCCTGTGGCATCAGTGAACTGCAAGAGGTCGGCACGCCACACTCCGGCGTCGAGGGAGAACCGGTAGGTCCCGTGTGCGAACCTGATGTCCTTGGCTTGCAGAGACAGCTCGGAGCATGGTGGCAGCGTCGGTATCTGAAAGACGTAGACCGCACGCTCCACTCCAATGGTCACGCTTGCAGATGTTGCGGGATCAGGTGACCTGTTCACAACGTGGAGCTTTCCGTCCGAGGCGTCAGGGTCCGTCCATGTGGTTATCCGGGATGCCTGCTGCTGCTCTTCATGCTCCTGGTCTCCCTTCACTTGGTCGAGCTGCTGCCGGGAGACAACGGCGCCGTAGTACGTAGCCACACCGGTGAAGACGAGACCTCCGATAGCCGCCACCGCGCCGATACACGTCCCGACCGTGGTCCATGGCAGCCGCCGTAACCGTCGCAGTCGGCTGCGAGCGGTCCCGGCCCGTGGCCGCACACGGCGAGGCGATGGCCTGCGCTGTGCAAGTCGTACACGACCTCGCCGTTGGTGATGACTGGTCACCGGTCCCCCCCATCGCCGTCCGGTGGAGAGACGTGGCTGATCTTCCTCCGGTTGCCGTTACTCGCCGGTCCTCCGTCCGTACGGGGATGTCGGACCGGTCGGCGGCACACCGCGCCGGAGACCACCGCGCGGTGCGTTCGGCAGGGACCCCGGCTCCCTCTGACCAGCATTCGGCCAGAGGCCGGCGGTCGGGCGATATAGGGTCCGCGTCCCGGTGTCCCGACTCTTTTTTGACTGAACCGGCGAGATTTCCCCAGGGCCTGCGATTCGCTCACATGTGGTTGTCCAGTGAATCTTGTTGCCGTGCTGTGATCAGACCGCCCCACGCTCCTGCCAAGAAGGAACGGAGGCTGCCCTTGTCGGGCTCCCGACGAGCGGGTCAACCGAGAACAGCCCCTGCACTCGCAAGGAGGCGCGCCGCGTTGGTCAGTTGGCGCTCCTGCGGACCCGGCTGCCGCCCCGCCACAGCGGGCCTCCGCAGTAGCGCTTATGGAGAGGTGAAGCGACGCCGAGGGATGAGTGCTGGCGCTGGGCCGGCGAGTAGAGCAGCAGTCTCGGCATCTCCAGGCCTTGTCGGCGTACAGCTTCGTCCGGCGTCGGGGCTGAGAACCACGGCGGGGCCGGATGGGCGGGATGCCACGCGCAAGTGACTCCACCCAACTGGTCGCTGAACAGGAGTGGGTGGACATCACCAACTCCACTCGCGCGGTGAACCTGAACGGCTGGGCCCTGCGTGACGAGGATGGCCACACCTTCACCTTCCGTCACGTCCGGCTGGACGGCCGCTCCGACGCCGCCTGTCCCGTAGGCGTACGTGTACCGCACGGAAGATGGAGGTGGCCGATTGACGACTACGGCGGCGGCGCGGTCGTGACCCGGCCCCTGCCAGCTAGCCTCCGGCATATGCCACGGATGGACATCGAAGGACACAAGCGTGCGAGACACTACGTTGACGGGCTGCGAGCTGATGTACGAGAGACGCTCAGGAGAGCGCTGAGCACTCGCCCGGACCTCCGGACAGAGGAGCGGGCCCGACTCGTCGGGAGCGCGATTGCCGAGGCATTCCCGGGCGGTCTTACGGAGGCAGAGCGACGTGTCTTCACCTCCGTCAAGCCCTGGGACACCGTTCCCGACAAGCTGCTACGAACAGCCGGAGATTCCCACGCTGCGAGGAGGGAAGAGGCGATGCTCAAAGGCATGAGCTGCACCGAGCGGCTTCAGTACAAGGCTGAACGAGACCGAGGATGGTACGCCGGTAATCGGGTCTCGCGGCACTACTGAATCTCGCGGCGACGGCTGGGACGACAACGCGACCGCCGTGCTGCTCTGTCTCGCCAAACGCCCCACAGGCCTGCCAGCAGCCCGCTGGCGGGCCTGGAGCAGGTTCTTGCGCCACCGCCGGTCACGAGCGCGGCGTGAAGGTCTTCTGTGACGACCAGCCCCGAGGCCCGCGCCGCGCTGGAAGGCCTCGCGGTCCAGCTCCTGCAGGCTGGCGAGCGGCGCGGCCGCGGACAGGCGATCGGCGCCGACGTCGATGGGTTGCGCGCCGTCGCCCGAGCCCGCCCCGACACCCTCACCGGTGACCGGGACAAGGCGCTGGCCCTCACCGGCTTCCACTAGCCAGCCGCGGCAGGATCCGGCCGGGCTGCTGACCGGCGACGTCACGCTGCCCCCGGGCGGCCTGGTCGTCGCTGTGCTCACCGGCTAGACCAAGCACTCGGTGCGCAACGCCAAGATCCGCACGCCGACGACCCCGAGATCTGCCCGGTGCGGGCCTGGACCGCCTGCCGCCCCCGACTGGTTGCCGAGCACGGCCGGGCGATCCGCCGTGATTTGACGCCGGGGGAGCGGGCCGGGCTTGCGGGTGGGGAGCGGGCGGCGCGCAGGCATGACGTTTCCCTGGCCCGGCCGCGCGGCTGGCGTAATCAGGTGTGGGAGACCGACCACATGCGGGTCCCGGTGCTGGTCGAGGTCGGCGGCCGTGCCCGCAGGCCGTGGATCACGTGGTTCACCGACTGCTGCCACCAACGCCATCACTGGTGTCGCGGTCACGCCCGGGCATCCGTCGCGGGAGTCGGTGCCCTAGGGAACCAGGAAGCGCTCAACCTCCTGCTCCAGGTCAGGGGGCAGTCCAGTCAACTTCGAGACGATCCCGCGAAGCTCTGGGCCGAGTTCGGGGAACTCGGCCCAGACCGATAGGTTCCTGGTGAGGACCGCGGACAGTAGATCACCTTCGTACATGTGCCCCTCTGCCATCGGGTTCTCCCGCAGTACCTCCACTGCCAGTGGCAGGAGGTATCGCTCGGGGCCGCCACTTGGCCGCCGACTTCCTCACCCGCGTCCGGGCCGATCAGCATCTGCCGGTGTCGCAGCGTGTCATGAATCTGACTCAGCTGGTGGTCAGTGAGCTGGTGACCAACGCCCACAAGTACGCGCCCGGTCCGGTGCTGCTGGATTTGCGGATTGCCGGGGACGCGGTCGAGGTGGCGGTGTGGGACTCCGACCCGGTGCTGCCCGTCGCCGGGGCCGCGGACGCCGGCCGGGTCGGGCAGCACGGCTTGGAGATCGTCATGGCGGTCGCCGAGGGCTTCGAAGCGAAGCGCGAGCCGGTCGGTAAACGGGTCACCGCCCGCATCGCGCTGGTCGACGCTCCCGGCATCTCCGCGCGTTCAGGCCCCCGCCGGTAGGACGACCGGCCGACCCCTCCTCAACTGCTTGAATCTGGTGCATCCGGTTTCCCGATTGCCGGGGAAGGCGGATGGGGTGGATCGGTGGATTGGGAGGTGGCTGTGGCTGGTGATGTCGGCTTGGACCTGGATGAGGTGTTGGGTGCGGCGGAGGATGCCGCGCCGGTGGAGTCGGTGGACGTGGTCGCCCGGAACCTGGAGAAGCGTTTCTCCGCTTCGGAGGTGTCGTTCTGGTTCGTCGACATGCTTGGGCGGGAGGCCGTGCGCCTGCCGAGGGCCGGCACGGCCGGGCAGGCGCGGGGCGAGGCGCAGCGGATCGGCCTGGCGGGCAGCGTCTTCGAGCGGGTGCTGCGCTCCCAGCGGCTGCACCAGGAGGACGTCGACGACGGCTGTCGGTTGGTGGCGCCGGTGACGAACCGTGGTGACTGCATCGGCGTCCTGGACCTGATCGTGCCGGACGCCGACAATGCGGTGCGGCAGGCGGTGGGGCAGGCCGCGCACGCGCTGGCCTACATCGTGGTGACCGACCGCCGCTTCACCGATCTCTATCACTGGGGCCGGCGCAGCACGCCGATGAGTTTGGCCGCGGAGATCCAGCACCAGCTGCTGCCCTCGGCGTCCTGCTGCGAGGGAGCGCACTTCACCCTGGCCGGCGGCCTCGCCCCGGCCGACGACATCGGCGGCGACACCTACGACTACGCCCTCGACCAGGACACCCTCCATCTGTCGATCACGGACGCGATGGGCCACGACACCGCCTCCGCGCTGCTGGCCACGCTCACCGTGAACGCCCTGCGCGGAGCCCGCCGCGCCGGCCGCAGCATCCTCGAGCAGGCCGACGCCGCACATCAGGCACTCACCCGCCACGCCCGCGGTTTGACCACCGGCCAGCTGCTACGCATCGCACTGGATACCGGGGCCTGCGAGCTGATCAACGCCGGCCACCCCTGGCCCCTGCGGGTGCGCGAAGGCCGGGTGGAGGAACTGCCCATCAGGGTCAACCTGCCGTTCGGGGTGCCCGCCCCCGTCAGCTACGAGGTGCAGCGACTGCGTCTGGAGCCGGGCGATCGCCTGGTGCTGCTCACCGACGGTATGCGGGAGCGCGGCGCGGCCGCCGTGAACCTGCCCGCCCTCATCAGCGACACCCGCGATGAGCATCCGCGGGAAGTGGTCCGGGCCCTGACAGCGGCGGTCCTCACCGCGTGTCGGGGATCCCTGGCTGACGATGCCACCGCATTGGTGCTGGACTGGCACGGCAGCCATACCGGGCAGCGGCGCACCAACGGAGGAGCAGCAATTTCCGCCAAGTGATCAGTTGTCGGGAATGCCATGGGTGCCCGCCTGCAGGTGCGGGGCTTCGTCGAGTGCTTCTTTGATCGGGGCGGGCCGTGGGTGGTGGGTGTGGGCCCAGCGGGTGACGGCAGGCGGCGGTGTGGAGCTTGGTGTTGGCGCGCTGGGAGGTGGTGCGGAGCACAGTGAAGCCGGTGTCGGGGCTGATCTGGTGCAGGCAGATCAACACGCTGATGGCCTGGCCGATGACGGCGCGGGAGTCGACGGCCTGGCGGAGCAGGGTTCGAGATCAGTCCTCGCCGGTCTGAATGATGGCTGTGTGCAGCAAGTTGGCCATGGATCGGCCGGCTATCCGCAGGGGTTCCGGGTCACGGGTGGCGCGGCTGAGCATGAATGCCCCTTCTAGCATCATGATCATTGAATACGCGAGGGACTGCGCCGCCTTCGGCTCGGCCACCCAGCGGCCGAACCACTGCGTCGCCGTGCCGACCCACTGCTCGAAGACCTCCGCCGTCGCGATCCGCAACACCTCGTTGCTGCTCGCCACTTCGAGGGCCACCGTCCCGATCGGGCACGCGTCGGCATAGTCCGCCGCCGCAAGGTCGTCGGCAGCCGCTTCGAATGCACGCACGAGGGACTCCACCGGGTCCGGCACGCTGTCCAGCAGAGCCAGGACCATTCGGCCGTACTCGGTTCCGGACGTGCGGATCATGTCCCCGGCCAGTTGCTGCTTGCCACCGGGGAAGAAGTGGTAGATCGAGCCGAACGGTGCGTTCGCCTCTGCAGCGATCCGCTTCAGGCCGGTGGCCGAGTAGCCGTGGCGGCGGAACAGCACCGCGGCGGCACCCTGGATTCTGGCTCGCGTGTCCGTCTGTCCCATTGTCTTCACTCCCTGTCCCCTCAAAGATTACAGTAGAACGATCTATCAAACAGGGGGTCGTGATGCCGAGAATCGAGTTGTCGTCCGGATCGATCGACTACCGGGACACCGGCGGGGAGGGGCCTGTGCTGGTGTTCGGCCACGGCCTGCCGATGAACGAGACCCAGTGGCGCAAGGTGGTTCCGCTGCTGGACGGATACCGCTGCGTCCTGCCCACGCTGCCCTTGGGCGGTCACCGCAGGCCGATGAACCCGGATGCCGACCTCTCCCAGCGCGGTGTCGCCCGGCTCCTGGGCGAGTTCATCGAGAAGCTTGGTCTGGGCCAGGTGACCCTCGTACTCAATGACTGGGGCGGGGGCCAGTTCCTGATCTCGGAGGGGCAGGACCAGCACATTGCGCGCCTAGTGCTGGTGGCCTGCGAGGCCTTCGACAACTTTCCCCCCGGGCCGGCCAAGGCCATGGCGCAGGTGTGCAGGGTTCCCGGCGGCGTCTGGCTCCTGACGCGCCTCATGCGCGTTCCCGCCTTCCGTCACAGCCGGGGCGGATACGGAGGGATGAGCCTGCGTGGGGTCCCCGACGAGATCATGGACGACTGGTTCGCTCCCGCCACCCGCAGCAGGGCTGTCCGCAGGGACTTCGCCAAATTCGCCACCGGGGCCCCCGGGCGCAGGACCTTGCTCGCCTGGAGCGAGCGACTGCGTGACTTCGACCGCCCGGTACTGGTCGTCTGGGCGACCGAGGATCGGTTGATGCCGCGTGAGCACGGCCCCCGGCTGGCCGATCTGTACCCGCAGGGCCAGCTGATCGAGATCGCCGGCTCGTCCACCCTCGTCCCCGAGGACCAGCCCGAACGACTCGCCCAAGTACTCACCGACTTCCTTATCCAAACCGGAGCGGAACCGGTCCGACACGTCTCCTGAGTGCGGGAGCGGCAGGCGGATTCGACAGCCGTAACCGCCCTCCAAGGCCGGCTGCGGGCCGGGCAGGTGCTGCTTGGCGCCGAGTGAAGTGACGCATCGGATCACCCGACAGCACCGGCTCGTGTACGAGATCCTGTATCGGGCCGGACGCCCCGTCCCGTCCGCCTCACCGGTCGAGTGCGGGATCAACAGACTCAAGAGGTATCGGGCCGTGGCTACGAGATACGACAAGTTGGCTGTCCGCTGGGAAGCGACCGTACTGATCGCGGCCATCAACGAGTGGCTATGACCAGAGAGTCTCGTGATAACCCCTACTGGTCAGCTGTTCGTGGCTCACCGGAGTAGCGGTCCGACCCTGCCCTCCAGCGTCGCTGTTCTTCGAGCCAGTGCACGTAGCGCGGCGAAGCACCGCGCAGGTCGATGCTGAGCGGGTAGGGGTCGTACTCGTCCCGGAGCAGTTGGCGGATGAACTCGACCATGCCGCAGGCGAACAGCGTGAAGTCGTCGCGACTATGCCGGCCACAAACCAGAACTGGCCACCGGTCGGGGTCTGGATCAGTGGTAAGCCAGCAGAGGATGTCAGCTCCAGAAGTGACGCCCCAGGCAAGGATGTGGTCCGGGTCGATCTCGAGGCCTGCCTGGCCATCCAGCATCTCCCAGGTGGAGCGGGCGTTCTCCGTCTCCTCCTCGAAGGTCCCGGGATCCCACTGGATGTACTCCTTCGGCAGGGGCAACAGGATGCCAACCTCATCCAACAATGAACCAGCGCCATAGAGCGACATGAAGTCCATGAAGTCATGCGGGAATCGCGTGCCCCAGCGTGCCTTGGCTGCCGACCAGTCGACCTCCTCGTCCGCGCCCAGATCCGGGGGCAGGATCTCGACCAGTGACGTGATACGTGTCCTGTCTTCCACTGCACTCCCTTCGATCAGATCGCCGAGAGTGTACGAGGCCGCACTGACAATCATCGCGGCGAGGTCAACCTCGCCTGGTGGGTGTGACCAGAACTTTCGCAATAGGCCCTGGTACCTGCTTGCCGCGGTTCCCGTTTTACCGGTGTGTGAGCACGCAGAACTTGTTGCCGTCGGGGTCGGCCAGCTGTACCGAGCCGTCCCCGCTGTGGGCGGAGTCGAGACGCTTCGCTCCGAGGGATAGCAGGCGGTCAACCTCTGCTTGCTGATCGTCGTTCGTTGCGAGGTCGAAGTGCAGGTCCTTGCCAGGGTCTGGCATGAGCGGCGGACCGCCCCACGTGATCTTCGTACCGCCGTTCGGTGACTGGATGGCGGTCTCCTCGTCCTGGTCCCAGACCAGCGGCCAGCCCAGCGCCTTGCTCCAGAAGTAGCCCACGGCCTGCGAACCGTCGCAGGCGAGCGCTCCGATGAGGCCGCAGTCGGCGAGGAAATCGTTGCCCGGCTCGATGACACAGAACTCGTTGCCCTCGGGGTCGGCGAGCACCACATGGGACGCGTCCGGCCCCTGGCCGACGTCGCAGTGTTGCGCGCCGAGGTCGAGCGCCCTGGCCACGGTCTCCTGCTGGTCCTCCAGGGAGGAGCTGGTGAGGTCGAAGTGCAGCCGGTTTTGGCCGGTCTTCTGCGTCCAGGAGGGCCGGAAGCTGAGGCGGTAGCCGGCGTCATTCCCGGACATGGGGGCGATGCCGTCGTAAGAATCGTTGGTCGTCTCCAAGCCCAGGACGCTCGACCAGAAGTGCGCTAGGCGTTCGGGCTGGTGCGCGTCGAAGGAGATGGCGAAGAGTCGGCTGCTCATGGCGTCACGCATCCTGGGTCCGTTGAGTGCCCACTGTTGACAGGGCGCCATGCCAGCGCCTCGAGCGAGGATCCTAGGGCGGGCCAGCCTCAGTTGCAGCTGAGTATTCCGCGGCCCCAGAATCGGAGCCACGACTCCAAGGACGCCGGCCGTTCTCCCAGCCGCCGATGAAGATCAGGGCGACGGCACCGGTAGCGGTGAGCGCCGTCTTGAGTAGTTCGCCGTCCGCACCGACCACGACACGGCCGCGGCCCGGGAGGTCCCCGCCGGCCACGCCAAGCTGTCCTCTCACTTGCTGCGCCAACAACTACGCCCCACGCGCTCTCCAGGGGGCTGGGCCGCTGCCGCGGCTGGGGAGGTTCCGGCCGGCCCGATCCGGTCGGGCGGGGCATACGGCCGGGGACCCGCCAGTCCGCATCAGCCACTCGGTCGAGCTCGGGTTCGTGCAGCGACGCCTTTCGCGTCCGAGAGATCACTCCGCGGTGTGCCGTCTCATGAGGTGGGTTCCACTGGTGCCCGCCGGGTCCAGCCGTGGTACATGGTGCTGGAGCCGCCTGACGGGTTCGGCCGGCCCGGTTGTCACGGCGCCGACAACAGTCCGGGCCCCGGAGGCGGGGAACCGCCGATGCGAACGCCGCTGGTGACCCGCAGGAACTCCAGCTTTTCCGCGTCGGCGGAACCTGCGGCCACCGTGTAGACGACGAGGCGGATGTCGCTGCCCGGGACGGTGAGCACATCGCAGTCGCATGTTACCTCGCCGACCTGGGGGTGCACGACGGTCTTGCGGGCCGAGACGTGCGGACCGACCGCGCCCTCGTCCCACAGCCGGGTGAACTCCGCACTGTTGGAGTGCAGTTCCGCGACAAGGTCGGTGAGTGCTCGGTCGTCGGGGTAGTTGAGGAGAGCCGTGCGCAGATCGGCGACGAGGGCGGTGTTCAGGGCGTCGCCGTCCTGGATCACGGGCCACGCCGTGAGCCCAGTCGGTCCGGCGGCGAAGACCGCCCGTACGAGGTTCCGCTCGGCCGGTGTCCGTGCGCTGGGGTCGCCCATAAGCGCTGCCCACGCCGGGGTCCAGGTCAGCAGGGTCCAGTCGGCGCTGAACACGCCCACCGGGAATTCCCCGAGGCGAGCCAGCATCCGTTGGACCCCCGCGGGGACGTGCGTGGAGATCGTGCCTTCCTGCGGAGGAAGGAGGCCAGCCAGCCGGTAGGCGTAGTCGCGCTCCAAGGGCTGCAGCTGCAGGGCCCTGGCCAGGCTCGCGACGACCTGCGCCGAAGGGTTCGTGGCGCGCCCCTGCTCCAGCCTCACCACATAGTCGACCGACAGCCCTGCGAGCTCGGCCAGTTCTTCGCGCCGCAAACCTGACGCACGTCGTCCGGGTCGCGACGTGCGCCCGACATCGACGGGAGAAAGCCGGTCGCGCCAGCGACGCAATGCTGCGCCAAGGGTCTCATCCACTCGACCATTGTTCCCCTCCGACGGCCGCTGTGCCTGGTACTGCCCGTCCTACCGTCGCAGGGGGCACTGGCTGTCCTCCCGCCGCGGGAAGAGAGTGAACGCATGACGACAACCTTCATCACAGGAGCCAACAAGTCCCTCGGCTACGAGACCGCCCGCCGACTGATCGAGGCCGGCCACACCGTCCTCGTCGGTGCGCGTGATCCAGAGCGCGGCCAGGCGGCCGCCGACGCACTCGGTGCCCGTTTCGTCCAGATCGACGTGACGGACGACGCATCAGTGGCCGCGGCCGCCGAAAACATCCGGGCTCACGAGGGCGGCATCGACGTCCTGATCAACAACGCAGGTGCCTTCGGGACACACAGCCCCGCCGACCAGATCACGGCCGCCGACGCCACTGAGGTGTTCGAGGTCAACGTGGTGGGCATCGTCCGGGTCACGCACGCCTTCCTACCCCTGCTGCGCACATCGGCGAACCCGGTCATCGTCAACGTGTCCAGCGGCATGGGGTCTTTCACGGCCACCCACGACGCCGAGCGGGTCGAGGGGCGGGCCGTCGCGCCGCTCTACACGGCATCGAAGGCCGCCGTGACCATGCTGACCACGCAGTACGCGAAGTCCTGGCCGGACGTGAAGGTGAACGCCGCCGACCCGGGCTACACCGCGACCGACTTCAACGGACACAGCGGCCCGCAGACCGTGACCGAGGGAACCGACGCGATCGTCGAACTGGCCACCATCGGGGCGGACGGCCCGACGGGAACCCTCCGTGACCGTCACGGAGAGCTCGGCTGGTGATCCACGCCTGAATGCTGAACGCGGCCGGCCTGCCCCAAGGCGAGGCGCTGCGCGTGTGGGTGCTCGTCCACGAGCAGCCGGACGGCACCTGGGGCGCGGGCGGCTCGATCGTCCGGTACGCCGACCTGGTGGCCCTCGCCAAGAGCGACAAGAAGGCGGCCACCGGTGCGTGAACTGACCTATGTCGCCCGCAACACCGTGGAGTGGCGCGAGGCACCGGACCCGGTGCTCAGGTCCGGGCGGGAGGCGATTGTCGCGCCGGTCGCCGCCACCTCCTGTGACGTCGACTCCTCGATCCTGGCCGGCCACGGCTTCCTCGACCCGCCGTTCGCCCTCGGCCACGAATGCGTCGCCCGCGTCGTCGAGACCGGTGACACGGTCACCACCATCACCCCTGGCGACCTGGTCGTCGTGCCCTGGTCGATCAGCTGCGGCACGTGCGACCAGTGTCGGACGGGCTGACCGCGCACTGCACGTCGGTGCCGCACATGGCCATGTACGGAGCACCGATCGGCGGCAACTGGGGCGGGCTCTTCTCCGAACTGGTCCGCGTCCCCTACGCCGAGGCGATGCTCGTCCCGCTGCCGCCCCGTCTCGACCCGGTCGCCAGGGCCTCTGCCGGCGACAACTGGTCCCTGGCCTGGCGCCTGGTCGCCCTGCACCTCAAGGTGCGCCCCGGCGCCCGCGTCCTGGTCATCGCACGCGGCAGCATCGGCCTGTACGTGTGCGACGTCGCCCGCGCGCTCGGCGCCTCCGACGTCCTGTACGTCGACATTGACCCCGCGCACCGGGCGCTCGCCGAGACCTACGGGGCGCGCACCGCCGAGGCGATCACACCGATCCGGCACGGCTTCGACCTCGCGGTGGAGGCCACCGGCCGCGTCGACCAACTCGCCCTCGCCGTCAACTCCTCGCCCCGGAAGGTTTCTGCGAATCGGCCGGCAACCACTTCCGCCCCGGCGAACTGCCCCTGCTCGACATGTACCTCACCGGCGTCACCCTGCGCATCGCCCGTGACAACGTCCGCGCACACATCCCCGACGCCCTCGCCCTCGCCGGCTCCGGCACGGTCGATCCCGCCCGGGTCGTCTCCCACGTCCTCGACTGGGAGGACCTGCCTTCCGCACTGCCCGAGAGGCACCTCAAGCCCGTCTTCGTCCGCGACCTCGCCACCCGCTGATCCCGCACGCAGCCGCCACGGCACCGGACCCGCTCACCGAGAAACCCGATGACCTCGCCCCTGACCCACCACGCCACGACCCACACCACCCCCGACCCCCAGGCGCCGGAGGACCTGGACCGGCAACAGGCAGCCATCGCCGCGCTCGGCCACGAATTGCGCGCCTTGGTCGAGGCCACCGTCCGCACCACCGCCTCCCCCGCAACGCTGCACCAGGTGGCGGACGACGTCCGCAGCCTGACTCGGCAGCTAACCGGGCGGCACGGTGCACCCGGGGAGATCCCCGGCGTGGATGAGTTCCCAGGCGGGGTACGGATGTACAGCCCGGTCACCGGCTCCGGCAGCCCGCTCGCGCCGCCGCTGCACGTCACATCGGCCAACGACGGCGTAGCGGGAACCTGCACCCTCGGCATCGCCGCATCCCATGAGCGTGACGTGCATCAGGTGCGGTCTTCAGGACGGCAGCGTCTGACGGCCCGCGTTGTCCTCACATCGGGCCACGCCGCGGGCCCCGCCACTTTTCCGTCTTCCGCGTTCGCAGCGGGGGAAGACCGGTGCGGTACGGGGTGTCGCCGGACATGCTGAGGCCGTGCTCGGTGGGTGCCGCCTCCCGCCCAGGCTCTGTGGCCTCGGCCGAGACCGCCCTCGGTGCCTGCGACGCGGTCAGCACGGCCATCACCGCCGCCGCGATCGCCGTACCCCTGGCACCCCTCAGTGCCTGCTTGAGCGCACGCGCTGTCACTGTGGAGCCCCCTCCGTTGCCGAATCCGTCGTCTGCTCAACGCGGCCGGAGGACAGGTCCGTCGCGCGAAACCGGAGGGATAGGGCGGGCTTCCGCGGCTGTCGTGAGGAGCGGAACCGGTTCGGACGCACTTGTGACGGACGGGGGAGTCGCGGGGCACCCGGAAACCGTCGCGCAAGGCAGACCTCCGGTCGCGTAGTGTCCCGAGTCATGACCGTGCTGCATGGAGCTCTCGTTGTACTCCGCCCCACTGTCACCGAAGACGTCGCTGCCCAGGCGGCCATCCGGGCTACGCCGGTATCGATGTCTTCCTCGAACCCACCGTGCACGGCAGCGGACTGGGCACCGACGCGGTACGCACACTGGCCCGCCACCTCATCGACGAGCACGGCTACCACCGGTTGGTCATCGACCCGGCGGCCGACAATACGGCGGCGATCCGCTGCTACGAGAAGGTCGGCTTCCGGCCGGTCGGCATCATGCGGCAGCACGGGCGCGCTCCGGACGACACCTGGCACGACGGCCTCTTGATGGACCTTCTGGCCACGGAGCTGACGCGCTGACCCCTTCGATCGTCCGGGGGGCGGGAGAGACCACCCGTCTGCTGGACGCTCGCGTTCGATGCGGAATGCGGAATTAGGAGGACATGACGCTGGTCAGGTGGTCTTGAGACGGATAGCCGGCTGGAGCCGGGGGCCGATCAAGGAGCAGCTTGGTCTTTCCCGTGGCTCATACGGCTGCGATCGTGACCCCATGAGTGATCGCGCAACTCCGATTCCTGCACCCGACCTCGACGAAGTAGCCGCTCAGTGGCAGGCGCTCATCACCGGTGATGTGACCCGTGAAGCGATTCACGCCTGGGCGGCCGCGTGGGTCGAGGACGAGGGGGACCATCACGTCCCGCCGCTGGTTCTCGGGGCCCTGCAGCACCTGCACGGCTTCGACCTGTGCCGGGATCCGGATCGTCCCGGAGTCGTCTGGCACGGCACCGCGGATGAGGGCGAGTGGGTTCACTCGCCCGACGAGATCGCCGAGGGCTTCGCCCGTTGGCAGGACAGGTGCGATCTCAAGCACGCCGGCCCGCAGCCCGAAGACAGCTGCTGAGCGCACCGGCAACCTGTTCACTTCGGGAGCGGAAGCAGACCGAGGTGAGGTCGTCGCGGGTCCGCGCGTCTCGGAACTGAGTAGTCAGGCGGCGTCAGCGTTTTCCGCCGGCGGACTAGAAGAGGCGGATGTGCGTGGCCCGCGTGAGGTTCTCGATGATCTCGCGCAGCCACTGGCTACGGACGGCTGGTAGCCGGACCAGAGTGTGCTGGAACACTGTGAGGTCGGCTCGGAACAGGCCGTAGGGGCGCGGTGCGGGCGGATCGTCTCGGAGGACGCCGTCGGGCATGACGCCCGACGCGGGCAAGGGCAGATACGGCTTGGGGAAGGCCAACGACAGCCACACCCCGAACGGTAGGGGCACCGGGTACGCCGCGGCGGCCGGGCCGGGCTGGGCCCAGGTCTGTCCCGTCTGCGGGTGGACCGGTACGAGGAGGATGTCGGCGCCTGCGTCGGGTGCGGGCAGGCCCGGCCCGGCCAGGACGGCACGCCGCGCTGACGGCCCTGTGGGCAGCAGGGCGTCGAGGGCGCGTTGGAACACTTCCTCGGTCAGGCCGTCCGGAACGGTCACCGGCCGGCCCTCGGAAGCCGCCAGCAGGTGGGCGAGCGCCCGGCCGGCCGCCGCCTCCCACCGCGGGCTCCAGGACCACCAGTGGTGCGACCCGAGCTTTGGCCCGCCCCACGCAGTGATCGGCTCGAACGGCGGTGTGCCCCTCCTCTCGGCCGTCAACTCCGCCCAGGAAAGCGGTGTGGCATCGGTGTCGTCGACGGGGCGGTGGCACACGGCGCCCGGGGCGAGCCACACCGCCTGCCAGAGCGAGCAGTCGTCGATCCTGGTCGCCACGGGCAGGCCGCACACTTCGCAGCCCAAGTTGGGGCCGTCGGCTCCGTCGAGGCCGCAGCAGTAGCCGCCGCACTTCTCCAGAATCGGCACGGTACCGCGGGTGTCCCCGGGCGCGATGACGATCGCGCCGGGCGCGCCGTCGGACAGGGCGTAGACCGGCGCGTAGATGCCGCGAGCGGCCGCCTCGTCCGGATCGATCTCCTCCCACCTCCGCCACGGAGGCCCTGAGGGCTCCAACTCCACGGCGAAGGTGCCCGACTCCATGAGCACGGGGAGCTGAATCCCGTTCCCGTACTTCTGATGGGCGTGAACCGGCAGGGTGACCTGGGACAGCGGGGCGGTCAGCTCGGCGCCGCACCCCGCACACACGAAGACGAACAAATGCCCTCCGCTTGGGAAGGAGCATCGTCGCAGTCGGCGGCGGCCGAGCCAAGGCGTTTTCGTTCGCCACGGGGCCGGAGCGCCGCCGCGACGTGGACCATCAGCTCCAGCGTGAGCAGGTGCCTGCTCTCACATGGGGAGAGCAGACGCACCACAGCGCTCGTAGATGCCTTCACCGCGGTCAGCGAAGGCATCTGGCAGCAAGCAGGGCAAGCAGGTGGCGCGGTCGATGTGCCCTTCACTGCCAGTGGTGAAGATCGCACCGCGCCGGCCTGTTCCCCGTTCGCGCTCCCCTGCCCCCGTCTGCATGCCTGCCCGGATCAGGCGGTGCGGCCGGCCTTGAGATGGGTTGTGGTCTCGACGACGCGGCGGGCCTGGTACCGGGCCGCATGCAGGGCCAGTTCTCCGGGCGGGCCGTCGCCCGCTGTGTGGGAGGTGCCGTAGGGGTTGCCCGAGCGGAACTGAACAGGGTCGGTGTAGCCGAGGGGCACGATGATGCCGCCCCAGTGGTAGAACGTGTTCGCCAGTGCCAGGAGAGTGGACTCCTGCCCGCCGTGAGCGGTGTTGGAGGCGGTGAAGGCCGAGTACACCTTGTCCGCGAGCTTCCCCTGGAACCACAGGGGGCCGGTGCTGTCGATGAAGGTCCTGAGCTGCCCGGCCGGATTGCCGAAGCGGGTGGGGGTGCCGAACAGCACCGCGTCGGCCCACTCCAGGTCGTCGTGCCCGGCCTCGGCGATGCCGGCGGCCTCCTCCAGGTGCCGGGCCCACTCCGGCCTGGCGGCGACTGTCTCTGGCGGGGCCGTTTCGGCCACCTTGCGCAGTCGCACGTCGGCGCCGGCCTTCTCCGCACCCTCGGCGGCGGCTTGTGCCAAGGTGTGTACGGTGCCGGTGGAGCTGTAGTAGGTGATCGCGACGTTCACGGGTTCCACGATCGGCTTCCTTCCTGTACGGGTCTGATCGGTACGACGAGGCAGCCGTGCGGAATGTGAGGCGCCGTGCCGACCTCACAATTCGGTCCGCCGGATCGTCGTGGACGGTGAGGGGAATCGTCCGAGGAAGTCGGTGACACAATGACCACTCCGTCCGAGCCGGGGCACGGCCGGTCCGATTCGGGACCGATCGCGATCATGAGCGAGAGGCGTCGGCTGACCAACCTGGCGTACCGCCTGCTGGGCTCTTTGGCCGATGCCGAGGACGTCGTACAGGAGACCTACGCCCGCTGGTACGCCCTGTCCCCGCGGCAGCGAGAAGTCATCGATTCCCCCGGCGCCTGGTTGTCGACTGTCGCCAGCCGGGTCTGCCTCGATCTGCTCGGCTCGGCGCGCGCCAGACGCGAGCGTTACGTGGGCGAGTGGATCCCGGAACCGCTGCCCGACCGTACGGAGTGGATCGGCAGGCGGCCGGGCGACACCACCGTCGACCCCGCCGACCGGGTCACCCTCGACGAGTCGGTCGGTATGGCCTTCCTCGTCGTGCTCGAAGCGATGACCCCGGCCGAACGGGTCGCGTTCGTCCTGCACGACGTCTTCCGCTACTCCTTCGGTGAGGTGGCCGAGATCGTCGGCCGGACCCCCGCGGCCTGCCGCCAGCTGGCCACCTCGGCTCGCCGACGCATCCGCGCCTCGCAGCCTGACGCGGCCTCGTCAGCCCGGCGCGCCGGCGTAGTCCGGGCCTTCAAACAGGCATGGGAGGCCAAGGACATCGACGCCCTCATCGGCCTGCTGGCCCCCGACGCAACGGCGACCGGCGACGGCGGCGGACTCGTCACCGCCGCGCTCACCCCGGTTGAAGGCGCGGAGCAGGTCGCACACTTCTTCGTCGGCCGACGCGCCGCGGCGCCCGACCTGAGCCTGGTGGAGCGCACTGTAAACGGCCAGCCGGGACTGACCGTCCAACTGGACGGCGTCACCGTATCGGTGATGGCATTCGAGGTCAGGGAGGACCGGATCCACCACATCTGGGCGGTACTCAATCCCGACAAGCTCCGCTCCTGGGCAGCGAGGTGACACGCCGAGGTGGCAGATCCCTCACCACGCCGACCCGCGGGCGCGTGGTTTCGCCGGCCCGTCGCTGACCGTGGTTCCGGCAGCACACAGGAACAGGTGGTCACGGTGCTGAGGCCGTGTAAGGATCTCGCGACGGTGCCCTCTTGAGGAGACGCTGACGGAAAGGGGGCCACATCTGTGGGAGGGGGCTCGTGGCAAGGACGGAAGTGGTGCGGGAGTACCGGAGACGTCGTGAATCACCGGGACAAGGGGTCCGGTTCACTCTGCCTGCTGTCCTCGCTCTGTACTACGTGGCACAGAGCATGCAGAAGGACGTCTCCTGGGTCAGGTGGTTCAGCCTCGCCCTTCTCCTGGTGACGACCGGCGCGTTGACCTGGGGTCTGCTGCGTCTTCGGAGAGGCTTCACCCGAGTCGACGTGAACGGGGTTGTCATCCACGGCGCCATCCGCTGTCGTCGCATCCCCTGGAGCGGGATCGACGATCTCGGCGTCCGCAGGGCTCCGCAATCAGGGAGGGCTGAGGCATTCGTCGACACCATGGACGGTCGTCGTCGTTCGCTTCCCCAACTCAATGAATGGCAAGTGGAAGGGCTGCACACCGAGGTGGCCGCACTCCGGGAGATCGGGTCCCGGTATGGCGCCCGCACGTGGGAGAGCACGCCCGGGGACGAGCAGCCCTTCCGACGACGCGAGGGGTCGATCAGCCGGAACGGCGCGGTGGTGGTCACTCCCATGAGCGCCGAATCAGCCGGTGAGTGAAACAGACTGAGACAGAAGATCGGTTTGGGGTTGATCTCAAGTCTGGTTGAGCTTCTAGGTTCGGGGGTGCCGATGTCGGCGTATCGGAGAGGAACGGCCGTGAGAACGCTGGTGCTGGGAAGGTCGCCCGCCAGGGTGACGGAGGTACTGGCCACGCTGCGTGCGGACGGCTTTGACGCGGAGGGGGTGAGCACCGACGAGGAGGCCCAGAAGCTCTTGGAGAGCGAGGAGTTCGGGGTTCTGATCATTGGAGGGGGCGTGGAGCCGGACTCCCGCGCCACACTCAAGGAGATCGCGGCGAAGCACCGGGTGCAGCGGGTGATCGACGGTGCGCTGACGCCGCCGTTCGACGCCTACGTGCGGCGGGAACTCGAGCCGCTGATCCGGGAGGCTGCCGCCAAGGAGTGACGGCCGTGGTCCGTCTGGACGTGGATGTGGATGGGACGCCCTCACCTTGAGCGGTCGTCCCATCCACCGCGTTCCCGCGATCTAGTCATCGATCTGAACTTCAGAAGCGGTCATGGCTCTCGGAGTCGGAACCTCCGCAAGTTGCCGACTCACGCCCACGCACGTACGCCCCATACCCGGGCTCATCGCTTGATCGAGCTCGTCCAAGCGTTGACCGAACGGAGTCCCGTCATCATGCCGGACACGGCCGAATCCTCCCCTCGTGCAGTCCTGGCCCGTTATCAGCGGGCGATGCTCGACAGTTCCGCGGACGACCTGGCCGATCTTTACGCGCCCGATGCCGTCCATGAGTTCCCGTTCCTGTTTCCCGGCATGCCCGCGCGTTACCAGGGGCGCGAGGAGATCCGCGCGGGCTATCGGGCGGCGTGGGGTGCCAGCCCGGCGCGGCCTCAGGAGATCGGTGAAGTCGTGGTGCATGAGAGCACCGACCCGGAGGTGATCACTGTCGAGCAGGTCGTGACCGGCACCGTGACCACGACCGGCCGGTCCTTCAGGTTTCCCGGTCTTCTGGTGATGCGCGTCCGCGGCGGCCAGATCGTGCACGTGCGCGACTTCATGGACGGGCTCGGCGTGGCCCATGCCATGGGCCGGCTTGCCGCCGTCGCCGCCGGTCTCGGTGACCGTTCCTGAACGGCTGACCTGGTGTCCCACCGCGGCGTCAAGGTACCCACCTGCGACGAGCACCGCGACGCGGCCGTCCACGCCGCCCAGGAGCTGTACGACCTGTACGACGCCGTCGACTGACCAGACCGGCTCCCTGGGACGCCCGTGTGGCCCACCGCCCGTGCCCGGCCCGCACCACCACCGAAGGGCCCGCCCCGCGAACAGGGGCGGGCCCTCCCCGCCGTCGGGCCGCTTGCCCGCGTTGATGGCCGCCGCCGCACCGTACGGCCAGCCCCCGACAGGGGGCGGGGGGTCTCCTCGATGAGGATGCTGCGGTGGTCGCGCCACTAAGAGGCCATCTCATTTGGTGAGCCTGCGGTAGCAGATGAGGGTGCAGGCGATGCTGGTGAAGGCGAGGAAGTGCTCGGCTTTGCGCTCGTAGCGA
>NZ_JBEXYS010000052.1:0-26035 GCF_040631045.1 Streptomyces sp. NPDC005706 | reverse complement strand
TCCCGGTCGCCGGGCCAAGGAGCGATCCCAGCGGTTGTCAGCACTGCGTACAGGTTCAGGCGCCGCAGGTCGCGAGGATCGACTCGGCAGGCAATACGGCCCGCGGACCTCGGTGGCGCCAACAGGAAGTCCTCCCCCGGTGCGTCGTCCCGTGCTCGATCGGTTGATGCGGTGATGGTCTGCATGATCTCGCTCCGTTCTGCCTATGTTTCGTTCGCGCGCCTCGCGCCCCTGGGGCCGAATGTGCTGTGCGCTTGGTTCGCTACCCGTGCTGACCTTCTTGCGCGGCCGCCGTCCATGGGCCCCGTGACAGGGATCGGCACCAAGGACAGTCCATATCCGCCCAGTCCTCGCAACGATCGCCATTTAGGCGATAGGCGTCTGACGACCAGCGACGGCTAAAGAGGTGATCGATGACAAAGGATCCAGCCGTTGCAAGGAGGGGACGACGCAGGCGCTTTCGAAGGCGTCCGCATTGCGGGCCCTTCACCTCGTCAGTCACCGACGCCGCGTCCCGGTGGCCAGCGTTCGTCGGCCAAGCGCTGTGCCCGAGGGTTCACAGCGCCGACGCATCGCCTCGTGCTGGCCAGGACACGCCCCAGCGTTTTGCCGGCACCGGGCACGAAAGCGGAAACACACACGGGCTCTCCCTGCAGGGCGTGGGCGCAATCCTCCCGCGGCCACAGGCCGTGAACAGGGCTTACGCGAAGGCGGTGACGGCCGTCTGGCCGCACACCACACCCTCCCCACCGACACGCCAAGCACGCTCAGTACACGAGCGCTGTTACACATCACCCATAATTCCGTGACTCTTACCTTCATCCTCCATCAACTCCCGGAATCCACCGTTTAATACTCCGTCAGGCCGTACCACCACCGCGAACGCTGCTCCGCAGCCCCACCACGCCACCCAGCCGACACCCGAAAGTGAGTGACAACCATCCGCACCCGGCGATGGCGGCGACAGCGGCGCCACAAACTCTGCGGCGGCTGCCGCGCTCCGTTCGCTGCCCCAGCGTGCTGACCGATCATCTAGGCAGCAGTCTGCCCCTTGATCAAAGCGGCGGACAGCGTCCCATGCAGCACTTCTTCACGCGGAAGGGTGAGCTGGAACTGCTTCTCCACGATCGCCAGGGACCGGGTATGTGCCATGTCTCGATTGGCTTCGCCCGGGATGCCTGCACTCAGAACGGCCTCGCGGACCAGATCAGGCTGGGAGCCGGTGATCTCCGAGGACCAGGTGTGCATAAACATGTCGAACCCGCACAGATAGGACCCGTCGTGGAAGTAGCTGAACGCTGGCGGAGGAAGCTTGGGGTTCTCCTTCTCGTAGTACAGACGGAAGACGTGGGCACCGTCATGGGACAGACCGTCGGGAACGCCCAGCTCCATTTCTCCCGGCCACTGGCCGTCCGCTACGGCGAACGCCAGATCTGCGACGTCGCCGTACCGCACCGCGATGGTCTCGCCGCTGCCCCATTCCTGCCCGCGCTGGTTGAGATACCTCTCGAGCTCTGCGGCAGTGCGCTGTCCCAGGAACGTGGGGGCTGTCTCTCCCGCAAGGCGGCTGACGAGTTCTTCGGGTTCCACGCCCCGCGCCAGCGTGATGCAGTACCCGAGCCAGGAGATGTCGCTGCGGGCGATCCAGGTGATTCCGTCGTGCATTTCGTGCCTCCTGTGAGGGAAGCGGGGGACGGCGCGCAGCGCCGGCCCCCGCAGATGCCCGCTCTTGGTCAGCGGGGCTTGTCTTGTTACCGGGTTATCGGATGTCGCACTTGACGACTGCCTTGCTCGCGTCGCACTTATCGAACCCGGGTGTCCTGACGAAGTACAGGTCCTGGTCGAGCAGGCGGTACTGCTTGGCGAAGTTGGGGAAGCGGCTCATGGAGGTGGAGTTGATCCACCCGGACATGGCCGACCGACCGCAGCCTTCCTTCCAGGTGGGACCTGCCTTGCGCTCGTCGTCGTACAGCTTCCAGGTGCCGTCGGTCAGCTTCGTGGCGTAGGACTGCACGCACTGGTCGCCGGAGGCGACGGGGTTGGTGCCCTCCATGTCCTTGGGCATGCCGCCGCTGTTGTAGCTGGCGGCGAAGGTGAACTCGTCGCAGCTGGCCTTGTCTGTTGCGCTGATGTCGGTGACCGGCGTGGTGTCGGGGGTGTCCCTTGGCGGCCGCCCAGCCGTCCGGGCAGATCACCTTCCGGTTGGCGTCCGGGTCACGGCCGTAGGCGTTGCGCTCGCCGTGCGCGCCGGCGTCTCCCCTGCGGTCCGGGAGGTAGTTCAGCGGCGCGCCCTTGCGGATCTTGCTCTGGATCAGCCACGCGTGTGCGGCCGCCGCAGGTGTCTTGGCGGTGTTGAACACGTAGCCGGGCATGTAGTCGCGCAGCACGCAGCCTGCCGGGGAGTACACCATGTCGCAGCGCGCGTAGACGGGGTTGCCGATGAATCCCTGGCTTTTGTCGGTGGGGAACCCCTTGCGGGTGTTGGTTGGCCAGCGCCGAGAACGGGACCGGGGACTGGTACAAAGCCCGCGTGGCGTGCAAGTTGAGCACCGCTGGAAACCGCCACGGATACTCAACGTCGCCCGTCACCTCGTAGGGCTCGCCCACAACCTCCGCGACGGCGGCTACTTCTTCACCGGAGTGGCGAAGAGATCCAGATGCGATCCCGGGGCGCCATGTGACGTCGCCTCGCCAGCCACCACTACCTTCCCAGGCGCTGCTGTCACAAAAAGGGGAACCGACAGAATGCGAGCGATCCCCTCCATGCACGTCATCCACGGCCGTCGTTCCGGAAGTTCCGGACAGAGCGTTTCGAACCCCTCCCATTTCGGCAGCAGAATCACGAAAATCCATCCCATAGAACTGTCAGACGATCATCACGCTCAGCAATCACCGCGCCTCACAGGCTCAGTCCGCGAGGTCGGCCTTGCCGAACAGGACCGCGTAACTGGAGGGGAGCTGGCTGATGATCTGATTCAGCTCTCCGCCGGTGACAGCATCGGCGACGGTGGTCAGGACCGCGCTGGCGTCCCACTGCGCCGTACGAGGTCGGGCATGGGTGCGCTCGGCGACCCGGCAGTAGAACTCTTCGATCCCGAAGCTTCGCGCCTGCTGCGGCGCGGCGTGGTCCAGGACTTGTCCCAGCGGGCCGGGCAGCTGGGATGCGAGGTCCTTGACCTCTCCCGGGCTGATCCGTTGGGCCAGCACTTCCAGCACGGCGTTGGTGACGTCCGCGGCTTCGTCCTGGTCGTTGTATTCGCCTCGCTCGCGCACACGGGCGAGGAATCCGTCGTATTTCATCGCTGACTTCCTTCTGCCTTGGTCACCGCTGGTCAAGGAGGTCGCCCGGTGCGCCGCCGGGCCGGCCGGGTCCGTCCGCCGGCGCGTAGCTGCCGTTTGCAAGGCCCTTGGCCCGAGACTCACTCAGGGCACGGCGCAAGCGCCCGGAGCCCCGACCGCCGAGTGCGGTGTGGCAGCGGTGGTGGTTGTAGGTGTGCCGGAACCGCGGCGCTCGCGTCTCAGCCGCTGCTCTCGGCGCTTCCACTCGTCTCGCTGATCTCGACGTGTCGCGGCTTTGCGACGTCAGCCTTGGACCGTTGGCCTCTACGTCAATGTCCCTGCCCTTCACACCGGGGAGTTCGATCTCTATGTGGAACGCGTCCTCGGACTCCGACACGTCCGCGAGAGGCGTCCACGCGACCGCGGGCGCCGCCCCCACCGTCGACTCCAGCAGGCCGCTCATCTGGTTGAGCAGTTCGTCGAACTCGACCAGGGGATTGAGAGGGGTGGGTGCCCAGACGGGCCTTTCCTGCAGGCCGCCACCGCGGTGGCGGCCGGACGGGCATCGCCATCGCCATCGCCTCCTTCTTCCTTCTCGAGATCTCATCGTCCGCCATTCGTCATGCGAGCCATGCGGACTCCTTGTGACGTATGCGTGGGGAGACGTCCGAGCGGCCCGCGACAGCTGACGTGCCCGTGGTGCCGGGGACAGCCGAGTGCCCAAGGTGCCGGTGCACGAAGTGAATGGCCATCGCGCCCTCACCGGCGGCGGAGGCCACCCGCTTCACCGAGCCGCTACGGACGTCCCCTACCGCGAAGACCCCGGGCAGGCTGGCCTCCAGGGTCATGCACGAGCGTCCGCGGCCGTGCCACACCTCGGGGTAGACACAGGCTTCCTGGGCTTCCGGCCCGGTGAGGACGAAGCCGCGGGAGTCGAGGGCGATGATGCCGGCGAGCCACTCGGTGTGAGGGTCGGCGCCAGTGAAGACGAACAGGCTCCGTACCGCGAGCCGGCGGTGCCCGCCCGTGCGGTTGTCGACCACGTCGAGCTCCTCCAGCACTTCCCGGCCGATGACCTCGGTGACCTCGGTGTGCAGCATGACCTCCACCCGCGGATGGCGCTCGACCTGGTCGACCAGGTAGCGGGACATGTTGGCCTCAAGGCTGGCTCCTCGGACCAGCAGGTGCACCTTCGGCGCGTACCCGGCGAGGAACAGCACCGCCTGGCCCGCCGAGTTGCCTCCGCCGACGACGGCCACCGGGTCGGTGCGGCACTGCTGGGCCTCGTAGACGGTCGCCGAGTAGTGCACGCTCGTTCCCTCCAGGCGTTCGATGCCGGGCACCTGAAGCCGGCGGTAGCGGGCACCCATGGCCAGGATGACGGCGCGGGCGGCAATCTCACTGCCGTCGGCGAACGCGACCACGTAGTGGTCCTCGTCCTTGGCATGGAGGCCGGTCGCCTCCAGCGGAAGGCTGATCCTGGCGCCGAACTTGTCGGCCTGGAGCACTGCGCGTTCGGTGAGTTCTGCGCCGGAGATGCCGGATGGGAAGCCGAGCAGATTCTCGATGCGGGACGACGTGCCGGCCTGGCCGCCGGTGGCCATCGCCTCCACCACCGTGGTACTCAGGCCCTCGGAGGCGGCGTATACCGCGGCAGCGAGGCCGGCGGGTCCGGAGCCTACGATGAGGACGTCGCCGTGACGGTTTCCGGCGGGTATTGACGACAGGCCGATGAGCCGGGCCAGTTCCGCGTTGCTGGGGTTGCGCAACAGGGTGGTGTCCCGCCAGATGACGAGCGGTGTCTCCTCCGGGCCGACGCCGAAGCGGCGCAGCAGCTCCTCGGCCTCCTCGTCGGTCTCCAGGTCGATCCACCGGTGCGGCAGCCGGTTGCGGACGGCGAACTCGCGCAGCCGTCTGGTGTCGGGCGAGTAGCGCGAGCCGACGATGCGGAAGCCGGCGCCCTGTCCGACGAGCAGCGCGCGACGGCCCAGACAGGCGCGCAGCACGACGTCCCCGATGCTGGAGTCCTGGGACACCAGGTGGCGCAACTGGTCCAAGGAGACGACGAGGACCTCGCCCGGCTCCCTCACGACAGCGGTGTAGAAGGCCACCTGTCCGTGCAGCAGACCGAGTTCGCCGATGAAGCGACCGGGGCCGTGCACGCGCAGCACGTGCTCCTCGGGAGTGCCGTAGTCCTCGACGACGGCGACGGTACCGCTGAGGACGACGAAGAACGTCTCGCAGCGCTCCCCCTCCCGGATCAGCACGTCGTTCGGAGCCATGGTCCGCCGTTGCCCGTGCTCCGCCAGACGTGCTATCTGGTCCTCCGTGAGGCGCGGGTACGCGCCGTAGATGTCCGGGGTCTCCCAGAAGGCGGCCTCGTCCGTTTTCTCCGGCACCGGTTCTTCGCCCGGCAGCGACTGGTCGCCGGACATCAGACGAACGCCTCGTGAACGTAGCACCAGCGCCATTCCTCGCCGGGCTGGAACGACTGCACGATCGGATGGGCGACGGCAGCTGCGTGCTTGCGCGCGTGCTTGTTCGGCGACGAGTCGCAGCAGCCGACGTGCCCGCAGGTCAGGCAGAGCCTCAGGTGGACCCACGGGGAGCCGAGCATCAGACACTCCTGACACCCTTCTGGGGTCAGCGGCTGGACCGGCCGGACAAGCGCGAGGTGGGGGTCTGCGTGCAGGGTCATCCGGATCACCCTTTCCGGGCGGTGATCGACTGTTCCACCCACCGGCGCAGAGCGGGGGCGGGCGCCGCTCCCGCCTGCCGGGCGACCGTCTCGCCCCGGTTGAGGATCAGCAGTGTCGGTACGGCCTGGACCTCGAAACGCTGCGACAGCCGCGGGTTCTTGTCGACGTCGACCTTGACGAGTTTGATTCGGCCTGCGAGATCGGTGGCGACCTTCTCCAGTGCGGGGCTGACCATGCGGCAGGGGCCGCACCAGGTGGCCCACAGGTCGACCACGACGGGGACGTCGGCCCGCTCGGCGACCTCGGTGAAGTCGTCGTCGCCCGCGTCCACCATCCACGGCAGGGGCTGCTTGCAGTGGCCGCACTTGGGGCGGCCCTCCGCGGCCACGGGCACCCGGTTGGTGCGCCCGCAGTTGGGACAACTGACGGTCGTCGCCTGCATCGTGCTCATGCCGCCCGCGCTCCCTTCACGTCCTCGGGCTGGTCGTAGGTGACCACCAGCTCTCCGTGTTCGGCGTCGACGCGGACCGTCGCACCGTCCTGGACGTCGCCGCGCAGAAGGGCGCGCCCGACCATCGTCTCGACCTCGTGGGAGATGTAGCGGCGCAGCGGCCGGGCCCCGTACACCGGGTCGTAGCCCTGGTGGGCGATCACCTCCCTGGCCGCGTCGGTGAGTTCGACGGTGATGCGGCGTTCGGCGAGCCGGCGGCGCAGCTCCTCGAACTGCAGCTCCACGATCCGCTCGATCTGCCGCTCGCCGAGCGGCTTGAACAGCACGATGTCGTCGACGCGGTTGAGGAACTCCGGGCGGAAGTGACCGCGCAGCTCGCCCATCACCAGGGCGCGCGCGTCCGGCTTGATCTCGCCCTCGGCGGTGGCGCCGTCGAGGAGGTGCTCGGAGCCGATGTTGGACGTCATGATGATCACGGTGTTGCGGAAGTCGACGGTGCGGCCCTGGGAGTCGGTGATGCGGCCGTCGTCGAGGACCTGCAGCAGGGTGTTGAAGACATCGGTGTGCGCCTTCTCGATCTCGTCGAACAGCACGACCGAGTACGGCTTGCGGCGTACGGCCTCGGTGAGCTGGCCGCCTTCCTCGTAGCCGACGTATCCGGGTGGTGCGCCCATGAGCCGGCTGACGGTGTGCCGCTCCTGGTACTCACTCATGTCGAGGCGGACCATGTTCTCCTCGGAGTCGAACAGGGCCGCCGCGAGGGTCTTGGCCAGCTCGGTCTTCCCGACGCCGGTGGGGCCGAGGAAGATGAACGAGCCGATGGGGCGGCGCGGGTCGCGGATGCCGGAGCGGGCGCGGATGATGGCGTCGGCGACGAGTTTGACGGCCTCGTCCTGGCCGATGACGCGCTCGCGCAGGATCTCGTCGAGGCGCAGCAGTTTCTCGCGTTCGCCCTCCTGGAGGCGGGCGACGGGGATGCCGGTCCAGGCTGCGACGATCTCGGCGATCTCCTCCTCGGTGACGACCTCGCGCAGCAGCCGGTTCTGCCCTTGTTTGGCGGCCAGTTGCTCCTCCTCGGCCTTCAGCCGGCGCTCCAGGTCCTGGAGGCGGCCGTAGCGGAGTTCGGCCGCGCGGTTGAGGTCGTAGGCGCGTTCGGCCTCCTCCGCCTCGTGGCGGACCTGCTCCAGTTCCTGGCGTAGTTCCTGCACGCGGCGGATGGCTTGCCGTTCGGCCTCCCACTGGGCGCGTTTGGCGTCGGCCTCGCCGCGCAGGTCGGCCAGTTCCTTGCGCAGTTCCTCCAGGCGCGTTTTGCTGGCGGCGTCGGTCTCCTTGGACAGGGCCGCCTCCTCGATCTCCAGGCGGGTGACGCGGCGGGTGATCTCGTCGAGTTCGGCGGGCATCGAGTCGATCTCGGTACGCAGCCGGGCGCACGCCTCGTCGACGAGGTCGATGGCCTTGTCGGGCAGGAATCGGTCGGTGATGTAGCGGTGGCTGAGGGTGGCCGCGGAGACCAGCGCGGTGTCCTGGATCTTCACGCCGTGGAAGACCTCGAGGCGTTCGCGCAGTCCGCGCAGGATGGAGATGGTGTCCTCCACGCTCGGCTCGTCGACCAGCACCTGCTGGAAGCGGCGCTCGAGGGCGGCGTCCTTCTCGATGTGCTTGCGGTACTCGTCGAGGGTGGTGGCGCCGATCATGTGGAGTTCGCCGCGGGCGAGCATCGGCTTGAGCATGTTGCCCGCGTCCATGGCCCCTTCGGCGGCGCCCGCACCGACGACGGTGTGGAGTTCGTCGACGAAGAGCAGGATGCGTCCCTGGGCGGCCTTCACCTCGGACAGCACGGCCTTGAGGCGTTCCTCGAACTCGCCGCGGTACTTGGCGCCGGCGACCAGGGAGCCCATGTCGAGAGCGAACACCGTCTTGTCGCGCAGGCCCTCGGGGACGTCGCCGCGAACGATGCGCTGGGCCAGGCCCTCGACGATGGCGGTCTTGCCGACGCCGGGGTCGCCGATGAGGACGGGGTTGTTCTTGGTCTTGCGGCTGAGGATCTGGGTGACGCGGCGGATCTCCGCATCACGGCCGATGACCGGGTCCAGCCGCCCGGACCGAGCCTCGAGGACCAGGTCGCGGCCGTACTTCTCCAGAGCCTCATAGGCCACTTCGGGGTTGGCGGAGGTGACGCGCTGGTTGCCGCGGACCTGGGTGAGCGCGCTCAGGAACGAATCCCGGGTCACGCCGTGCTCCTTGAGCAGGCGTCCGGCGGCGGTCGCCGAGCCCTCCTCGGCCAGGGCGAGCAGGAGGTGCTCCACGGACACGTACTCGTCCTTGAGGCGTTTGGCCTCCCGCTCGGCGGCATCGAGCAGGCGGGACAGGCGCTGAGTGACGAAGACCTGGCCGGGTGCCGCGCCGGGACCGGTGACCCTCGGGCGGCGGGAGAGTTCCTCGCGCACCGCCGCGCGCAGCTCCTTCGGCTCGGTGCCGGCCTGTTGCAGCAACCGTGGGATCAGACCGTCCTCGTGATCGAGAAGCGCGAGCAGCAGGTGTTCCCCGTCGACCTCGGTCTGCCCCATGCCGACGGCCGCGCTCTGGGCCTCCTGGAGGGCTTCCTGGGACTTCTGGGTGAGACGGTTCATGTCCATGGGGGTGTTTCACTCCTCGTACCAGCGCGGCGCAGGGCGGCTTCGAGCATGCTGATGCGGTCCAGCAGGTCGAGCACCAGGCCGATGGATGCGTAGTTGAGGCACAGCCCGGTGCGCAGCCGCTGGACGCGGGCGAGGGCGGCCGGTGCCGTGGGTTCGAACACCAGCCCTCCGGAGGCGTCGCGCTCGGCCTCGACCAGGCCCAGAGCGACGAACCGGCGTATGAGGTCGGGATGGACCCCGGAGCGGCGGGCCACGGTCTGCAGAGAGAGCCTGGGCACCGGCACGATCGCGTACCGGACGCGTGCCGGCGCGGGAGCCGTCAGCCGAGACGCCTGGCGCGCCTCGGCGCGTGGGTCACTCATCGTGTCCTCCTGGGTTCGAACGAGGAGACGGCGGCGAGCTCCTCGAAGAGTGCGCGCTCCCGGTCGCTGAGCGTGGGCGGCACCATGATCCGGAGCTCGGCGTAGAGGTTGCCGCTCGTGCCGCGCGGGTTCGGCATGCCCTCACCGCGCAGCCGCAGCCGCCGGCCACTGGACGAGCCTGCGGGCACGTTCACCTTCGCCGTCTCCCCGCTCGGCGTGGGCACCGGAACCGTCGCACCCAGCGCGGCCTCCCAGGGGGTGACCGGAAGCTGCACATACACGTCCCGGCCGTCGAGGCGGAACTGGGGGTGCGGCTGGATCCGCACCCGCAGGTACAGGTCCCCCGCTGGGGCGTCACCGTTGCCCCGGCCGCCCTCGCCCGCCAGCCGGATGCGCTGCCCGTCGGTGACGCCTGGTGGCACGTCGACCTCGTACCGCCGCGGCTGCCCTGTGGGATCGGCGAGCGTGACGGTGCGACGGCCTCCCCGGTAGGCCTCCTCGACGGTGAGCGGCAGTTCGGCCTCCTGGTCGGCTCCGGGGACACGCACCCGTCCGGCGCCCCCGAAGAACGAGCCGAACAGGTCGTCGACGTCGACGCCCTCCGCGCCGAAGCCGCTGGTGGCATACCGGACCCGGGGTCCGCCCCCGGTGGACCAGCGGAAGCCGCCGCCGGGTCCCGCGCCGGCACCGACCCGCTCCTCCCAGTCCTCGGGGACCTTCCGGAAGTCCTCGCCGAAGCGGTCGTAACGGGCCCGCTGGTCGGGGTCGGACAGGACACTGAAGGCCTCATTGATCTCCTTGAACCGCTCCTCCGCCGCGGGGTCCTTGTTGACGTCTGGGTGGTACCTGCGGGCCAGCTTGCGATACGCCTGCTGGATCTCGTCCTTGTCGGCGTCTCGCGGGACACCGAGAACCTCGTAGAAGTCGCGTGCCATGGCCGCTCACTCCCGCTTGGCGACGGTCACGGCGGCCGGCCTGAGCTGCCGCTCGGCCTCGCCGTAGCCGGGGCGCAGCACCTGCGCCACGGTGTTCGGTTCGGCGTCGGGGTCCTGGACCACGCCGACGACCTCGTGCCGGGAGGGGTCGAACGGGACGCCGGTCTCGGCGTGACGCTCGTAACCAAGGCGTTCAAGGATGGACACGGCCTGGTCGCGCACGGCGCGAACCCCCTCGACGATCGCCCCGGGGTCGGAGCCCGCGTGGTTCAGGGCCAGTTCGAGGTTGTCGATGACGGGAAGGAAGGCCGCGGCCGTGCGGGCGCGTTCGACCGCGCGCTCCCGGTCCAGGTCCCGGGCGTGCCGCTTGCGCAGGTTGTCCAGATCGGCGAGAGCACGCCGCCAGCGGTCCTCGACCTCTTTCAGCGCGGCCGCGTACTCGTCCTCGACGCCGGCCGGACCGGTGGCCGCGTCGGGCCCCGGTTCGGCCTCCGTGGTCGGCGGCGCGGGCTCGGGCAGGTGGCCCTGCGGCGGTTGTGCGGCGCCTTCAGGCGGTAGGTCGGACGATCGGTCCTGGGGAGGGATCGGCATGGCGGGTACCTCAGCCCTTGTCGAACTCGGCGTCGATCACGTCTTCGTCGGCGCCGGCACCGCCCTGCCCGGAGGAGTCCGGCCCGGTGGTGTCCGACGGACCACTCGTCGCCGCGGCTTCGGCCTGGTGGGCGGCGAGCCCGGCGTAGATCTGCTGGAGTTCGGAGATCAGCGGCCTGACCTTGTCCACTCCGGCCTCGTTCTTGACCGCGTCGCGGGCCTCTGCCACCAGCATCTCGGCTCGCGCCTTTTCATGCGCGGGCGCGGCGTCGGCCAGTTCGTTCAGACGCTTTTCGACCTGGTAGGCGATCGCGTCGAGTTCGTTGCGGGCGTCGACGGCCTCGCGGAGTGCCTGGTCCTGGCCCCGGTTGCTTTCGGCCTCCTGGACCATGCGTTCGACCTCGCTCCGGTCCAGGTTGGAGCTCTCGCTGATGGTGATGCCCTGTTCCTTGCCGGTGTCCTTGTCGCGCGCGCTGACGTTGAGGATGCCGTTGGCGTCGATGTCGAAGGTGACCTCGATCTGCGGTTCGCCCCGCGGCGCCGGCCGGATGTCGGTGAGCTGGAACCGGCCGAGGACCCGGTTGTCGGCGGCCCGCTCGCGCTCGCCCTGGAGGACGACGATGTCGACGGCCGGCTGGTTGTCCTCGGCGGTGGAGAAGGTCTCGCTGCGGCGCACCGGGATGGTGGTGTTCCGCTCGATGATCTTCGTCATCACTCCGCCGCGCGTCTCCACGCCCAGCGACAGGGGGGTGACGTCGAGCAGCAGGACGTCCTTGACCTCGCCCTTGAGCACCCCGGCCTGGATCGCGGCGCCCAGGGCCACGACCTCGTCGGGGTTCACGCTCATGTTGGGTTCCTTGCCGCCGGTCAGCCGGCGCACCAGTGCCTGGACGGCGGGGATGCGAGTGGAACCGCCGACGAGGATGACCTCGTCGATGTCACCCTCGCCGACCTTGGCGTCGGCCATGGCCTGCTGGACCGGACCGAGGCAGCGCTCCACCAGGTCGCCGGTGATCTGCTCGAACGTGGACCGCATGATCGAGTCGGTGAGATGCTTGGGCCCGGAGGCGTCGGCGGTGATGAACGGCAGGCTGACCTGGGTCTGGGTGACGGAGCTGAGCTCGGTCTTGGCCTTCTCCGCCGCCTCGAACAGTCGTTGCAGCGCCTGCGGGTCCTTGCGCAGGTCGATGCCGTTCTCCTTCTGGAAGTCGTCCGCGAGATAGTCCACCAGACGCCGGTCGAAGTCGTCGCCGCCCAGATGGCTGTCACCCGCCGTGGAACGCACCTCGACCACGCCATCGCCGACATCGAGGATGCTCACGTCGAAGGTGCCGCCGCCCAGGTCGAAGACGAGGACGGTCTCGTGCTCCTTCTTGTCCATGCCGTACGCGAGGGCGGCCGCCGTCGGCTCGTTGATGATCCGCAGCACCTCCAGTCCCGCGATCCGTCCGGCATCACGGGTCGCGGTGCGCTGGGCGTCGTTGAAGTAGGCGGGAACCGTGATGACCGCCTCCGTGACCCGCTCCCCCAGCTGTTTGGAGGCGTCGTCGGCGAGTTTGCGCAGCACCAGGGCGCTGATCTCCTCAGGCGCGTACAGCTTGTCACGCACCTTGAAGCGGGCCTCGCCGTTGTCTCCCGGGACGACGTCGTAGGCGACGGCCTTGGCCTCGTCCGGGATCTCGTCGAAGTGCCGGCCGATGAACCGTTTGGCCGAGTAGATGGTGCCCTTGGGGTTGAGGATCGCCTGGCGCCGGGCCAGCTGGCCCACCAGGCGTTCCCCGGTGTCGGTGAAGGCCACCACGGACGGGGTCGTGCGGTTGCCCTCGCTGTTGGGCACGACGGACGGCTCGCCGCCCTCCCACACGGCGATCACCGAGTTGGTGGTGCCCAGGTCGATGCCCACTGCCTTGGCCATGAGGAACTCCTTCCGCGGCGGTCGACGTCCGTCGGCGACCGTTCATCCTCCGGGCCCTGTCCGCCCGGCTTCGAAACTCGTTCAGCTGGGGGCGGGGCCGCTGCGCGGGCGGCCGCCCCTGGAGGAGGCGCTCTCCGTGTTCGCGCCGGCCCCGCTGTCCAGCCCGGCGACCAGCCGGACGGCCTCATCGGCGACGTCCTCGTCCACCACGACGTCGTACCGGCTGGGCTCCATCGAGCGGACCGAGGCGAAGTTCCGGCGGCCGCCCTGGGCCGCGTGCAACAGCACGCCAAGCAGCGCACCGACGACCGCTCCGAAGATCAGCCCGTACAGGGCGAGCAGCAGACCGGAGACGACCGGATTCAGCCAGTTCAGCAGCCCGAAGATCCAGCCGACGAGCACGCCGGGCAGCGCTCCGGTGGCTGCGCCGTGGAGGGCGGCCCCGCCGTACCCCATTCGACCGATCACCTGTTCGACAAGGCGCATGTCCCGGCCGATGATCGCCACCTTCTGAACGGGAAAGCCCTGGTCGGCGAGGTGGTCGACGGCACGTTCGGCTTCCTGGTATGTCGAGTACGAGGCAACGGCCCAGCGGGCCTGCTCGGTCATGGCCACTCCTTCCGGGGACGGCGGACCGCCGAGCGGTCCCGACAGGCCCCAGAGTGGCTGTTCGCCCGGTCACCCCGCCTGCGCCCAGCGGGTCGAAAAGTGGCACCGCCGGTCGGTCTGCGAGGACAGGAGAGCGGCCGTGCCAGCTGTCCTCCCGGGGCCATCTGCGCCTGGCGAGGCTGGTACGGCGCACCGCGGCGACCCTGTCCAAGGGCGTGGCGACGTTCGACGCGGCCGCGCGACGCTACGGACCGGGGGCCGTACGGAGGTGACCGCCACGGATGACCAGCCCGTGGGGTGGAGAGCGAGCCCACGGCCACCGTGCACCGCCTGCTCTCTCCGCGGCGACCTGGCCGTTGGTTCAGCCGGGCATGGGATGGTGCGCCCGGGCGAACTGCTCCACGACGGCGCCGCAGAAGGCAGGCAGGTCGGACGGGCCGCGGCTGGTGACCAGTTGCCCGTCGACGACCACCTCCTGGTCGGCGACGACCTCCGCGCCGGCGTTGCGCAGATCGGTGCGGATGCTTGGCCAGGACGTCAGGCGGCGGCCGCGCACGGCGTCGGCTTCCGCCAGCGTCCACGGGCCGTGGCAAATCGATGCGACCGGTTTCCCGCTGGTCATGAAGTCCTTGACGAACTGCACCGCGTCGCGGTCCATGCGCAGCTGGTCGGGGTTCATGGTGCCGCCGGGCAGGAGCAGCGCGTGGTAGTCGTCGACGGAGGCGTCGGCGACCAGGCGGTCCACGGGGAAGGTTCCTGCCGCGTTGAGGTCGAACTGGCGGGCCTGGATCTCGCCGGGATGGAGCGAGACGATCTCGGTCTTCGCCCCTGCGCCCTGCAGCGCACCGCGCGGCTGGTCGAGTTCCACGCGCTCGACGCCGTCGGTGGCCAGAATCGCCACCCGCATCCCCTGCAGTTCCTGTGTCACGGTACGGCTCCCTTCACGAGTCGCTGGTCGTACGACGCGAGCGGCAGGGACACCCGGCCGGGCCCGTCCGGATCCCTTTCCGGACCGCCAAACACCGTACGGAGGACGACTTTGGTCCGAGCCCAGCCGTCGCCGCGGGCGTCGACGTGCTGGTATCCGTCTGCTGCCTTGTTCAGTAGGAGTTCGTGGAACCCAGGACAGCTTGACCTTTCCGGCCCAAGCACCCGCCCGTCTTCGGAGTCGGTACGGCCTTCGTACATGTGCGGATCTGAGCCGCAGATTTTCGTTGTGGTGATCTTCCCCAGGACATCCGTGCGCTTTTGCGACGCGCGGGTCGAGGACCTCGACATGTCGGTTCAGATCGGTGAAATGCACCGGGCGCGACTGCTACAACAGCCGGTCGAAGACCGCGATCACGCCGTCCCAGTGGCTGGTCTGCGGGTTCTTGACCTCCGGGTACAGGATTTTGAAGGTCTCGGCGAGGGCGACGCTGAGACCGCCGATGATCTCGGGGTAGCGCTCTTCGGTCTCCTGGGTGGGTGTCCTGTCAAGCGGAGGGTGCGCGGCGAGCTGTTCCAGGTTCGGCTTCAGATCGACCTCCTTGTCGAGCCGCCGGAACCGGTGGATGCTTTCCTGGAGGCCCTTGGTGATCGGTAGGTCCCACGGTTCGACGGTGTCCCGGCCGTTGGCCTTGGCCGAGGCCTGGCCGACGACCAGGAGGTCGTAGAGCTTGGCGTCGACGAAGTCGCCGTACCGCCTGAGGTCGTTCTTGTCCACGTCGAGGCCTGCGGCGGCGCGGAAGAACCTCTCGAACTTCGACACAGCCATCACGGTCATGCCTCTCGCCTCCTTACCGGGAACCGGACGGCGTCGTTCGCTCCAGCCAGCGCCGCCATCGGCTGTTACCGGTCGAGATTCGCAGAGCCCGCCTGCTCAGCGCCTCCGCACCCCAGGCCGAAAAAGAACACCCGCTCCTACCCTGGCAGAGCAGCCTGAAATGCGCAGGCATCCCCCGGCCAGCCGTACGGCCGTCCCTCCGCAGGAAGCTGCGTGTGGTTGCAGCGCCTCGAACGAGAGCCTCTGAATCCACCTGGCAGTGTGGCTGATGGCCCGACAGCTCGCCGCCGTCGAACGCTCTCGACGCCGAACGGGCCGGCCGGGAACGCGACGGCGGGAAAGCCGACCGCGCGCCACGGGCACGGCGCCCCGACGCACATCCGGCAGACCGGCGCCGGTGTCCCCTTTGCCGTGGCGGAGGCCGCCTGCACTTGTGCTCGGAGGTCTATGGAGCCCGCCGCTTTTCCGCCCGCCGGGAGCAGGCAGGGTGGGGCCCATATCCGGAGCATGGAAATGGCCTCTGCTGAGGCGCCTGCGGCATGACGCGCATCGGGCCGCCACCCCCGCACGCACGAAGCACCCTTCGGTGGCTGTCTCAGGTCGCGCGCCAGGCAGTCGCAAAGTTTCAGAAAGGGAACGGCCCATGGACTACAACACCTTCCTCGACACCATCACCCGGCGCGCCCCTGTCCCCCCGGAGAAGGCGGAGCCCCTCACCCGTGCCACCCTGGAAACACTGGCCGAGCGGCTCACCAGGGGTGAGGCGGAGGACCTCGCGTCCGAACTGCCCAAGCCGCTGAAGGAGCCGCTGGTCTCTCCCACTCCGGAGGCCGAGCCCTTCGGACTCGACGAGTTCATCAATCGAGTGAGCAGGCGAGCGGGGGTGAGCCCGGACGAGGCCCGCGAGGGCGTACGGGCGGAGCTGAGCACCCTGAGGGACGCGGTCAGTGATGGCGAGTTCCGCCATGTGATATCCCAGCTGCCCCGGGACTTCGAGGCCCTCGTCGGCGCCCCGGGCTAGACGGAGCCAGGTCGGCGCCATCATCGATGACACGGAACCGGCCGTACTCACGGCGGCCACCGACACACTGGTCGAGGGGCGGACGTTCTGCGTCTCGGGCACCTCGGGCGCCATGGAGGCCGAGGTGCCGCAGGGGCTGTTCTTCCGCGACGTGCGGGTCATCTCCGACTGGCAGATCCGGGTGGACGGCCACCGGCCGCACCACCTCACCGTGCTTCCCCAGGGACGCCTACAGCACCACGCTCGTCTCCGTCGTCCCGACACACGGTGCGCAGAGCGAACTCCTGTCGGAACGTCGGCGCCACGTCGGCGAGGGGACGCGCGAGGTCGAACTGGCCGAACACGTGCTGCCGCACTTCCCACCCGGGCGCACCGGGGCGCGCGGCGAGCACCGGCGGCCCGTGGAGCGGACCGGGCCCTGAGGCAGCACGGCCCCGGCGCCCCCTGCGCGACAGGGCCGGGCTCAGTCCCGGACGGCCCCGGACGGCCGCTCCTGCGCGTAGTGGCATGTGCCCTCCGCCCGGAACTGCAGGGCCGCCCTGGTCACCTCCGCGCCGAGGCCACGCAATTGGTCCGCGACCGCCTGGTCGGTGAGGCGTCCGTCGCCCTCGAAGACGCGGGAGGACCGCGGGACCGCGAACACCAGCGGCACGGCCCAGCCGCGCAACGACCGCACGATGAACTCCATCGCATTGATCGCCTGCAGGCCCTACACTCCACCGGCGGTCGTCAGCATCCCCACGGGTTTGTTGCTGATGTAGGGCGGGTCGTGGTCGGCCAGGAGGGCGAGCCAGTCCACCGCGTTCTTGAACGCGCCGCTGACCGACCCGTGGTATGCCGGGCTGCTCCACAGCAGGGCGTCGGCGGCCTGAACGGTGTCCGCATGCCGGCGGGCGGACGCGGGAATCCCGTGCTCGGACGTGTAGAACGGGAGATTCAGCCGCTTGAGATCGATCACCAGGGTGCGGCGCCCGCATCGGCCGCCCCCTCGACCGCCACACACAGTGCGGTGAGGCTGGTCGACGGAGTGCGCAGCGAACCTCCCATCCCGACGACGAGTGGGCGCGCCATCCTGTCAACTCCTTCAGAGGATCTCCAGGGGCGTGGGCCCGCGGGGTGGCGGAAACGCCTCGTCGAGGGCGTCGAGCGCCTCGGTGGGCAGGTGGAGGTCCAGCGCGCCGCGGTTCTCCCGCACGTGGTCGGGTGATCCGGAACGCGGGATCGCGGCCACCCCCTGTTCCATCACCCAGGCGAGTGCCACCTGGGCCGGCGTTGCTCCGAGCGCACGGGCCACGGCACCCAAAGCCTCGACGTTCAGCAGCCGCCCCTGCTCGATCGGGGAGTAGGACATGACCGTCACCCCGGCCTCACGGCACCAGGGGAGAAGATCCCACTCGATGCCGCGCCGGGAGAGGTTGTACAACACCTGGTCGACGGCCACGACGTCGCCGCCGGGGAGGGCCGTGAGCTCGACCATGTCGGCGACGTCGAGATTACTCACGCCCCAGTAACGGATCTTCTCCGCCTCCATCAGGTCGGTGAATCCCGCAAGGGTCTCCCCGAGCGGCCACCGTCCCCGCCAGTGCAGCAGGTAGAGGTCCAACCGTTCCGTACGGAGCCGCCGCAGGCTGCCCTCGCAGGCGGCGACGGTGCCCTTCCGGTCGGCATGGCGGGGCAGCACCTTGCTGACGAGGAAGACCTCCTCCCGGCGTCCCCGGAGGGCCTCCCCTACGAGCTCCTCGGCTGCGCCGTCGCCGTACATCTCCGCCGTGTCGACGACGGTCATGCCCAGGTCCACGCCCAGCCTCAGCGCAGCGATCTCCTGTTCACGCCGGGCCGGGTCCTCGCCCAGGTACCAGGTGCCCTGCCCGAGCGCCGCGATCTCCTCGCCGGAGGGGAGCGCGATCGTTCTGGCCGATTCCGCAGACATCTCGGGCCTCCCGTCCGCCGCGGATCCGCGTCAAGCGCACCCGCACCGGGTGCCCCGCTCCGCGCCTCCCAGACAACCGGTGTCGGATGCGCCGCAGGGAGGTCAGGAGGGGCGAGCAGACTGCGTCGAGAGTGTGCCGGGACCGGGTGCGCGATCCCGCAACGCGACGGCCACCGACACAACGGCGCCGCAGGAGAGGACCGCCGCGAAGCCGATCATCGCGGTCTGCACGGCGAAGTGCCGCAGGGCGATGCTGAACAGGACGGAGGGCAGGCCCATTCCCAGATACGCGACGACGAAGAACACGGCGAGGACCCCCGCGCGTGAGGCGGGCTCGGCCACTGAACCGGCACGTTCGACGCCTCCCTTGAACAGCAGCCCGGAGCCGGCTCCCGACAGGGACACGGCGACCAGGTAGAGCCAGAGCGCCGGGTGGTAGAGGGCGACGGCGCACAGGACCAGGCCGACCGGAAAGACCACTGCCCCCACGGTCAGGAGCCGGGGCAGTGGGAGGCGGCCCAGCACCAGCTGGGCGGCCGCCGCGGAACCGAACATGAGGAAGGCCGCGAGGCCGACCATGAGGTGCGAGTCGGTGTGCAGGGTGCCGTGGAGCACGCTCGCCCCGAGGGAGGAGATCAGGCCGAGGATCGCGAAGGCGAAGGCGCCCAGCGCGCCGGCCGCGCCGAACGCCCGCCGGCCGCCTGGACGCAGGACGAACCTGCTGGGCGGTTGAGCCGCGGGCAACTCCAGGTCCACGGTCTCCGGGGTGCACAGCACCAGCGCCAGGCACACTGCCATGGCGAGCGTGAAGATCGCCTGGGCCGTGATCAGGGGCGTGGGAAGCCACTCGGCGGCGGCTCCGGCGACCAGGGGCCCTGAGGCCAGGCCGCCGAGGTTGGCGGCGGTGGCCACGGTGCCGGGCAGCACCGAACCCGTCCGTTCCGGACGGACCTCGTGGTGGAGGTCGTGCAGGTACGTCGTCGCGGTCGAGGCCATCAGCCCCAGTCCGACACCGTTCAGGATCCTGCCCGCGATCAGCCCCGGCAGGTCCCGCCACACGATCAGTACGACCGACGCGACGATGCCGACCAGCAGCGCCGGGACGATGATGCGCCGCCGGCCGAGCCGGTCCGACAGGTGTCCCAGCCCGAGGAAGGCGGCCGCGGCACCCACGACCATCGAGGCGTACGCCACCGTGACCGTTGTCGCGCCGAAGTGGTCCCGGGCCTCGTACAGCGGCCACAGCGGGGTCGGCGCGGTGCCGAAGGCCATCAGCACGGTGAAGGCCACCGCCACGAACCAAAAACCGGTGGTGTGCGTGACACGGCGCCGGGCGGGGACGCGGGGCGGCAGGTCGTCGGGAGCGGGCGCCGGGATTCGGTGGGTCGGGTTGTCGGGAGCGTCGGCTGTGCGACGGCTCAGCGGTGTCGGTACGGCAGGCAGGAGTACCCCTCCTCGGGCGGAAGCGGATGGCGTTCTCCATCCTCCTCACCAGCCAGAATCATCGCCAACGAATGTTTTTGCTCGGCTCCAGCAATGCGAGTGATACTTCTGATGTGGAGCTACGTCAGCTGGAGCACTTCATCGCGGTCGCCGAGGAGCTGAGTTTCACGCGTGCCGCCCGTCGGCTGCACGTGGTGCAGTCGGGGGTGTCCGCAGCGATCCGCTCCCTGGAGCGCCAGCTCGGCTGCGCGCTGTTCGAGCGCACGTCGCAGCAGGTCCGGCTCACCGGGGCGGGCGCGGCGCTGCTGCCGGAGGCCCGGGCCACCCTGCACGCCGCCCAGGCGGCCCAGGACGCCGTGCGCGCCGCACAGGACACGCTGCGCGGGACGGTGAACGTGGGCGCCATGGCCTCGGTCGAGGTGGTGGACCTGCCCGCGCTCCTGGGGCAGCTGCACGCGCGGCATCCGGCGATCGACGTCCGGCTGCGGCTGGCGACGACCGGCTCGGCGGGACTGGCGCACGCGCTGCTCAGCGGGGACCTGGACGTGGCCTTCCTGTCGCTGCCCGAACGCAAGCCCGCCGGGATCGACGCACGGGAGCTGACCACTGTGCCGCTCGTCCTGGTGGTCAGCGCCGGCCATCCGCTCGCGCAGCGGGAAAAGGTGGCACTTGCGGACCTCGCGGGGGAGCCCTTCGTGGACTTCCCGCCGGGCTACGGCAACCGAGAGGTGGTCGACCGGGCGTTCGCGACGGCGGGCGTCGTGCGCCGGGTGGCACTGGAAGTGCCCGACATCGACATGGGGGCGGCACTGGTCCGGCACGGTCTGGGCATCGCCTTCCTGCCCGAGTTCGCCGTTGCCCGCACCCCCGGCCTGCACGTTCTGGACGTCCACGACACCTTGCTCCGCTGGAGCATGCATCTCGGCACGTCGTCGACCCGGCGGCCCACCTCGGCCCTGGGGGCGCTGCTCGACCTGGTGGACCTCCACGTCATCGCCCTGTGAGTCCGGGCGTCACAGGGCGATGGTGTCCGGCCCCGTGCGTCCGCCTCGCTCCGGCCGCGACATCTGCCGCAGCATCCGCGGAGACTCACGCTGCCGTCGTCCATAGGCGCCGTCGGAAATTTTCGTCCCATTTGAGGCTGGAGGCTGGGTGCCGAAGGCCCAGATGACCACACCTTCGTGTGCGCCTCGCGACGTGGCGGCCGCAAGGAACCGGCGGTCCGCAGGTGTCACCCACCACGCACCGGCGCACAGGCAACGTCCGGGCTGCTGGCGCCGTACCGAAGGCCCCGGAGTCACCCGGCCGATTCGAGGGCCTGGGAGAAGTCCGTTCCGAGCTGCGACATCAGGTCGTTGAACTCCTTCTCGCTGATCGCCTCCCGGAGCACGGCCAGTACGGTCCGCACACCCCTGTCGGCTTCCTCATCCTTGAGCCCGATGCGTTCGGCCACGCGCTGCACGCTCTCCTGGTGGCCGAAGCGCTCGATGCGGTCCGTGGTTCCCCGGCGCACCGCGTCCGCGAGGCCCTCGGGGAGCTCGGTGATCAGGTCCCTGGCCTCCCCGGGGCTCAGCCTGTGGGCCAGCGTCTCGAGCGTGGCCCAGGTCAGGTCGGCCGCCTCCTGTCGGCTCAGTCCGGTGCGCTCGGCGACGGTACGTGCGAATTCCTGCTCATCCATGCGTCGTCCTCCTTCGCTGCTGTGTTGCGACGAACGGCGCGGACCCCCTGCAAGCCTGTCACGCCGACCCGGCCCGCGCCCGCGCACGGACGGCGGTGAGCACGACCACCCACACCTTGACGCCTCCGCGCTCCGAGGCGTGCAGGGCCTCGCCGGCCAGGTTGAGCTCGTCGTATTGCACGCAGGCAAAGAGCCACGCCATGAGAGCGCCGACGTAGCCGAACCTGGGCCGCGACCGTGGGGCAGCCCCAGCTGCGGGCCTGGGCCGAGTGCTGGGCCATGGAGAAGGTTTCGATCACGGTGCCCGCCATGATGGCGATGAGGGACCAGATGAGGTTGCCGCCCTCGGTGAGGCCGATCAGTGCCACTGCCAGGGCGCTCAAGCGTTCGCATGGAGGACCCGGGTGCCACAACTTGCCGTGGCATAGGACGAATCAGCAGGTGTGAACGGGTCCGGGCGTGGAAACCCGGGGCGTCCCGACTCCCAGGGAGGCGTCATGGACGCCCATGCCATTGCCCAGGGAAGCCCCATCGCCACGGTCAACCCGTACACCGGTGAAAGAGTTCGTGAGTTCCCGGCGCTGAGCGCGGAGGACGTAGAACGTGCGATCGACAGGGCGCACTGCAGCTTTCCGACCTGGCGTGCCCGGTCGACGGCCGACCGGGGGGCGCTCGTGCAACGCGCCGGTCGGCTCATGAGGGAGCGCAAGGAGGAACTGGCCCACCTCCTGACCCTCGAGGTCGGCAAGCTGATCAACTCGAGCCGTGCTGAGGTCGACCTCGCGTCCGACATCCTCACCTACTACGGCGACCACGGTCCCGAGTTGCTGGAGGAGCGACTCCTGCCGGTGCCCGGGGGCACGGCCGTGCTGGTGAACGAGCCGCTCGGTGTCCTTCTCGGTGTGATGCCGTGGAACTTTCCGCTGTACCAGGTGGTCCGATTCGCGGGTCCGAACCTCGTCCTCGGCAACACGATCCTCCTCAAGCACGCGAGTAGCTGTCCCCAGTCCGCACTGGCACTCGAGCAGCTGTTCACGGATGCGGGTGTGCCGACCGGGGTCTACGCCAATCTTTTCGTACGGGGCAGAGACGTCGGGACAATCATCGATGACTCTCGTGTGCAGGGAGCGTCACTGACCGGAAGCGAGCGGGCGGGCGTGAGTTTGGGCGAGATCGCCGGCCGCAATGTCAAAAAGTCCGTCCTCGAACTGGGTGGCAGTGATCCCTTCGTCGTGTTGGATGGTCACAACATCGAGCGCACCGTGTACGCCGCGTTCCTCGGCCGGATGGGCAACACCGGGCAGTGCTGCGTGGCGGCCAAGCGCTTCATCGTCCTCGCCGACGTCTACGACGCCTTCCTCACCGGGCTGCGTGACCGGATGAGCGAGGTGCAACCGGGAGATCCGGTCGACCCCGCCACCACGCTCGGCCCGCTGTCCTCCGAGGCCGCGGCCGAACTCCTGATGGAGCAGGTCCGTGACGCGGTGGACAAGGGAGCCACGGTGGTGCTGGGCGGCGGGCGGCCCGACCTGCCGGGCGCCTTTTTCGAGCCGACCCTTCTCACCGACGTCACACCGGACATGCGGGCCTACCGGGAAGAGCTCTTCGGCCCCGTCGCCACGGTTTACCGGGTCGCCGACGAGGACGAGGCCGTGGCACTGGCCAACACCTCCCCCTACGGCCTGGGAGGCGCGGTCTTCGCCGCCGACCCCGAACGTGCTCGTGGGGTCGCGGACCGGCTGGAGGCGGGCATGGTGTGGATCAACCACCCGACCGCGTCCCGACCGGAGCTGCCCTTCGGCGGCATCAAGCGCTCTGGCTACGGGCGCGAACTCGGCGACGTGGGCATCGTGGAATTTGCGAATCGCAAGCTCGTGCGATACGTGGACGCCGACGCCCCGATCCAAGAAGTGCTGGGCTGACCTACGAGCCGGTCGACCGCGCTTTTCCATAGGATTGTTTCTCATGTACTCGTGGGGCGACCGGACCTGGATTCCTGACTCGCCAGACGCAGGCGTGCAGCCACTCGGTTCGTCACCCTGGGGAGTGCTCGGGGCTCTCCGTGCGCACCGGCAGAAACCCGGTATTGCCGCTGCTCACTGACGAGCTGTTCGCCGTGCTGGAGCAGGAGCTGGCCAAGGGGCCGGTGGCACACGGCTGGCCGGACCAGACCTGGACCCTGTCACGGATCAAGACGCTCATCGGGCGCCGATTCCACAAGACCTACACCGTCCAAGGTGTAGCCGCGCTGCTCAAGCGGCATGGCTGGAGCTGCCAGGTGCCGGCCCGCCGGGCGGTGGAGCGCGACGAGGCGGCGGTGGCCGGCTGGGTGAAGGAGACCTGGTCCCACGTGGAAGGACCGTGGCGGCGCTCGACGCCTGGCTCGTCTTCGAGGACGAGGCCGGCTTCTCGATGACGCCGCCGACCACCCGGACCTGGTCCCGCCGCGGCCGTACTCCGATCGTGCGCGTGCGGGGCCGCTCCCGCCGCCGGTTATCCGTCGCCGCCCTGGCCTGCTACAAAACCGGCGAACGCTCGCGGCTGATCTACCGGCCGTGCCCGGACGCCCGACCCGACGGGCGCAAGAGCTTCTCCTGGAAGGACTACCGCGACCTGATCCAAATCGCGCACCAGCAGCTCGGCGGCCCGATCGTGCTGGTCTGGGACAACTTGAACACCCACCTGACGGCCGGCATGCGCCGCTACATCGCCGAACGGGACTGGCTGACCGTCTACCAACTCCCGCCCTACGCGCCGGACCTCAACCCGGTCGAGGGCATCTGGTCGGTACTGCGGCGCACCACCACCGCCAACCGCGCGTTCGCCGACCCACACGACCTGATCACCGCCGTCCGGCGGGGGTTACGCCAGCTCCAGTACCGCCACGACGTCCTCGACGGCTGCCTCACCGGCACCGGACTCGTACCCACCCCACCATGACGACATCACACATTGAAGGTCAGTAGGTCCACGTTGCTGAGATCGGCTCCCTCAAGCCTGCGTGTTGGATGCGATCCTGTTCGTGGCGACGTCTGGCTGCACGTGGCAGCAATGGCCTCGTTCAAGCCTTCGGGTGCCGCCACCCACCGGCGGTTCACGGAGCTGTCGAAGGCCAGGGGGAGGGCGAAACCACACTGCGAGCGAGCCGGCGAGGCCAGTGAACAGGAGTCAGAGCCGGTTGGCGCGTGCCATTCCGCCCGGCCAAGCCCTTCTTTTGACGGATCGTCGGTCCGGGTGCGCCGTTGAGTGGCGCGCAGTGGGCGCGGACTGAGCCGTTGCTCCCGATGGCGCACGCAATCGTGGCCCTGTGGTCGGAGCGGCCCACCCCTGTACTGGGAGGACGAGGAGATCTGGCCCTACCGCCTGCACGTGTCGGCGGGGCCAGCGTCTCGCGTGGCGCCGGCGCTGTCTCGGGGCATGCTGGTGGGCACTGGTGATCGCCCGAGGCCGCCGACGAGAAGGGTTCGGCCCGGTCATGCGGGTGCCATCGCAGTGCGTTACGGTCGTGGGCTCTCCTCGCGGATCCGGACGCGCCGACGGAGATCGCTCAGGGCTTTCGCCGGTGAGGACGTTTGCCAAGCCCAGGGCTTGTATCACGTCCGCGCCGCGACCGGACTGCCGCGCCGGTTCGATACGCAATCTGAGGATTGGGTGCGGGCCACGCGGAAACTCCCGTGTTATCCGCTGCGCGCGCTTGACCTTCTCGCTCAAGTGGCCCGCCTTCCGTTCACCTCACCGCACGTGGGCAGTACTCATGAAGACAGACACCCGTTCCACCTCCCGCCTACGACACGATCCGCTCGTGCGTGGCCTCGGTTGGGCCAGTGCGCTCCTGGGCGTGCCTCAGGTCGTCGCCCCGGCGGGCTTCGCCCGGGCCCTCGGCGTGGACGACGGCTTCCGGCAGCGCTCCGCCACGACCGCCGTCGGTGTGCGCGAGCTGGCGGCGGCGACCGGGCTGCTGGGGCGGCCGCATCCCGCCTGGCTCTGGGGCCGTGTCGGCGGCGACCTCATGGATCTGACGATGCTGACCCGGGCCCTGAGGAACCACGACGGTCGCGGCCTGGGCCGCACCGTTGCCGCGACCGCCGCGGTCACCGCCATCACGGCCACGGACGTCTACGCGGCCGTGACCCGCACCCGTAGGAGCACCCCCATGGAACTGACCGCGGCCACCACCGTCACCCAATCCCCGGACGAGGTCTACGCGCTCTGGAAGGACCTGCAGCGACTGCCGGACTTCATGGCGCACCTGGACGAGGTGCGCGTCACCGGCCCGCGCACCAGTCACTGGCGGGCCAGCGCGCCGTTCGGCAAGGCGGTCGAATGGGACGCCGAGACCACGCAGGACGTCCCCGGCCGGCTGATCGCCTGGCGGTCGGTGGACGGCGCCGACATCGACAACTCCGGCGAGGTCCGCTTCGTGCCCGCCCCCGGCGCCCGGGGCACGGAGATCAGGGTGACCTTGCGCTACGACCTACCCGGCGGGGCGGTCGGCAAGGCCGCGGCGCGCTACTTCGGCGAGGAACCACACCAGCAGTTGGATGACGACCTGCGCCGCTTCAAGCAGATCGTGGAGATCGGCGAGGTCGTCCGCTCCGAGGGCGCGCCCGGCGGCAAGCAGGCCCGCGGCGAGTTCCCGCAGCACCCGGCCCGACCGCTGACCGAGGACGAACTGAAGGAGGCCCTGGCATGAAGGCGAACTGCTGGACGGGACGCAA
>NZ_JBEXYS010000051.1:0-29748 GCF_040631045.1 Streptomyces sp. NPDC005706 | reverse complement strand
CGACTCACCGGCGAGAACACCATCTCCTGGCGCGACCCGACATCAACAAACCAAGCCCGCATCACGGGATGAAACAACGGGCGAAAACGACCTCTGAAGGTGACGCAGCGCCTGCTGAAGAGGGACGCAGGACACCTCCGCCAGGAAGGCCAGTTCCTCGGTCTTCTTCCACTGCGTCAGCGCCGCCGACGACTGCACGTAGGAGACGCGGCGCTGCTCGCCGTACCAGGCCCGTGTGCGCTCCTCCAGCGCCTTGTTGTACACGAGGCGGACGCAGCCGAACGTGCGGGACAGCTCTGCCGCCTGCTCGTTCGTGGGGTAAAAGCGGTACTTGAACGCCCGCTTGACCTGCTGCGCCATAGCTCACAATCTATCAGTTCCCGTGTGAACAGCGGGTGCCGACCGGTGGCCATAGACGCCGAATCGCCCTGGCGGCGATTCGCCTTTCCCTGCCCCGCTACGCGGGAGCTTCGTTTCCTCCCCGGCCTGAAGGCCGGGGTATCCACGAAGGAGACCCGATGACGACTTGCGCATGCACCCCTTCTATCCGCAGATCCTGGACTATCTAGACCGGCCCGTCCCCTCGGAGGCCGACCTGCCGGCGCAGTGGTCCACCGACGTGCAGGAGTTGCACCGGATGTGGAGCCGCCACTGACCGCCCCAGCATGCGAGTCGATGGCTCTTCGTGCGAGTACTGGCCGGTGGAGTCGAAGTTGTTCCGCAGCCTGCAGCACGACCAAGCCGGACGCCACCCGTCCCCGGCCCCTGAGGCGCTGCGCGGACGGGCAGCGCCGAGCGCCAAGGCTCGCGATCGCCTCACGACCGGTGAAGTCCGCCGTGTCCACATCTCGGGCGGCGGCCAGGAACGCAGTGACCCGCGCCGGGGCGGTGCCGGTGATGGTGGTGATGCTGTGGATACTCAGGCGGAGCTCGTCGTGAAGGAGCGCGGTGTCTTCGGCTGGGGTGGGATGCGGCCGGCACGATGGGCGAGGGCCCGTTCGCCGGTGCGGACTGGAACGGCCAACGGGTTTTTCCTCAGGTGCGACTCGAGGACCTTGTAGGCCGGGGCCGTGCGACTGGGAGGGCCGCCGCACGGGCCAGGCCTGCCAGAGCCTGCACGGCCGCCTCGTACGCCCTGGCCCGCCGCTTCGGGTCAAGTCGGCATCACCCCGTGAATCCGCGACAGCGTGAACATCCGCTCCGCTTCGCGCAGCTGGCACCACGCGTACAGGTACGGCGGGTCGAGGGCCAGGTCGCTGAGCGTGCGGATCGTGTGCTTGCCCGTGGTGGCGACGTACTCGATCGTGACCGCCGTGCCGTCGTCGACGGCGTGGGCGAGTTGACGGACATCGGTGTGGGACAGGCGCCTGGCGTATCCGGCGATGACTTCTTCGGTGCCGGTGGCGAAGGGAACGCCGGTGTGCGGGTCGGGGGCGGGACCGGCGAGCGGGGCGGCCGCAAGTCGGGCGGCAAGCGCGGTCAGCTCGGCGGACACGGGTGCGGTGGTCGTATGGGCCCGGGCGCCGGGCGCACCGGCCGGCTTGCGTGGCGGCGGCACCGGCGCGGTCGCCCGGTGGCTGCGGGGCCGCTCGATGCGTACGGTGCCGTCGGCCGACTCGGCGACCGGCGCGTAGCCCTCGGCCCGCAGCGCGGCGAGTGTCTTCTGCAGTGGTGAGCGGCTGACAAGGACGGTTGGGGCGAGCTGCCGCAGGCCCAGCTTGGAAAGTCTGCGGTGGGCGGCGAGTTCGGCGAGAAGGGCGGGTTCCTCGCCGTGGATCACGCAGGCGGCCGGGGCGATGCGGATCCGCCCGTGGCCGCGTGCCGTGTCGTTGATCAGGTACGCCAGGGGCTGCGGCAGCGGGCCGGTGGCGACGGCGGCCAGGTCCGTGGCGATGGCGTCGGGCGGGCGGCCGGCGTCCAGGGCGCGGCGAACGCTCCTCGGGCTGAAGCGCCACACCGAGGCTGTGCCGCCGGCCTCCCGGTCGGCGACCGAGTCCAGCAGCGTGACCAGCCGGGCAGCGGGCGTGCCGGTGACGACGGCGGTCAGGTCGGCGCCGAAGCGGGCCGTCGTGGCGGCCTCGGGCAGCAGGCGACGGCAGACCGCGGACAAGCTTTCGCAGTCTTCGGCCAGCAGCGCGGCGCCGATCGGGGAAAGGGCGCCGCGGGCGAGGACGCCGAGCAGTTCCGCCTCCCGGATCACGGTGGCGAACGGTGTCGCGTCCTGCGGCAGTACCTCGGCGAGCGGACGGGACCAAGCGGTCACGATCCCCAACTCCGCCACTCTCTTCGCGCCTTGGCCGGGTGGGATTTTGGAAGCGGCGGTGAGCAGCCCGTGCCGGGCCTGGAGACAGCCGGCGCAGGGCGGGGCTCCGGCCAGGGCGGGCAGCGCCTTGTTGTCCTCGGTGCGGGTCTGTGAGGGGGTGAGCGCAAGGGACCACCAGGCGTGCACCAGCACATAGAGCCGCTGTGAGGGCTCGAGCTCCGCCCAGGTGTCGTAGGCGTCCGTTGTCGCCACCCGGTCACCGTCACGGGCCATCAGAGCGGCCTCGTACGCCGTCTCCAGGGTGAGGCGCACGACCGGCTCCTCGCAGTGTGCCGCCTTGCCGATCCTTGCCAGTTCGCGGGCTCCGACTCCGCCGGACTTCAGTCGGGCGGGCGGGGCCGTCGCACATACCGAAAGGACCGAGGCGGCGTGGCCGACGAACGCCGTGGCCGCTGCGGACGCCTCCCCGTCCACCTCCGCCGGGGTGACGGGTACCAGGGGCGTGACGGGCGGCGCGGGATTGAACGGAGCATGCCGGCCGGGCCCGCGCAGCGCGAGCGTCACCTCGGCGGGCATCCGTGGGGGGCCGTAGCTGTATCGGCCCTGGACCAGCAGGCCCCGCTCCAGCGCCCAGCGCGCACCCGGTTCGGGGGCTGATGGGCCCCCGAAGGTGATAATCGGCTCCGGTCGGTACCCGGCCTCCGCCCGGCGCTCCAGCAGGTCCCGGGCCTCAGCCGGGGCCCGCGCGACCACGGCGGCGACACGCGCCGGGTCGCTGTGGTGCTCCAAGAGGGCCGCCAGGCGCTGCGGCTTGGTTACGGCAGGCCGCACGCCCAGAGCCGTCAGCATCCGGCGCAGTTCCTCGGAGGTCGTGTCCTTCAGCAGCGTCGCCAGCGGCTGGTCCAGTCCGAGTGGTGTGTCCCACGCCTGCCGCAGGGGCGCGGCCATCCGCAGTGCTCCCTCGCCGTCCGGCCAGACCAGCGCATGTGTGGCCAGCGACTGGAGTGCCGCTTGAAGGCCGCGTGCGGCCTCGCCCTCGGTTGCGTCGAGCAGGTCCGCCAGGGCCTCGGGCGATACCGGTGCAGTCAGTGCCGCCAGTGCCTCGGCCGCCTGCAGGGCGGGAAGCGTCAGCCGGGGCAGCGCGAGGGCCACCGAGCCCCGGCGTTGCAGGCGTTCGGCCAGTTCGTTCACCGAGCGTGGCTCCGGCGGGGACACGACGTCCAGGCGTGCCGCGAGTACCCCCTCCAGGTGTGCGGCATCGAGGCGGTGCAGCCACGCTGCAAGGGTCGACTTACCGGACTTCACTGATCAGCACACCTCGTCAGAAGCGACGCCACGCTGCGGTACGGCCTCCCAGCATGGCGCATGTGGCGAGTGCCGCGTCCGCCATCGCGTCCCGATACGCTCGGCGGCGTCCTTCATGAGTACACACACGCGGCCCAACCTGCCCGGGCGTAATAATCGGCACGCACACCGTGTGCGGGGGACGGCACAGGCCAGCACGGCCTCCCGGCCCCCGCAGCGCCGGTTTCCGGGATCAGGCTGTCTTGAGTTGCTTCGCGCGGTGTCCGAGGTACAGGACGATCAGACCGCACAGCGCGGTGGGGCCCGCGAGGATCAGGAACAGCTGCTCGTGGCCCATGCCGTCGGCCAGCATGCCTCCGACGATCAGCGGGCCGACGATGCCGCCGACGCGGCCGATGCCCAACGCCCAGCCGACACCGGTGGAGCGTACTTCTTCGGGATAGAAGGCCGCAGCGAGTGCGATGACGCTCTTCTGGCCGCCGCTGACGGCGCAGCCGACCAGGAAGATCGCCGCCAGGACCATCCAGACCGGGGAGCCCAGCACCAGGCCCATGAGGACCAGGAAGCCGCAGCCGACGAAGTAGAGGGTGCCCAGGGAGCCGTAGGCGCCGAGCCGGTCCATCGCGGGCCCGACCACGAAGGCGATCACGATGCCGCCGATGGTCGTCATGGACGCGGCGGTCGCCAGGGTGCCGGCGGAGTAGCCGCGATCGGCAAGGATGGTCGGCATCCAGCTCTGCAGGCCGTAGAACAACGCCAGGTTGATCGCGAAGACGACCCACAGCAGGACCGTGCCGAGCAGCTGGCGGCCCGAGAGCAGCTCGGTGACCTTGACCCGCTTGCCGGGGCCGGCGCTTTCCGCTTCGACCTGCGCCTTGTCCGTCTCCGGCAGCGTCCGGTCGATCCGGCGGCACAGGGCGTACGCCTTGGCGTTTTCCCCGCGGCGCAGCAGATAGGAGATCGACTCGGGCAGCTGCCGGGCCAGTACGAGGAGCAGGGCCAGGGGCAGCACGGCGCCGGCGACGAAGACCGAGCGCCATCCGTGGGCGGGGATGAGCCAGTCGGCGGCGTAGTTGGCGACCACGAACCCGAGTGAGAAACCGCAGTAGATCGCCAGGACCAGGCTGGCCCGCAGCCGCTTGGGGCTGTACTCGGCGGTGAGCGCGATGGTGCTCGGGGTGGCTGCGCCGAGGCCTATTCCGGTGATCACTCGCATGATCATGAGCTGGTCGGGACTCTGCGCCCACACCGAGACCAGCGTCGAGAGCGAGAAGACTGCAACTCCCGCCATGACGAGTCGCTTGTGGCCGAACTTGTCGGAGAGCGGGGCCAGCAGCAGATAGCCGATCATCAGGCCGACCAGTGCGGCTGAGAAGATCGTGGCCATGGTGCCCTTGGACACACCCCAGTCCTGGGTGATGGCCGGGGCCATGTAGTTGATCGCCTGGGTGTCGAACCCGTCGAGCAGCATGACCAGCCCGCACAGCAGCACGGTACGTAGTTGGAAGCCGCCCGGGCGGCGTCCGTCGATGAAGCCGGGGAGCTTGAGCGGCCCCTGCGGGTCCGATACGGCGGCGGACGGGGATGAAGTGGTTTTGGACATAATGCACTCCACATGGAGAAGGGTTACTCGACTCTGGCGAGGGCTCCCACGGCCGAGACGAACGCATCGGAGTGGAACCGGTCGGAAGCCACATCGCGCTCGCGCGCCAGCTCCTGGGCGGCGGTTCGGGTCATCGCTTCGCTGCCACAGGCGTAGATGTGGTGGCTGCTCAGGTCGGGATGGGCCGCGATCGCGGCTGCTTGTACCCAACCGGCGGCGCCTTCCCAGCCGGTGTGCGGCTGGGAGAGCACTGGGGTGAACCGGAACCATGGGTAGCGCCGGGTCCAGGCTTGGAGGGTGGTGCGGGCGTAGAGATCCTCGAGGGTGCGGGCGCCCCAGTACAGGTGGATCGGGCGGGTCAGGCGCCGGGCGATGTGGTCGAGGATGATCGACCGCATGGGTGCGAACCCGGTGCCGGTGGCGAGCAGGAGGAGGGGCCCGTCGCCGTCCTCGACGAAGAACTCGCCGAAGGGCGCCTCGATTTCCACGGTGTCGTGGAACTCCAGCTGCTGCAGGATCCGGGCTGAGAACACGCCGTTTGGTTCGTGCCGGACGTGCAGCTGGGCGAGGTCGTTGTGCTGGGGTGCATTGGCCAGCGAGTACGACCGGGTATCGCCGTCGTCGAGGATGACGTTGAGGAACTGGCCGGCCTGGAAGGGCGTCCGCCGGCCGATGGGGTAGCGCAGGTCGAGAACGGTGACGCTGGGGGCGACCTGGCGGCGCCGGTACACCGTTGTGGTCAGCCGCTTGCGCACCGGCGGGGTCCGTGCCGCGATCCGGCGCGGCGCGATCTCGATATCGCCGGTTGGCTGTGCCCGGCAGAGCCGGACCTCGGCCGGGCCGCAGACGGCACCACTGCCTGGCATGTCCAGCGGGCCTGCGGTCACCGAGCCGAGGCAGGTGTCGCACACGCCCTTGCGACAGGAGTACGGAATCGCCCAACCGGCCGCCTCGGCGGCGTCCAGGACGTTCTGCCCCGGCTCGCAGCCGAAGGCGATGTCAGAGCCGCGGACACTGATGGTGAAGGTCATCTCAGTCCTCCTGAACGGTCGGAGCGAGCAGCCGGAGAGCTGCGAGCACGGCGCCCGGGTCGGCATTGCCCTGCCCGGCGATGTCGAAGGCGGGGCCATGGCCCACGCTGGCGAACGGCGCACCGGCACCGATGGTGACTGCGGCCGCGGTACGTCCGGCCAGGACCTTGACCGGGATGTGCCCCTGGTCGTGGTACATCGCCAGGTAGGCGTCGTGGTGGCGGGCGCCGCCGAGCAGGATGTCGGCTCCGACGGGGCCCTCGGCAAGGACGCCGAGCTCGCGGAGAGCAGCCACGGCAGGCTCGGTGACCAGCTTGTCGTCGTCGCCGAACAGGCCGTCTTCACCGGCGTGCGGATTGAGCCCGAAGACGCCGATCCGGGGATCGGCGATGCCAGTTGCCCGCAGCGCCCGGTGCAGCGCCAGCCCGGCGTTGGTGACCAGCTCGGGGGTGAGCCGGGCCAGCGAGTCGGCCAGCCGCTCGTGCAGTGTGACGTGCGCGATGCGCAGACCGCCGCCGACCAGCATCAGGAAGACCTTCTCAAGCGGGGTTCCGGTGAGCTCCGCGATCAGCGGCGGGTAGCCGGCGAAGGCGATTCCGGCCCGGTGGACGGCCGTCTCCGAGTGCGGGCAGGCGACCACACCGGCGTAACTGCCGTCCATCGCCAGCCGTACCGCTGCGGCGGTGTACGCGATGGTGGCGGCGCCCGCGGGCGCGGTGACCTGACCGACCGCCAGGTCATGGGGGGCCAGGGCGCCGACGTCGACCAGGTCGCACACGCCGCGCTCGGCGGCCGCACCCGGCTGCGCCGCGCGCAACGTGAGCCCCGCGCGCTCGGCGTACGGTTGGAGTACATGACGGTCGCCCACCACGACCGGCGCCTGGTCATCGAGCTCGGCGACCGCCGCGAGCGCGATCTCCGGCCCGATCCCGTTCGGATCGCCGGTGGTGAGCAGCAGTCTGGGTATCCCGGTCACAGCGGCAGTACCAGCAGTGTGTCGATACGGGAGCTGTCGCAGACCACGGTCCGCTTCTGGATCAGGGCTCTGCCGTCCTCGAAGACGTATTCGTCGAGGTAGCGGCCGCTGGCGAACACATCGGTCGGCCCGTTCCCGGTGATGCGGATGACCAGGAACGAGGTCTCGCTGGTCGCGCCGGCCTCGCTCTCCTGAAGCACCGCAGGCTGGCCGAGCATGTGCCGGTAGGCGTGCGGCTCGTAGATGTTGGCCTCCTTCAGCGCAGAGACCCGGTCCTTGAGCATCGCCTTGTTGTTCGCCCAGATGATCCCGGCCGGCAGCCCGCGCCGGTGGTTGTCCGCCGTGGTGACCTTGTAGAAGGCGTCGTCGGCGAAGAACTCCGGCCAGTCCTCGATCGGGCCGTCATCGATGGCGCGGACGTAGTGCCCCTGGGCCCGGCTGATCAGGTTGTGCGCATCCATCAGGCCTGTGCTCCCTTGCCCGCGCCGACGGCGAAACCCATGGCTTCGCGGTAGACCTTCCAAAAGCCGCGGATCGAAGCCTCGGTGACCCGGCTCTCGCTGGACACGGCCTGGTCACCGCCCATCTGAACGGTCGCGAACTCCTTGCTCGCCCCGGTGATGCCCCGCTGCACGAAGCCGCCGATGGCGCCGTCCTCCATGGAGACATAGCCGGCCGGACCGACCAGGTTGGACTGCTTGAGGCGGATCAGCTGCTGCTCCTCGGTGTCGTCCTCGAAGCCGAGGTAGGTCCAGTGGAGGTCGGTGGAGTCGACCCCGGTCGGCAGCACCTGGCGTACGGCGACGGAGTTCTGGATCTGCTGGAGTACGAAGCCGGGCGAGACCGAGAGGATCTGCAGCGTGATGTCGTCCCCGACTTCGCTGAAGCTGTCGACCAGCGACGGGTCTTCGAGCTGGTACTCGGAGTCGGAGCGGATCTTCTGGTCCTTGTAGTGCGCCGCGGCCTCCGCCTCTGGGTTGATGGCCGACCAGCTCACGTGGTGGCCACCGTTCTCCGAGACGATGATGCCGCCCTTCTGGTTCAGCTTGTTGAGCCCGAAGGTCGTGAAGAACAGGTGCAGGATGCTGGCGTGGTAGGAGTCCTTGACGTTCTCCATGTACAGCTTCCAGTTGTTCGGCAGGCTCTGGGTGAACCGGCCCAGCACGACCGGCTTGCGGCCGCCGAGGACCCGCTCGATCCGGTCGAGGATCTCCTGGCCGAGGTACTCCTCGATCTCCGGCACGTCGTTGTCCAGGCTGCCGAAGACCAAGCCGTGCACAGTGGCCAGCCGCAGCCGCCGCGGGCTGTGGGCGGCCTTGCAGAACTCCGGCGACATGCCGCCCTTGCCGTTGATGCCCTCTTCGAAGGCGACACCGGTGAGGTCACCCTGAAGGTTGTACGTCCAGGCGTGGTAGACGCAGGTGAAGTCCTTGGTGTGGCCGTAGTGCTCCATAGCGATCAGCGAGCCGCGGTGGGCGCACCGGTTTTCGAAGGCGTAGATCTGGCCGTCGTGGTCGCGGGTCACGAGCACCGGCTGCTCGCCGATGAAGGTGGCGCAGAAGTCGCCCGGTTCGGCCAGCTCGGCCTCGAGGCAGAGGTAGTTCCACATCGGGCCGTGGAAGATCCGCTCCTGCTCGGCCCGGTAGACGTCCTCGTCTTGGAAGACCCAGTACGGCACCTCGGTCAGGGACTCGGGCCAGCGGCGCTCCGAAATCCCGGCCGGGGCCGGGGCCGGAGCACCCGCCCCCGTGTTCCGTGCGCTCATGCGTGCACCTCCAGTGCTTGACAACCCTCGTTCGCTATGCGAACGTTTGCTCGCTATCCGAACAGAGCGCCAGTAGATTTGCCAGTAGTCACATCTGTCAAGGGGGAGGCCGCATGGCCGTCGAAGGAATGGCAGGACTTGCCAAGGGACTCGCGATCCTCGAGGCATTCGGGGACAGCACTCCCCGGCTCACCATCAGCGATGCGTCCCGCGCCACCGGCCTGAGCCGGGCAACGGCACGCCGCTGCCTGAACACGCTCACCGAGCTCGGCTACGTCACCTTCGACGGGAAGTTCTTCGCGCCCACTCCCCGCGTACTGCGCATCGGCGCCACCTACGGCGAGTCCGCCGCGCTTCCCCAACTCGCCCAGCCGCACCTCGCCGCCATCCGCGACGCAACCGACGAGTCCGCCTCATTGGCCGTGCGCTACGACAACGAATCACTGTTCATCGCGCGCAGCGAAGGCACCCGGCTCATCGACAACGGCATACGTGTCGGCGCCCGGCTCCCCCTTTACGCCTCCTCCACCGGACAGGTTCTGCTCGGCGCCCTGGACTCAACCGAGTTGACCGACTACCTCGCCGCCGCTCCGTTTCCCGCACGCACCCCAGGGACCCCCACCACGGCCGCCGAAGTCGAAGACCGCGTCCGGGCTGTCCGCGCCGCGGGCATGGCGATCAACTCCGAGGAGCTCGCACTCGGGCTGCTCTCCATCGCTGTACCGGTCCACGATCCGGCCGGCCAGCTGGTCGGCGCCATCTCGGTCAGCGCCTCAAGCTCCCGCGTCACCGTCGATGAGCTCCGCGACCGGGTTGCCCCGGTGATGCAGCAGCACGCGGCAGCGCTCGGCCGGAAGCTGTAGGAGACGGGATCCGGTCAACCTGTCACTTTGCTGCGCCGCGACTTCGGCTTCTCGTCCTCGCTGGCGGGTTGGATGCCGAGGACGTGTTCGCACATCCACTGCTGCACGGCCGTCAGCGTGTCCCAGCCCAGCCGCACCGACCGCACCCAGCGCCCTTGATGCACGACCTCGCCCGGCGTCGTGGGAGTGTGCCGCCGGCGTGGAGGTGTTGCCGCACGAGGTGGAAGTTGCGTTGCCAGTCGATGGGCCATCCCGGGCACCAGACTGCGATGTGCCGGGTTGGTGTCAGTGGATGGGTGTCAGTGACAGCCGGTCTAGGTACGGGTGTTCCAGCGCTCCAGAGCCGCGGCGTTGATCCCGGAGCGGATGGAGCAGCTGTCCGCAATCGGGATGCGGTGGTCGTGATGGGCATCGTCGTCACCGAGGCCTCCGCGCTCGCGGCCGGCTATCTACTCGGGCGACTGCGCCCGTGGCAGCGACTGGGCGGCCGATCAAGTCCGCTTCACCGGTGGCGTGGGCCGGGTCGGTGCTGACTGTCACCGGTGAATGTCAGGAAGGTCAGGTAGACAGCCGCTGGTTCTGCCCAGGTGCCAGCGCAGCCACGGCAGGTCAAACAGCAGCGCCCTTCGCACTGCAATCCCGACACAGACCAGGGCTGCGCAGCAACAGCTGCGCAGCCCTGACTTGGTGCGCCTCAGATTCCGCCGGCGTCACCGGAGCCCGGCACTCGCCGTTCCGGTCGGGGTCGAGCGCTGTCCCCTGCGTTGTGCGGGCGGAGTACGAAAGGTCAGGCCGGGTTGATGTTCTCGGCCTGGGGGCCCTTCTGGCCCTGGGTGACGTCGAACGTCACGCTCTGGCCCTCCTGGAGCTCACGGAAGCCCGAGGAGTTGATCGCCGAGTAGTGGGCGAAGACGTCCGGGCCGCCGCCGTCCTGAGCGATGAAGCCGAAGCCCTTCTCCGCGTTGAACCACTTCACAGTTCCCGTAGCCATGTCTCATGCCTTCCAGTCGAGTACGCCTCCCACAACGTGCGGCAGGCGGAGGTGATCGCCCTGGTTCCTGCGGCACAGCACAGCAAAACGCCCACGCCTACGGCGTGGGCAAAGGGAACTTCCGAACCACGACAGCTGACTCAGACGGTACACGCCCGCACACGCTGTCACCACAGGAAAACAAGTACACACTGTGGACCGTGTGCGGGCAGGTGTACGCCGTCTGGGGCGGCAGGCGCGCCCAGGTCAAGCCGCGGCCGTCGAATTCGCTGATTCGGCGGCGCGGCGGTACTCGGCGTTGATGCGCTGGGCCTCTTCGAGTTGGTCCGCGAGGATGACGATCCGGCAGGCCGCCTCGATGGGCGTGCCCTGGTCGACGATTTCCCGGGCGCGGGCGGCGATGCGCAGCTGGTAGCGGGAGTAGCGGCGGTGTCCGCCGGTTGAGCGCAGCGGGGTGATGAGGCGGTGCTCTCCGAGGGCGCGGAGGAAGCCCTGGGTGGTGCCGAGCATTTCGGCGGCCCGGCCCATGGTGTAGGCGGGGTAGTCGTCGTCGTCGAGACGGCCGAACGAGTCGTCTGCGGTCATTGCACCTCTCTGTGGAACGCGTGGAGGGGCCCGGAAGCATGTGGCTCCCGGGCCCCGAAGGAACTGCTACACCATCTGCCGGCCCTGATACTGCGCCGGCCTTCTGTTTCCGCAGACCCGACCTGACTGCTGTCGGGGGCGGGGGGATCGCGGATGCGTGACCGGAGACCACCTCACTATCGATGTCCTGCGGTACCCGGGCTCCGTACTGCTCGCCCGGGCGATCCTGATGGCGCTTGGCTCCTCCGTTCCTTCCCTCTGGATCAATCACTTACCAAACGGGAACTGCGTACTGCTGGTGTTGCGTACTGCTGGTGGCCTCTCACAGCGCCACTTCGGCAGCCAGCCCCGTCGCCCATCCTGCATCTGCTCTGGCTTAGAACCCCGCTGCCGAACCTCCCGGTGCGTGCGCCCGCAGCCGACGCCTTCACCGAGGTACTGCTCACTGACTTCGCTGCTGGGTACTGCCAACTGCACTTCCTGCGTCCTCGACGTGCCGCTCGCGCAGCGGACGGCGGCGTGTGACACCGCCGCCGTCGGAGCGCATGCCCGGGGTGTTCGGCACGGCCTGCCCACCGTCGTCTTCGTGCGCCATCATGGTCCTTCTTCCGGTGAGGGAGCCGGGCGTCCAGAGACCCGGCCCTCCCCTTATGGGGCAGGGCATCTCTTCCGGTTCCCCAATCCCGGATTTCGAGTCACCCGACCGCGTAGGCGTCCCGGCGGCCCCGAGCGCGAGAAGGGGCCGGCGGCTCGCAACCGAACTGCTGCGGTTCGGGCACTCCTGGGCCGCCGTCCACGCCATCCACACCGCCCGCCCCTCCCCCGCCCACCCCACCGGGCGGTACCTCCTCACCCTCACCCCCAAGGCCTACGCCGGCACCGGCGTCCAAGCCGTCCACCCCGACCAGTAGCCGTCTGCCGCCCCGCCGCCTGACCTTGCGAAGGGCCCGGCACCGCTTCGCCGGGAGCGGCACCGCTCGCACAAGGTCGCCCTGGGGGCCTGAGCCCTTACAAGGCGGCGGGAGGAGAGCATGGCTCTGTCCGCCGTTTCATGAAGCCCTGAGTCATGGCTGGACGTGGGGTCTGCCCTACCTCGTGCCCGGGGGCTTGTAGGAGTGCCTGAGGCCAGCCGTGCGTGATCCCCTGTTCGCACGTGAACCATGCGAGAGAAGGTGGACGTGAAGACTCGGATCGGATACGCCGCGTGGGTTGCAGGAGTGGCGCAGTTCTTTGTGGCCCACGTGATCGCCGAGTTGGCCTGGGCCAGACCATACAGTTGGGCAGGGAACAACATCAGCGACTTAGGTAACGCTCACTGCGCCATGCAGTCGGAACCCGAACCCCGTTATATCTGCTCGCCCGAACACGGCCTGATGAACGCCTCGTTCATCACTTTGGGAACGCTCCTCGCCGTCGGCGTCTTCTTCACGGGCGCTGTGTGGCGCCGAGGCGCGAGCGCGCTCGTGACCCGGTGGCTGCTGGCCTGCGCCGGCATGGGATTCGTGTTGGCCGGGCTGGCGCCTGCGGACGTCCACGAGAACCAGCATGTCCTGGGTGCGCTGCTCATAATGGCCATGGGCAACATCGGTCTTGTGCTGGCGGGCATCGGCCTGGCGGACGATGTGCCGGCTCCGCTGCGCTGGGCGACCAGCCTGCTAGGGGTAGCGGCGATCACAGCTTTTGGGCTCTTCCTCTCCCACCGCTACCTCGGACTCGGGATGGGCGGCATGGAGCGGGTAGCGGCATTTCCCCTCTTGGTATGGGCATTGGCAGCCGCGGTCTGCGGCCTGTCCACACGCCCCTACCGAGGCCGGATCCTGCTGTCCCTGATCCCCACCCACACCCACACCCACACCCACACCCACCGGCCAGCGGATCAGAACTCACCAAACTGAGACAGCGTCACAGCGTCACCCCTGATGCGATAACACGCCGGGACAGCGAACCCCTCGCGGTGCTCTCAGCCCCGCGACAGCGGCCCCACACCCCGCCCCCCCACCCGACCAGCATCAACACATCCCCTCCCGACTGTCTCTTACCTCACTGTCCCCAAACCGAGAGATCGCAGAGAGTGAGCCACTGCCGTGAGCCTTCCGGTCTGTGCCGATCAGGTTCATCCTGAGCCGCACTACTCGTGGACCGGCAACTGCTCTGCGCGCGTCCCGGACGGCATGTCGTCCGGGACGAGTCAGCTCGAAGACGGCTCACGTATCCCTTGCACGTACGCAATCCCGTGGCGAGCACGGTCAGCGCCATCCCCGTCGCTTGGCACAGGCAACACGGCTCCGACCTGGACGCAGCATCGCCGAGCAGACGTCCTACGCATCGGCGTGGACCACAGAGTCGCATCCCTCGGCCGCGACCACGAGGACTCCTTGCTCTTCATCGGACGGCAGTGAGGCACGGCGCACCCGGGTTTCCCACTGTGCCGGCCATAGAGTTGTTGCGTCCCACAGGACTCCCTCCAGGGGCACATCGTCCAGCTTGGCGCTGGTGAGGTCTGCTCCGACGAAGTCATTGCTGGCCCGCTCGACTTCTGCGACAACTCTGGCCAGCGCGTCAGCATGCCCACAGCCGTGGGCCAGGTCGTCGATGAGGTCCTGGGCGACTGCCCCGACGCCGAACAGGTAGGCACGTCCGGTTGCCTGGAGTGCGGTGACGGAGGGGGCCAGTTCTTCATCCAGGAGTTCCCGGATGCTGTGCAGTTCGTTGGTGAGGCGCTCGGCCGGGTCGGCGAGGGCGGACTCGACGGCGTTGAGGTAGTCCAGGCCGCTGAGGGCAGCCTGGGGCCGGTGCGGTTGGGGCCGCCGGGACATGCCCTCAAGGTGTTCTCGGAGTTGTTCCACCACAGTGTCGGCACGGCCCAGCGGCTGTGCGCCGTCGTCCAGCAGGTCACACAGGTCCTGGACGATGCGGACAGCGGTGCGCATGGCCTCGGCCAGGTCGAAAGGCCAGTAGTTGTGGACCAAGCGCAGTGCCCCTTCGCGGTATTTGACTCGGATCGTCGCAGGGCGGCGGGCCAGGTGGCCCCGGGGCCCGAGACTCGCCTGGAGTGCGGAATTGCGCTGAGCGGCGTAGTCGTCCCGGGACAGGCGGCGGCTGACAGCCTTCCCCGTGGCGCGGTGGGTCGCTGTCAGGAGGCGGTCGAGCGCAAGATCCGGGGTACGCAGTTCGGGCGGCCCGCCGTGGGTGTTGAGGCGGTCAACAACGGCAATGCCCAGTCGACGGTGCATGGTTGTCAGCAGGGCGTCGAGGTCGTCGTCGTGTCGGCCGTTTCCTTCCGCTGCGCGGGGATCGCTGCCCATCACGTCTTCCTCCTCTCGTCGATGAACCGGCCTTCCAGCCGCAGGCCTTGCTTCAGTGCGGCTCTCGCGCGGGCCAGGTTCTGGCGGACGGCCGCCTGAGTGGTCCCCATTGCGCGTGCGCTTTCCTCAGTGGTGAAACCGTCAAGATGCCAGGCCATTGCGGCTCGTTGTTTGGCCGGCAAATGCTGAAGAAGGGAGATCACCTGGCGTTCCTCCTCCCCCAGCTCGGCGGCGTGGGCCGGGGTCTGCCAGCGCAGGCCGAGCTGCGGTTCGGGCAGGTCCGCGCACGTCTCTTCGAGTTTCACCTGCTGGCTTACCCAAGACCGCCATGCCACCGTGCGTAGCCAGGCGCGAGGGTAGGTGATCGTGACGCCTGGCGCGCACATCTGAGTGAAAGCGTCCTGCGCGGCGTCCTGGGCCTCTGCCCAGGACGCTCCCTGCAACAGCAGGAAGCGGACCAGGGCGGGATACTGCTCGTCGTGCAGGGCCCCGGCGAGCTGGATACCCGGCAGCGGGGTGGCAGCTGTCTCCAGCGGCTCGGCAAGGCGCAGGTCAGTGCTGACGGAGTCGTCCACGCTCGCCACCCCCGCTCCGGCCGGCAGGCTCCGCCTCGCGGCCGTCACGGTGGGGGGCAGGTGCGGCGGACCGCCCAGTGAGGCAGCGGACCCGCTCGGTCCGCGCCGCCTCACTGATCCGCGTCATCTCCACAGACACGTTCAACCGCCGCTGAGCGATCTTCACAATGGCGTTGATGACACTGACGGCCACGGTCACCATCGCTGCGGTGATCACAGGCTCCATTCCGCACCCTTCCCTTTCTCGTGCAGGCTTCCAGCCCACCCTCACGCACCTCGTGCACCTCAACAGTGCGCTTTCTCCTATGAGTTGTGACATCTGCCTGGTCACGAGACTGTTCCCGCGCGGGAAGAAGGCGGGGGCAGGGCAGCAGCACATCGTCATTCGGATGTGCGCTCCTGAAGTACACGCTGTGTGACGAGCGTTGGAGGGTGGCCAGCCAGATTCGTACTGCCTAGTCCTCCGGTCCCAGTGCGGGATCGGGTATGTCCGCTGCCGGTACCAGCGCCGTGACCGACCACCGGGCCGAGCCCACAGGTCGAAGGCTGGGCGCAGATCGAGGGCCTCTTCGCGGACCAGGCCGTCGGACCCGACGGAGTCCGCAGCACCATCGCGATGATGCGGACCCCGGACGGCCACGGCAAGCTGGAGCTCGCGCAGTACCACGCCTCCGCACCGTCGACGACGGCGGTGCGCGCAGCACGCGGCTCCCTCCACATGAGGGCCGCTGTCGTCGCCGGCCGGGCCAAGGACGCTGACGTGGCACCACCCACCGGCTGCCAGGTGCGGGGTGCGGCACCCGGGCGGCCTACCCGAGCTTCATGCCCCGAGTCTCGGCCGCCGTCACCAACAGCGCCAGCGACTACGCCCTGCACCGATACGCCACCAGCTGAGCAGGACCGGCATGCGGCACGGCGTTTCCCCCCGGCCCGAGCCCGGCGACGCTCTCCGTGCAGGAGATGACCGACGCGCTCACCGCAGGGGCCAGGCTCAGCGGCAACGAGCTGAAGCAGGCTGCCACCCACCTGATCACCTTGGGCAGCTGCATGGCCGACGGGCGGGCGGGCCGCGTGGTTGCGGGGCCGCGTAGCCGCCGCGCCCTTCCCGACCCCGCCCCCTCGGATACCGCAAAGCGCCGATGATCGACGCCCCTCTCGGGGGAATCGGCGGTGCTTCGCCCCGGATCGCCCTACTGTGATGTCCCGTCAACCGTTGGGACGATGCGGCGCGGGGTGAGGGTGGGTGTCGGGCGGCAAGGCCGGTCAAGAGGGACAGGACTGGCGCTGGCGGCTGGCCGCGGCGGGCGACGCCTTCGCCATGCGGGTGCTGGCCACCGCGCTGGCCGAGGACGGGCGTCACGACGAGGCCGTCGCCTGGTGGGAGAAGGCGATCGCGGCCGGAGACGAGACCGCGCTGCACCAACTCGCGGACCACGTCGGCACCAGGAGGCTGGAACGACAGCTACGCCGACGGGCCGAGAGCGGCGACGTGACCGCCATGGGCAACCTGGCGAAACGCCTCGTACGCAACAGCGGCGGCCAACGGCTCGCCGAAGCCGTCCACTGGCTGACGCTCGCCGTGCACGCGGGCGTCCCCTTGGAGCGGGAACTCGTCGCGGCCCTCGACAGCGCCGGACGGTCGGCCGAGGCGGAGGACCGGCTGCGGCACATGGCCGCCGCCGGTGATCTCCATGCGCTGCAGGACCTCGTCGGGCGGCTGCGCGAGGGCGACGACGCCGAGCGGCTCGACGAAGCGGTCGTCTGGCTGACCCGGGGCGTCGCAGCCGGTGAGCCCTGGGAGTGGGACCTCGTAGCCGTCCTCGACCGCGCCGGGCGCTCGGACGAGGCCGAGGCGCCGCTGCGGCGGCTGGCCGACCGCCATGACGTCGAGGCGGTGGCGACGCTGGTGCGGCGCGCCCCCGAGAACATGCGTGCGCAGGTGTCCCGGCGGGAGCTGGACGGGCCCGCTCGGGTGCGCGCCGTGGACCACATCCGCCGGGTCGCGGCCGCCCTCGCCCGTCTCGGCGTGCAGGAGGAGGCCGTCCGCTGGTGGGCGGCGGCGGACGCGCTCGACGACCGTGTCCTCTCCTCCCCCGCCGCGCGCCTGGCCGCCCGGCCGGCTCCGGCATCCGGGGCCCCGGACGCCGGTGTGGAGTGGCAGTTGCGGGAGATGGCCGCCACCGACGACGTGACGGCGACACGGGTGCTGGCCGGTCGTCTCGCGCGGACCGGCAGGACGGCCGAAGCCGTGCGACTGTGGACGCGCGCTGACGCCGCCGACGGCCGGCACTTCTGGGGCGGAGTTCTCGCGGAGCACGCCCTTGGCGACACCTCGGACACGGTGACGACTCGCGGCGGTCCGGTCAGCGCCTCGGGGGACGACATGGTGGCCGCCCGGGTGGCCGACGCCTCGCCCGCGGACGCCGCGGTCGAGGAGACCCCGGCCGGGACCGTACGAGAACCCGACACCGCTCCCGCTACGGCCACGCACCATCTGTCGGCCCAGATGCCCTCCCACGCCGGGCTGTCCGAACCGGTCAGCCTGGTCGTGCGGGTGCCGTTCGGGGCGGATCACGACGATGGCGGGGTGTCGGCCCCGCTGGCCGGGTTCCGGCCGGCGCCCGACGGCTCGCCGTTGACACTCATCGTGCGGGCGCCCGCCGGACTGGACCCCCAAGGCCCGCTGGAGCACACCCTGCTGGTGCCGCCCTTCGGTGCCCCCGCACCGGTGCGGTTCGCGTTCCTGACCCGGGAACCGGGCCTGCACCGCGTCCGGGTCAGCGCCTGGGCCGGGGGGACGTTCCTCACCGAGATCGGCCTGGAGGTGTCGGTGGAGCGCGACGGCCCCTACGCGGTGGAGCCGCCCAGCGCCGCCGACATGGGCGAGATGCGCGCCCACCCCGGCGAGGTCACGCTGCTCGTGGACCGGGTCGGCGACCAGTACACGTTCCGTCTCATCTCCGACCGGTGCATCTACGGCGCCGTCCTCGCGCAGGCCCTCACCGCCACTCCGGAAGCGGCCGCGGAGCGCGCGTACGCCATGCTGCAGAGACTGGCGGCGGGCCGCGGGGAGTACTCCGGAGCCCACGCCCGACGCTGGATGAAGGAGACGGGGGTGGGTCTGTGGACGGAGATGGTGCCAGACCCGATCAAGGAGCAGTTCTGGCAACTACGCGACCACATCACGGCGTTCAGCGTCGCCTCCGAGCACGACGTCCTCCCGTGGGAACTCCTCTACCCCGTCGCGCCGGGCCGTGACGAGGGGTTCCTGGTCCAGCAGTTCCCGGTCCTGCGCAACAGCCTGGGCCGGCCCCGCTCGTCCGCGCTGCCGATCGGTGAACCGCACTACGTCGTGTCCGCGCGGGCCCCGGTCAACGGCGACAGCGAGATCGAGTCGCTCCGCCGGATTCTCGGCACCGGAACCGTCGTCGACACGCTGGACGACGTCCTCACCGTCATCGACGCGGGCACGACGGGACCGCTCCACTTCACCTGCCACAACACCTTCGACCCCGGCGGCGGTTCGTCGATCCTCCTCGCGGACGGCCCCTTCGTCCCCGCTCTCCTGAACAGCGCCGTCGCCCGCCGCGCCCTGCAGGACGGCCGTCCGCTCATCTTCATCAACGCCTGCCGGGCGGCCGGAGCCGTCCCGCAGTACACCCGGATGCTCGGCTGGGCGCAGCAGTTCATGGGCGCGGGCGCCGGTGCCTTCGTGGGCACGCTGTGGGCGGTGCGCAGCGACAGCGCCCAGCGGTTCGCGGAAGCCTTCTACGCCTCCCTCTCGGCGGGGGAGCCGCTGGGCACGGCGGTGCACCGGGCCCGTTCCCACGCCGGGCACGACGAGAGTGACCCCACCTGGCTGGCGTACACGGTCTACGGCGATCCCGCCGCGATCGTCTCCACCCCCGTCCCCGCCGCTGCCCCTGCCGTCTTCAGTCCCGCCCGAATCGTCCCCACCCCCGTCACATACGAGGAAACGTGAACGTGACCGACGACGGCGTGCCCGTCGAGGAGCTAGTGGCCGCCGTCAGGCGGGCGGTCACGGAGTCGAGCATGTCGGCCACCGCGCCCGGGCGGGATCTGCGTGTCACCTCGGTGCGGCTCACCCTGCACGCCCTCGCCACTGCGAGGGCCGGCGGTTCCCTGGACTTCCGGCTCCCGTTCATCGGCATGAAACTCAGGATCGGGCGTACGGTGTCCCGCCGGGACACCCATGTCATCGAGATGACCCTCGTACCTCCCGACCTGGCGCAACAGCACGAGCTGCGGTACGGCACGGTGGACGCCGTCCTGGTCGACGCGATCACGATGATCCGCCGCGTGACGGCGTCGGCGCGGACCGGGGACGATCCCTTCCACCTCCAGGAGGGATCGGTGCGGCTGGAGTTCGCGATCACGGCGGACGGGTCCGTGTCCCTCGGTCTGGACGGCGCCCTGCACGAGGAGGTGACACACACCCTGCTCGTCACGGTGGCTCCCCCGGCGGACTGAACCCCGTTTGCTCTCAGGCCTGTTGGCAGCCGGGCGACGGCCGCGCGAGAGTCCCGGCGATGGAGGTCTGGGGAGTTGCTGACGCTGTGGGGGCGTTCGTCGCGCTCGTCGACGAGGGCTTCGACCGGCCAGGACGGCCGGCCTCCTCGGCCGAGGCGCGGGGCGCGCCAAACCCGCTGCTCGCCGTCCTCAAGGGCACCAGCACGTACACGGACACCCTGCCCTCGGCGGCCGGCGCGCTGCGAGACCTGTGGCGGCGCACCTGTGTGCGCGTCGCGTCGGCGTGGCGCGCGTACTTCACTGCCGCTTATGCCGCCTTCGCCGAGAGGACGTACCAGGCCGGCCCGCTGGAACTGCAGTCTCTTGGGGCTTAGCGGTGCGGCTCTTCGCTAGGTTGGCTCTCTGCCCGGCAAGCGGCCGCGCCACCCGGTGCAACCGTGCCGCCTGCGTCGTGGAAGCCATCGACCATGCTGCTGGCCTATGTGCCCCTCGCGCGTCTCGCTGCGCACTGCCTGGTGCGGTCCTGACCTCGCTGCCGGCTGCTGGCCTCTGTCCGGTCGGCACGTCGCGCAGGAGGACTGTGCGCAGCGGCCCCGCAGGCAGGAGGAGCAGGGTTCCGCTGCTGGGCCTGCGGGGCCGATGCATCACTCACGTACCCTGCGATGCGCCCGATACGCCCGATCCCTCCCAACAGCCCGGACGGGAAGTCTTGTTACGCGAGTGGGGCCCGGCCGTATTCGGCCGGGCCCCACTCACCTCGCGCGCGTGGCGCGCTCCTCGCGTCTATCGGCTACCAGCGGTACCAGCGGCCCTTGCGGCCGCCGCTGTCCGCGGTGCGGACGACGAAGCCCAGCAGCCACACGACGAGCACGATCACCGCGATCCACCACAGCGCCTTCAGCGCGAAGCCCGCGCCGAAGAGGATCAGGGCCAGCAGAAGAACCAGAAGCAGGGGAACCATCGTTATCAACCTCCTGGCCACCATGTGCCCTTGCCTCAAGGTGACAAGCCCACAAAGTGGGGGTTATTTCCGCGCGGTACGGGGCATGTGCGGGCGCCGCGCGCCATGTCTGGTTCCCCCGGCCCCGTTCCTCACGCAGCGCAGAGCGCCTCGTCAACCGCGGTGTGCGGGCCTGGGTCAGGGAGTGTCGCCGAAGTAGTGGAAGCGGCAGGCGACCCCAGGGCCTGATCTGCGCGGCTCGTCGGCTCTGGGGTCGTACAGGGCGCGGCCGCCGGGCCACCGCGACAGCTCGGTGGCCAGGGCGACGCCTCCGTCGACTTCCTGCGCCGTCCAGCCGGTGATGTCCAGCAGCAGACCGTCCAAGGGTCCGCCGACGAGCGTCGCGTACGTCCGTGCGGGCAGAGGGCCGGGGTTGGGGTCGTCGTGGTCGCAGCCGTAGACCCGGCCACGCAGCAACTGCTCATCGCCGTTCATGCGACCAGCGTTCCAGCCGCCACCGACAACGGGTTCTTCGCCCGCTGTCCGGGCCCATGGACACCACACGCGGTGAGCAGCAGGCTGCTCTGTCCTTGGGGGCGCGTAGCGTAGGCACGCGCGTACGAGGTGGGGGCCGGCCGGCGCCCACCTCGTCGGCCCGGCTCCCTACGCCTCGGCCGCGGCCGGCACCGGGGGGCTCGGCTCCGGTGCCGGTGCCGGTGCCGGTCGTGCGGGGCGCAGGTCGGGGATGAGGCGCAGCCCGGGGCTCAGTGTGCTGTAGCAGGCCAGCGGCATGCCCGGCTCCAGGAGCGGCCGGCCCGCCGACCGTAGTGATCAGCCGGGAGCCGCGTTCTTCACCGGCTCCCGGCTGCCTCGGCCGCACCGCCGCCAGTCCCCCGGCGAACAGGCCCACGGCGCCGCCGGCCAGCAGTCCTGGGGGAGAAGAGCATTCGCGTGTGGTGACGCCAGACGTCCCCGGGGCCGAGGTCCCTCGGCTCGGTCTCCAGCTCCGGGATCATGCCGCGCGCGAAGCGCGCCAACGGGAAGGGGGCCACGATGGTCCCGGCCTCCAGGTCGGCGGCACGCCCTCGCAGCAGGACGCCGCCGACGTCAGCGCGCGAACTTCTCCATGGCCGCTGGGGTGACGGGGGTGAAGAAGTTGACGAGGTTGCCGTCGGGGTCCCGGAACAGCAGCGACCGGTTGCCCCAGGGCATCGTGGTGGGCTCGTTGACGAAGTCGGTGACGAAGCCGGTCAGGTTCTGGTGCACGCGGTCCACGTCGTCGACGAGGAACTCGGTGATGACGCTGTGGTTGTCCGCCGGGCGGGCAGAGCCTGGGGCGAACAGCGGGACGGTGCGGGTGCCGGCGATCGCGAGGGTGGCGCCCGCGGTCTTGAGTTCGGCGAAGTCCTCGGTGGCCCATATCGCCTGCGTCTGTGTGGCTCGCTCGTAGAACTCGACGAGGCGTGCCACGTCGCTGGTGATGATGCGGATCGAGACGAAGTCCACGGGAATCTCCTTGGCTGTGCTGCAGGTGCTGCAGGCGTGCATGTCGCAGGCTAGAAGGAATAGGGGACAGAATCGGTCCTGTATTCGCGCTAGGTTTGCGAACATGTCCCGACCCACCGGCCGCGTGCTGACACTCCTGGAGCTGCTGCAATCGGGCGGCACCCGGACCGTGGCCGAGCTCGCCGACCGGCTCGGCGTCGAGGGGCGAACGGTGCGGCGGTATGTGGGCCAGCTGACCGACCTGGACGTGCCCGTGGAATCGGTGCGGGGCCGTTACGGCGGGTACCGGCTCGCCCCCGGGTACCGCTTGCCTCCGCTGATGCTCAGCGACGACGAGGCGCTGGCCGTGTTGCTCGGTCTGGTCGCCGGCCGTCGAGCGGGCTTGACGGCGGCGGAGCGCACGGCGAGCGAGACGGCGTCGGCGAAGATCCGGCGGGTGCTGCCCAGGCACATCGCCCGTCGGCTCGACACACTCGTGGAGGCTCTCGCCTTCACGGAACAGTCCGGCGAAACCCTGGACACCCCGGACGCCGAGGTCCTGCTCACCATCGCCGATGCGGTACGCCACCGCCGGCCGGTGGCGATCCGCTACATCGACCGCGACGGACGGCGTAGCGAGCGGACGCTGCACGCGTACGGGATCGTCGCTCATGCGGGCCGGTGGTACGTCACGGGCAAGGACGCCCGGATCGGCGAGGACCGGACCTTCCGGCTCGATCGCATCGCAGACCCAAGGACCCTGCCCGGCTCATTCGAAGCGCCCGCGGGCCCCGGTCCGGCGCAGCGGGTGCTGTCGGCGTTCGCCACGGCCGAGTACCGGTATCAAGTGACCTTGCGAATCCAGGGGACGGTTGAGCAGATCCGCGCCCACCTTCCCGCCGGCGTCGCGCGCCTGGAGGAGTACGCGCCCCTGGCAGGCGAGGAGCGGGCGGCCGAGCGCTGGCTGCGCGTCGAGCTGCGAGTGGAGCGGCTCGACTGGCTGCCTCTCGTCCTCGCCTCACTCGACCGGCCGTTCGTCATCGAGCGCCCCGATGAGCTGCGCGGCCTCGTCATCGCGCTCGCCGATCGCCTCACGTCCTCCGCCCGCCAGGCCTGACAGCGAGGGACTGAGTGGAAAGTACTCCGAGGCCGGCATCCTTGATCGCTTCTGCAGCCTCGACCAGCACCCCGCTGTCCGATCTTCGGGTAACCGAGTTGCTGGTCGGCAGTACGACACCGAGCGCGCCGGCGTGCCCGGTGACCGGAGTTCTTGAGCGCAGGCCCCTGTCTTCAGGGAGGGGTTAGCTCATCCTCGGCGCGAGCCGCGCAGCGGCGGAGTTCGCTGCGTTGTCAGTGGCCGCCGGTACGGTGATCACATCAAGTGGAACACCGGCCTTCACCAGCGCCGCGAGTACCGGCGGCGCGGTGCGTGGATGAACTACGTGCCGCAGTGCGCCGAGCTGGCCGCCGCCAAACCCGATCATCCGTGGTTGAAGGCCGCTCCGTCGCACGCGCTTCAGCAGACCCTGAAGGATCTGGACCGGGCGTGCCGGGAGCATGGAACGTTCAGGGTGCGGTGGCGGTCCAAAGCCCGTTGGTCGCCCTCGTTCAGGTTCCCTGACTCCAAATGAATCCAGGTGGAGCGCCTGGGCCGCAAGTGGGGCCGGGTGAAGCTGCCGAAGCTGGGATGGGTCCGCTTGCGGTGGTCGCGCCCGCTGGGCGGCGAGGTCCGCTCGGCCACTGTGTCCCGTAAGGGTGCCCACTGGTTCGTGTCGTTCCTGGTGGACGACCAGGCCGTCATGCCCGAGCGGCATGCGATGCCGGGCACGATCGTCGGGATCGACCGGGGCGTGAAGTCGGCCGCGGTCACCTCTGACGGCGAATTCCACGATCGGCAGTTCATTACTGCCGGCGAATCCGCACGCTACCGTCGGCTTCAGCAACGCCTGGCCCGCTCCAGGCGGGCAAGCGCCAACCGCCGTAAAACGATCACCGCACTGAACGCCATCATGGGCGGGGTCGCGGACCGGCGCGGCGACTTCTGCGCGCAGACCGCCTTGCGGATCGTCGCGAAGAACGCCCTCGTCGTGCTGGAAGACCTGCGGATCACAAACATGTCCGCCTCAGCATCCGGAACCCTTCAGGCCCCCGGCACCCGCGTGGCCCAGAAGCGGGGCTTGAACCGGGCCATCCTCGACAAGGGATGGCACCGCCTCGAACTCGCCCTCACAGGCGCGGCCCGGTACACGGGCACAACCGTGGTGAAAGTCCATCCCGCGTACACGTCGCAAAGGTGCTCCGCCCGCGGCTTCGTCTCGGAAGGAAACCGTGAGAGCCAAGCGGCCTTCCGGTGCAAAGCCGCAGGCTGCGGATACACCGCGCACGCCGACGTCAATGCGGCCATCAACATCAAACACGCGGGCGGGCAGCCCGTGTCAGCCTGTGGAGACCTCGCCGCCAGGCGGTCTGTGAAGCAGGAACCTGTAAGCCGGGCGACCGGCCGAACCCCCTCATAGGGGAATCCCCCTCGTTCACGAGGGGGAGGACGTCAAGGAGTCTTGGACCTCGCGATCGGCTCGGACGGCGAGAACGCGGGCGCCCGCGAGGGCTACGGGTCCGCAAAGAGGTGCCACGCTCCGGCCGTAGGTCAGCCGATGTGCCAGGTGAAGCTGCCGCCGTTGTTGGCTGCGACGACGAACATCACGATCATGAGAACGATGTCGGCCACTCCGAGGCCGATGGCCCACTTCGCCATCGCGGAGCCGGTCTGACGCAGTGCCACGGCACCGAAGACGACGGCCAGCGGCCCCAGGACGATGGGCAGGAGAAAGAGGCCGAGGATGCCGCAGACCAGTCCCGCGATCGCCAGTCCACTCGTCCGGCTCGTCTTGTGCGTGCCTGTGCTGTAGGACGACATCGGCCCCTCCCAGAGTGTGGCGATGAGCTTGTTCTCTCTCCTTCGGTTTTCTTCTGGTTGCCCGTCACGGCCGGGTCATGCCTCGGCAGGCACGGCAAGTCCTGGTGTGGGGAGCGCAGTTGAGACATATCTGCTCTGCCGGTGTCCCTCGGTGCCCAGCACAGCCTCACCGCATCGCCGCAGCGCTTGCCGGCAGGGCGGGCCAGGAAGGGAGCTCCCCTACCGCGGGTGGGCGGCTCTCCGCCCGGGAGGTGCTCGCCGTGACGTCAGCAGTGGGGAAGGAGGCGTGCCACCCCCGCCCCCGGCGAAGCCTCCACGGGCCTGCCGCGGAGACTCCCCTTTTTTCAGCGGGTGGTCAGCAGGCCCTCACGCAAACGGGCCAGGCAGCGGGACAGGAGCCGGGAGACGTGCATCTGCGAGACACCCAGGCGTTCGCCGATCTGGGCCTGGGTGAGTTCCTCCACGAACCGCATGTGAATGATCTGCCGGTCCCGCTCATCGAGGTCGGCGATCAGCGGGGCCAGGGAGTGGAAGTCCTCCACCAGCTCCAGCGCGGTGTCCTCGAGGCCGATGAAGTCCTGCAGGACGCTCTCGCCGTCCTCGCTGCCGCCGATGGCGGCGTCCAGGGAGGAAGAGTTGTAGCCGTTGGAAGCCAGGCGGGCCTCACGCACCTCTTCCTCGGACAGGCTCATCAGCTCCGACAGTTCCTTGACCGTCGGGTCGCGGTCCAGTCGGCTGCGCAGCTCCTCGGTCGCTCTGGCGAGCTGGACGCGGGCCTCCTGCAGCCGGCGCGGCACGTGCACGGCCCAGGTGGTGTCGCGGAAGAACCGCTTGATCTCCCCCACGATGTAGGGGATCGCGAAGGAGGTGAACTCCGCCTCCCGCGACAGCTCGAACCGGTCGATCGCCTTGATCAGGCCGATCATGCCGACCTGGACGATGTCCTCCATCTCCTCCGCACCCCGGCTGCGGAACCGGCCGGCCGCATACCGGACCAGGGACATGTTCATCTCGATCAGCGTGTTGCGGGCGTAGCTGAACTCTGCGGTGCCCTCTTCCAGCACCGCCAACTGCTCGAAGAACAACCGGGAGAGTTCCCGGGCGTCCTTCGGCGCCACTCGGGCAGGATCGGCAACTTCCGGCAGCTCGGTCGCCTGCGTGTCCAGTGTGCTCATGAGCGCCATGAAGGTCCCCTCCCGGATGCGAGTTCGTGCCACGTCCGCCGTGCCCAGCGGCCGACGAGGCGGCGGTTACCCCCTATTTTCCCACCCATGCCTGCCACCACATGAACGAGGGGCCGGAACTCAGCGGGGCCGTTCAGCGGGGGCCCGACGTGTGCTACCGGGCAGGTCATGGGGCGCGCCGCGACGACGCCATGGCAGCGGGGCCGACCTCCGGCACCGAATTCGTTCACGGACGCAGCCCATGGTCCACGTCCGATGGCCGTGGTGGACACCGCCGGCGGCCGTTGCCACCGCGTCGGCGTACGCCCCGGCCGAGCGTGATCAGCCAGGGCGGTTTCACAGGGGCCCACGTCCGAAGACGGCACCACCGGGGTCGTCGGCCAGGGCGATGCGGGCGGTGATGCGTTTGCCGACCGGCTCGCGCTGCGCTTCGAAGCCCTGGCAGACGGCCATCACGATCTCCAGACCGTGCTGGCCCACCCGGCCCGCGTCCGCGGCCCGGGCGATGGGCAGTACGGGGTCGGAGTCCCACACCACGATCTCGACCACGTCGCCGGCGATCCGCAGGTCCAGCAGCACCGGCCCCGGCGCGTACTTGCGGGCGTTGGTGACCAGCTCACTGACGACCAGCCGGGTGAGGTCCATCGCGCGCTGCGAGACGGGCAGACCGTGGTCTGCCTGGACACGGGTGAGGAAGTCGGCGGCCAGGTGGCGGGCCTGGGCGATGACGGTGCCGTCGCCGTCCAGCGCCGCCGTGGTCTGGATGGCCTCTCCGCCCGGCGTGACGCTGTCCTCTCCTACGGGCGCTGGTTCCCTCACAGCCGCCTTCACTATGCGGTTCACGCCGCGCGTATACCCCCGCCGATGAGTGCGACACCTGCCGCCCGGCCGTCAGCTCCGTCTCACCGGGGGCACCACCTGGTACTCGCAGGTCAGCACTCCTGACGAGCATCCGGTTCGATCACTTCTGACGGTCCTTCCCCGCCGCGGCGGGCGAATGCCCCGCAGGGCTGCTGCCCCGGCCCCCGCCTCGAGCGAGTCGCCGGCAGAACCCCGCCCAGTGCCTGAGTGCGCTTGCCGGGGTAGGGCGGCGTGCGGTCATCTCCGCTGCCTGTGCGCGGCTTGCGCGGTGGAGCGGTCGGGGTGGATGGGGAAGACCTGGTTGATGCCGGTGAGGTCCAGCAGGTGCTGCACGGGTGGGCCGGGTGCGATGAGGTCGATGGTGCCGTCGACGTCGTGGAGGGCTCGCCTGGCCTGGAGCAGGCAGGTCAGGCCGGTGGAGTCGATGAAGGACAGCCCGGACAGGTCCAGCAGGACCACCGGGTGGGTGTGGCGCAGCAGTGTGTGCAGAGTCCGAGTGAGCTGGGCGCTGGTGTGGTGGTCGAGAGCGCCTTGCAGGGTGAGCAGGACAGTCTGGCCGGGCAGAGCCTCGGTGTGCACGGTGAGCGCGGCTGCGGAGCCCGGCGAGTCGGCCTGATGGTCGGGCATGGTCTGCTGCCTCCTTCTCCGCCGCGTGGCCTGTGTCTCGTCATGCGCAGAAGCGCTGGCGTCAGGGGGTGAGGCGGTCCTGATCGGGGTCCCGCCATTCGGCGAGCAGGATGGTGGCGTCGTCGTCGAGGTGGCCGTCGTGGTGGTCGAGGACGGAGTGGATGAGCCGGCGCAGCGTCTCGTGGACGGTGAGGCGGTCGGCGTGGTGGCGTACGAGGTAATCGGTGAACCGTTTGAGACCGAGCTCCCGCCCTTGTGCGTCGCGGGCTTCGATGACGCCGTCGGTGTAGAGGACGAGCCGGTCACCGGGGTGCATCTGGTCCTGGCAGACGGCCACCGGCAGTCCCAGGGCGACGCCCATGGGCCCGCCCGGCGGGCAGTGCAGGTCACTGGGCCAGCGTCCCGAGCGCAACAGTACGGGCAGGTGGTGACCGCGGTTGATCCAGGTCAGCCGCCCGGTTGCCATGTCGAGATCGGCGAGGATTCCGGTGACGTAGCGGCTGGGGCCGAACTGCTCGACCAGGGCGTCTTCGACCGCCTGGGAGGTCTGCACGAGGTCGGCGCCCTGGCGGCGGGCATTGCGGCAGGTGGCCACGGCCATGTTGGCGGTCAGGCCCGCTCGGGCGTCGTGGCCCATGGCGTCGAACATGAACAGATGCAGCACATGGTCGGAGACCGCGTAGTCGAAGGCGTCGCCGCCGACCTCGTAGGCCGGCTCCGAGACCGCGGCGACGGTGGTACGGCGGCCTGCGAAGGCCGAGGGCGGGGTCAGGTGCCACTGCATCTCGGCGGCGACGCTCATCGGTGCGGTGCGGGTCAAACGTGCGTAGGAGTCGCTGAAGGCCCGCTTGCTCAGCAACAGCAACGCCACCATCGACGTCAGTGCGCGCAGCGCGTCCCGGGTGGCCTGATCGTCCTGGTCGGCGTCCGCGCGCAGCACTCCGAGCCGTTCCACCCCGTCGGTGACGGGCGCCCACCAGCGGCAGCGGTCGCGCCCGGAGGGGGCCGGGGGCTCGGTGACCAGGTCCACCCGCTGGAAGGCCCTTCCGGCCAGGGTCGCATCGACGGCCAGTTCCAGACCGCCCCCACCGGCGTCCGAACCCCGGCCGGTGACCTCGCGCAACACCTCGCCCTGCACGTCCACGAGGAAGAACGCCACATCGTGCAGGCCCGCCGGCTCGACGCTGTCGGCCACCATGCGGGGCAGTTCCTCCAACGCCGCCACATGGCTGGCCAGCATCAGCTCGGTCAGCGCACTGTTCACCTTCACGGGGTCGATCACAAGAGGACTCACCTCTCCCGGGCGTCTTCCGGCAGCCCGCTCGCAGGGCCGGGTGTCTACCGACTACCCCGTGCCGGGAAGCGGAGCACCGCCGGCGTTCCCCTCGACGCGGTCGTCCGCGGTCGAAGAAGGCGCCGGGAAGGCCTATCCAGCGTCGCCGCCGCCCGCTTTCGCCGGGCACTGCATCGGCGTGCTGCGTGTACCGGCTCCGGTCCCGGCGTGAGGTGGTGCGGTGCCGTGGCGGGCGCCGGGTCCGCTCCGCGGTCGGTGTTCGAGGCCGGGCCCGGCGCTCTTGCTCAGGTCGAGGTGTTCGGCTGCGGCGGACCGCCCTGGGTGCGCAGTTGCTCGTTGATGCGCTGGGCTTCTTCGAGTTGGTCTTCGAGGATGATGATGCGGCAGGCTGCCTCGATGGGAGTGCCCTGGTCGACGAGTTCGCGGGCCCGGGCGGCGATGCGCAGTTGGTAGCGGGAGTAGCGGCGGTGGCCGCCTTCGGAGCGCAGGGGGGTGATCAGGCGGTGCTCCCCGAGGGCGCGGAGGAAGGCGGGGGTGGTGCCGAGCATCTCGGCGGCCCGGCCCATGGTGTAGGCGGGGTAGTCGGCGTCGTCGAGGTTGTCGACGGGCCGGGTACTGGCAGGGGGCATAGACCTCTTCTTTCAAGGACGCGTCGGGGGGCCCGGGTTGCCGTACGGCAACCCGGGC
>NZ_JBEXYS010000050.1:0-32915 GCF_040631045.1 Streptomyces sp. NPDC005706 | reverse complement strand
ATCTTCGTGGCGTGGGCCTCGCCCAGGGCGCCGCCGAAGATCCGGAAGTCATGGGCGTAGACGAAGACCGTACGGCCCTCCACCGTGCCCCAGCCGGTGACGACACCGTCGGTGTAGGGCTTCTTCGCCTCCAGGCCGAAACCGCTCGCCCGGTGCCGGCGCAGCGGTTCGACCTCGTGGAAGGAGCCGTCGTCGAGCAGCAGGCCGATGCGCTCGCGCACGGTGAGCTTGCCCTTGGCGTGCTGGGCGGCGGTCGCCTTCTCGCTGGGGCCGGCGAGCACGCGCTCGCGTATGCCGGCCAGTTCCTCGACCTGGGACCTCATGTCTCCCCCTCCATGGGTAGGGGCGTGGTGATTCCGTGATTCCACTCGCCCGTCGAGCGTGGCAATGCGGACTGACCGCGGACTGACGGACCGCTTACGCGGCGCGGGCGCGTCAGACGGGCTGGAGGCGGGCCTCGCCGGTCAGGGCGGGGTCGTGGGAGAGGATCGCGTGCTCCACCCGGCGCAGGGCGGGGGAGGGCTGGATGCCGAGCTCGTCGTCGAGGTGACGGCGCATCCGGTGGAAGACGTCGAGCGCGTCGGCCTGCCGGCCGGAGCCGTACAGGGCGATCATGAGCTGCTCGCAGAACCGTTCCCGCAGGGGGTGGTTGCTGTGCGCCTCGGTCAGTTCGGCGAGCACGGCGGCATGGCGGCCGAGCCGTAGTTCGGCGTCGAAGCGCAGTTCCATGGCGCGCATCCGGTACTCCTCGTAGCGGGCGCCCGCGAGCTGGCACAGGGTGCCGCCGGCGAACCCGCCGAAGACCGGGCCACGCCACATCCCGAGCGCGTCGGAGAGCAGTCGCGCGGTGTGCGCCGCGTCGGCCGCGGTGGCCGACTCGGCCAGCCGTACGGCCCTGATGAACTCGGCCGCGTCCAGCTCGCCCTCGCCGACGCACAGCCGGTAGCCGGAGGGGTGCATCGTCAGCCGGGAGGTCGGCCGGTCCGGCTCCAGATCGCGGAGCCTGCGGCGCAGCCGGCTGACATGGGCCTGGAGGGCGTTGGCCTGGTTGTCGGGGACGGCGTCCCCCCACATCTCCTCGGCCAGCCCCTCCCCGGACACCGGCTGGCCCTCGCTGACCAGCAGCGTCTGCACCAGCGTGCGCTGCAGGTCGCCGGAGATGTCCGCCGGACCGGCGGCGGTGAGTATCTGCAGTGCGCCGAGAATGGAGAACCTCAGCATGTCTTCCCCCCTTGGTGAAAATTCCTGGCGAAGGTTGTCTCTTTCTGGGGTGGTGCTGCTGAAAAGGCCCGGTGACCCAATGCGCCGCGCCCCGGCGGACGTCTGCTTCCTGGACGTCCCGCCGGGGCGGTTGCTCCGCCGGGACGGGGGGCGGCCGGCGGTTCAGGGGCTTCCGGTGCCGTGCCGCCATTGGCGCGGCACCGGAGGGGGGCAAAGGCGATTCGCATGCCGGATCAGCAATTCGTTTCCCCCGTGCGGAATTCCGGACTGTGGCGGAGAGGGCAGGATTTGAACCTGCGTGGGCCGTCGCCGGCCCGACCTCGAGGCGTGCTCCAGGTCCCCGATCAGCCACTCCGGGCACCTCTCCATGTTTCCGGCCCGGTTTCCCGTGCCGTTCACGGGAACAACATTGGCACCCTGCGCTGACGGAAAGCTGACACGCTTCTGACGCAGGCAATGAATTCCTTTCGGCTCTTTTCCCGGACGTCCTTCCGGTGTTGTACTCCCTTCGATGGAAAACGCTCCCGAAAGGACTACGGGAATGATCGCCACCACCACCGAAACCGTCACGGACAACCCGGTTCTGGACGCGATACGCGCCCACACCACGAGCGAGAACGCGAGTGCGTTCCTCGCCCTCAACAGCGGAAACAGTATCTTCACCGTCCCGGGCGCGGACGGTGTGATCGTGTACCGCCGCACCGGCCGCTGGGCCGTCCAGCTCGGCGGCCCCTTCGCCGCCGAGAAGGACTACGGCACCCTGCTCGACGCCTTCCGCGCCCACGTCCGCGACGAGGGGCTGCGGCTGGTCGGCATCCAGCTCCAGCGCGCCGACGCCGAGCGGTACGCCCGGCTCGGCTTCACCGTCAACCAGGTCGGCGCCTCCTGGGCGGTGAGCCTCGGCGAGTTCACCCTGCGCGGCACCAAGTTCATGCAGCTGCGCAACAAGATCTCCCGCGCGCTCCGCAACGGCCTGCAGATCCAGGAGGTCGACGCCGGCGACGTGGCCGGTGCCATCGCCACCATCGACCAGGCCTGGCTGGGCTCCAAGGGCGGCGCCCAGCAACTGGAGTTCCTCGTCGGCCAGATCGGCGGCGAGGTCCAGGAACACCGCCGGCTCTTCGTCGGCACCATCGACGGTGCCCCGGTCGCGTACATCTCGTACTCGCCGGTCTACGGCAGCCGGGCCGGCTGGATGCACGACCTCAGCCGCCGTATCCCGGAGGGCTCCCCGGGTCTGATGGAGGCCATCAACGCGCACGCCATCGAGGTGTTCCGGGCCGAGGGCGTCGAGTGGCTGCACTTCGGGTTCACGCCGTTCACCGGCCTGGACGCGAGCCACGAACTCGACGGCCACAGCCCGGCGTTCCAGTGGCTGATGCACGCCCTGTGGGCCGAGGGCGCCGCCCTGTACCCGGCGCAGACCCAGCTGTCGTACAAGCAGAAGTGGGCCCCCGACCTGCTGATCCCGGAGTACGTCGCCTTCGACGGGCCGCAGGCCTCGCTGCCCGGCTTCGCGCACGTCTTCCGCGCCTGCAACGCCTTCTGACCCGCAACCGCGAACGACGAGAGGACACCGAGATGAGCCGGTCCACCACCGAAGAACTCCAGCACGCCACGGTCGAGCAGCTGATGGCCGTCATCGGCGCACCCGACGACGAGTCGGTCGCCGAGGCGGCCGACGCGGCCGTCCGCGCCCTCGACGAGCGGCTGCGCGCCGAGGCGGCCGCCTGAGCCGCTGCCGGGTGCGCCGGCGGGTGCCGGCGCACACCCGGTCAGACCGGTATCAGTGCCACATCAGCGCTCCACGGAACGCTGGACACACGTTCGCCCGGCGGTCCGGACCGGGAGTACCGCACTGTGCTCCCGTCGCCGGGCCCGCCGGGCGAAGCGGGGCCCTGCCGTCGCCCTCCGGGCGCACGCCGGGAGTACGGCGACAGGGCCCATCCCGCGACGGTGACCCACGCGGGAGCCTTGTCGACTCGCGGCGCCCGCAGGTCCGCGGGGCAGCGGCGCCGCCGCCCGATCCGGGCACTTCTCCCAAGGAGAGCAACGCATGCAGCGTCCGCACATACAAGAAGCCGCGGCCCTGGCCGCCGGTGGAGGGGCCGGCGCCGGGCAGCGCACCGGTGCCTCGGCGACCTTCGCCGAGCTGCTCAAACGGGTCAAGGCCGAGGGTCTGCTGGACCTCGACCCCCGTTACTACGTGGGCAAGCTGGCCCTCAACACCACCCTGCTGCTGATCGGGTTCGCCGCCTTCTTCGAACTGGGCGACTCCTGGTGGCAACTGCTCACGGCCGTGTGGATGGGCCTGTGCGGCGGCCAGTCGGCGTTCATGTGGCACGACGCCGGCCACAAGGCGATGTTCCGCAGCAAGAAGGCCGCCTCCGCGGTCGGATACGTCCACGCCAACCTGGTCAACGGGGTCAGCTACGGCTGGTGGGTCAACCACCACAACCGGCACCACAGCAACCCCAACCACCTGGACATGGACCCGGACATCGGCCGGCGCACCGCCATCTTCGACATCAAGCAGTACCCGACCCGCAAGGGCACCCAGAAGTTCGTCGTGCGCTACCAGAGCGTGCTGTTCTTCGTGCTGCTCGTGCTCGAGGGCTTCAAGATGCTGCGGACGGCAGTCCTGTCCATCGTCCAGGGCAAGACCAAGCGGCCCGTGCTGGAGACCTTCCTGATCGTGCTGCGCACCGCCGTCTACCTGGGCCTGGTCTTCACCGTCCTGTCCCCGGTGCTCGCGGTCGCCTTCATCGTGGTCCAGCACGCCGCGCTGGGCGTCTACTTCGGGATGATCTTCGCCCCGAACCACAAGGGCATGCAGGTGCGCGACGGCGAGGCGGAGACCCTGGACTGGCTGGAGCGCCAGGTCCTCACCTCCCGCAACATCCGGCCCAGCCTGCTGATCGACTTCCTCTACGGCGGTCTCAACTACCAGGTCGAGCACCATCTGTTCCCGGCGATGCCGCAGAAGAACCTGGGGCGCGCCCGGGAGCTGACCATGGAGTACTGCGCCGAGCGCGGAGTGCCTTACCACGAGGTCGGGTTCTGGGCCTCGTACCGCGAGGTCGCCTCCTTCCTGCACGAGGTCAGCGCGCCGGTGCGGCGCGGTGACGTGGAGGAGCAGATCCGGCGCCGGGCCGTGGAAGCGGCCTGACACCGGCCGGCGACCCCTGCCCCCCACATACCCCCACGCCCCCCACACCCGTCCCGCACCATCCATTCCCCCACGCCCCGGCCCCCGGGCCGCACGCCCGGGCCCGTCGGCGGCCCGGGCGGTTCCCTTCCCGGGAGCGACGCACCACCGGTCCCCAGGAGTTCCCTAAGGAGCCAGCCCCATGTCCCAGACCACCGCGGCGGTGGGTGATGTCACCGCTCCCGCCCCGATCGGTGCCCGCCTCGACCGCATGCCGATCACTCCCCTGCACCGCAGACTCACCGCGGTCATCGGCGTCGGCCTGTTCTTCGACACCTTCGAGAACAACCTCTCGGGCACCATCGCCAAGGTGCTGCAGAGCGACTTCGCCTTCGGCGCGACCTCGCTCAAACTCGTCCTGGCCTCCGTGTTCGTCGGCCAGTTCATCGGATCCCTGACGCTCGGCCGGATCGCGGACCGGTTCGGCCGGCGTCGGGCCTTCCTGATCAACCTCGCCATCTACTCGGTCTTCTCCCTGCTCGGCGCGTTCTCCCCGAACGCCACCTGGCTGATCGTCACCCGCTTCCTGGCCGGGGTCGGCATCGGCGCCGAACAGGCCCTGTCCGACTGCTACCTGGCCGACGTGCTGCCGGCGAGGAAGCGCGGCCGGTTCATCGCCTGGGCCTACACCCTCGCCTTCTGCGGAGTGCCCGCGGTGGGCTTCGCCGCGCTGTGGCTGGTACCGCTCACGCCGCTGGGCGTGGCCGGCTGGCGCTGGCTGTTCGTGCTCGGCGCGCTCGGCTCGGCCGTCGTGTGGATCCTGCGCCGGCAGCTCATCGAGTCCCCGCGCTGGCTGGCCTCGGCCGGCCGGACCGCGGAGGCGGAGCGGCTGGTCGCCCGGATGGAGGCGGAGGCCGCGGGCCGCGGACTGGTCCTGGAGGAGCCCGCGCCGGCCGCGCCGGAGCCGGCCGCCGGGCAGTCCCGGATGCGGGACGTCCTGCGCCCCGGCATGCGCCGCCGGACCCTCGTGCTGTGGCTGTTCTGCGTCCTGTCGGTCGTCGGCTACTACGGCTTCGGCACGCTCGCCCCGCAGATCGTCGCCGCCAAGGGCTACGGCATCGTCGCGGGGCTCGGCTTCACCGCGCTGTCCTTCCTCGGGTACCCGGTCGGCTCCGCGCTCGTCCTGCCCGTCGTGGACCGCCTGGAGCGCCGCACCCTGGTCGCCCTCTCCGCGGGCGCGATGGTGGTGGCCGGACTCGGCTTCGCCTACGCCGGCTCGGCCGCGGCGATCGTGGTCTGCGGCTTCGCCTACACCCTGTTCAGCAACGTCTTCTCCAGCGTCAGTCATGTGTACCTGTCCGAGCAGTACCCCACCGCGATCCGCGCCACCGCATCGGGCGCCGCCTACTCGCTGTCCAAACTCAGCGCCGCCGCACTGCCGTTCGTGCTGCTGCCGGTGCTGGAGGGGCACGGCGCGGGTGCCCTGTTCAGTGTCATCGCCGCCGCCATGGCCGTCCTCGCCGTCACCGTGCTGACCCTGGGCGAGCGCACCACCGGCGTGCCGGTCAAGTGAACCCGTCCGTCAATCCGAGGAGTTGAGCATGGCCTACGTCATCGGACTGCCCTGCGTCGACGTCAAGGACCGCTCCTGCGTCGACGAGTGCCCCGTGGACTGCATCTACGAGGGCCGCCGCGCCCTGTACATCCATCCCGAGGAATGCGTGGACTGCGGCGCCTGCGAACCGGTCTGCCCGGTCGACGCCATCTACTTCCAGGACGACATGCCCGAGGAGTGGGGCGACGACCACGCGGCGTCCAACGCCGCCTTCTTCGCCGGTCTCGGCTCGCCCGGCGGCGGCGGAGCCGTCGGCCCGCAGGACCACGACTCCCCGCTCGTCGGCGCGCTGCCCCAGGGGGTGCCGGCGGTATGAGCGGCATCCTCGCGGGCAAGCGGATCCTGGTCACCGGCGTCGTCACGGACGCCTCCATCGCCTTCCACGTGGCCCGGATCGCACAGGAGGAGGGCGCCGAGGTCCTGCTGACCGGCTTCGGCAGGCTCTCCCTGATCGAGCGGTTCGCGGGCAAGCTGCCGAAGCCCGCCCCCGTCATCGAGCTGGACGTCACCGACCAGAGCCACCTGGACAGCCTCGCCGAGCGGATCGGCGAGCACACCGACACCCTCGACGGCGTCGTGCACTCCATCGCCTACGGCCCCCAGGGTGCCTTCTCCTTCCTCGACGGCACCTGGGAGGACGTCTCGACGGCCGTGCAGGTCTCGGCGTACTCCCTCAAGTCGCTGACCACGGCCTGCCTGCCGCTGCTGGAGCGGCGCGGCGGCTCGGTCGTCGGCCTCACCTTCGACGCGGCCGTCGCCTGGCCGCACTACGACTGGATGGGCGTCGCCAAGGCCGCCCTGGAGTCCACCAGCCGCTATCTCGCCCGGGACCTCGGCGACCGCGGCATCCGCTGCAACCTCGTCGCCGCCGGGCCGCTGCGCTCCATGGCCGCCAAGTCCATCCCGGGCTTCGCGGAACTGGCCGACGTGTGGACCACCCGGCGCGCCCCGGCGGGCTGGGACCTCACCGACCCCGAGCCGGCCGCACGCGGTGTGGCCGCGCTGCTGTCGGACTTCTTCCCGCGGACCACGGGCGAGATCGTGCACGTGGACGGCGGGGTGCACATGATGGGCGCCTGAAAGCGCCGGAAGGGGCGGGAGCCGAGGACCGGTCCTCGGCTCCCGCCCCTTCCGCGTGCGGTCACTCGGTGGCGCCACCCGGCAGGATCCGCCGGAAGCCGGTGTACGGAACCAGCGCCTCGGGCAGGACCACGGAGCCGTCGTCCTGGACGCCCTGCTCCAGCAGCGCGGCCACCGTCCGCCCGATCGGCAGCGCCGAACCGTTCAGTGTGGCCGCCGGCGTCTTGCGGCCGTCGGCCCGCTTCACCCGGATGTCGGCGCGGCGGGCCTGGAAGGTGCCGCAGTCGGACACCGAGGAGATCTCCCGGAACGTGCCGCCACCGGGCAGCCACACCTCGATGTCGTACGTCATCCGGGCCGAGAAGCCCATGTCGCCCGCGGGCAGCAGGACGGTGCGGAACGACAGTTCCAGCCGGCGCAGGCACTCCTCGGCGTGCCCCACCATCAGTTCGAGCTGCTCCTGTGCCTGTTCCGGCGCGCAGATCCGCACCAGCTCCACCTTCTCGAACTGGTGCAGCCGCAGGACGCCCCGGGTGTCCCGGCCGTAGGCCCCGGCCTCCGCGCGGAAGCAGGGGGTGCGGGCGGTGAAGGCGTACGGCAGCGTGCGCGCGTCCAGGAGCTGCCCGGCCACCAGGTTGGTCAGCGGCACCTCGGCGGTCGGGATAAGGAACAGCTCCCGGTCCGCGACCTTCGTGCGGAACAGGTCCTCCTCGAACTTGGGCAGCTGCCCCGTGCCGGTCATGGTGTCCCGATTGACCAGGAACGGCACCGACTGCTCGGTGTAGCCGTGCTCGCGGGTGTGCAGGTCGAGGAAGAAGCCGCCGAGGGCCCGCTCGAGGCGCGCCCCGGCGCCGTGCGCGACGCTGAACCGGGCACCGGACAGCCGCGCCGCGGCGGGGGAGTCGAGGATGCCGAGCGCCTCGCCGATCTCGGCGTGGTGCCGGGCACCGTCCGCCGGACGCGGGGCCGGGCCGCCGCGCCGTACCTCCACCGCCTCCTTCTCCGAGTCGCCGTCCGGTACCGCGTCCAGCGGCAGGTTGGGGATGCCGAGCAGCAGCTCGGTCAGACCGGCGGCGGCGGTCCGGGCGGTGGCCTCGGCCTGCTGCACCTCGGCCCGCAGCGCGCGGGCCGCCTCCTTCTCCGCCTCCGTGGGCGGCCCCGAACGACGGGCCTTGGCGGTGCGGTTCAGCTCGGTGCGCAGCCGGGTCACCTCGGACTGCGCGGCCGACCGGGCGCGCAGCGCGGTGCCGAGGGCGTCCAGGTCGAGGTCGTGGCGGCGGCGGGCCAGGCGCCGTACGGCGTCCTCGCCGGCCTCGATCAGCTCACTGGGATCGTGCATGACGGTCTCCTGACAGGGCGGGGGAGGAGGGGGCCGGGACGGGCTCGGCGGTGTGCCGGGTGCCGAGCAGGCGGTAGCGCACCGGGTGCGCCGAGCGCAGCCGGGCCGCGTACAGCAGGCCGCCCGCGGCGACCAGCGGCAGCAGCCAGGGCAGCGCGGCGATCACCTCGGACGGGGAGCCGGTGAGCATGTCGAAGTTGCCGACCACCAGCCACACCGAGGCGGCGAGACCGGCGAAGCCCAGCAGCGGTGCGACGGTCTCCCGCCACCAGTGCCCGGTGCCGGTGCGCACCCGCAGTCCGAGCACGGACAGCGCTGCCAGCGCCTGCAGGGCGACGATGCCCAGGGTGCCGAGACCGAGCATGCTGGTGGTCAGGTCGGCGTACGGGTCGAGGCCCGCGACGGCGAAGCCGGCCACGACCACCGCGGTCAGCGCGCTCTGCGCGAGGCTCGCCCGGTGCGGGGAGCCGTGCCGGGAGTGCTCGGCGGCCAGCGCGCCCGGCAGCAGGCCGTCCTGGGCGAGGACCTGGGCGTAGCGTCCGGCGGCGCTGTGCAGGGCCAGCGTCGCCGCGAACAGACTGGTGCACAGCATGATCTGCAGCCCGGTGCTGCCCGCCTTGCCGAGGAAGTCGTCGCCGAGGACGAAGAACAGGTCGCCCATCTGCTTGCCCGCGACCTCGCGCACGTTGTCGCTGCCGACCGCGCCGACCGCCAGCCAGCTCGTGAGCGCGTAGAAGCCGGCGATCAGGGTGACGGCCACATAGGTGGCGCGCGGCACGCTGCGCCTCGGGTCCTTCGCCTCCTTGCCGTACAGCGCGGCCGACTCGAAGCCGATGAAGGAGACGAACGCGAACATCAGCGAGACGCCGACGCCGGGCCCGGCCGCGGTGTGCGGGGAGAAGGAGGCCGCTGGCAGGGCGTGCAGTCCGTGGCGGGCGAGGATCGCCACGTCCAGCGCGGCCAGCACCCCGATCTCGCCGAGCATCAGCAGGGCCAGCACCCGGGCGCTGAGCGCGATCTCCCGGTAGCCGAGCACCGCCATCAGGACGAGCCCGACGGCCGCGCACCACTCCCAGGACACCGTCAGCCCGTGGGCCGCCAGCACGAGCTGGGTGAAGTAGCCGAGGGCGCCGGCCAGTCCGATGGTGGCGCAGTTGTAGGAGAGCAGGGCGACGTAGCCGGCGGCGACCGCGGGCGGCCGGCCGAGCCCGTCGGCGACGGAGGCGTAGAAGCCGCCGGAGCCGCCGGTGCGGCGGGCGCTGACCGCGTACCCCACCGAGAAGCACAGCAGGGTGACCCCGGCGAACAGGAAGGCGGCCGGCACACCGGCCCCGTCCCCGAAGGCGAACGCGAGCGGGACGGTGCCGACCATCGCGGACAGCGGCGCGGCGGCGGCGACGATCAGGAAGAGGATGTGCCCGGTACCGAGCCGGCCGGACGAGGGCGGGGAACCACTGGAGGACATGACGACTCCGAGAAAGGGGAGAGGGACGGGGACAGCCGTCCGCCGAGACTTCTCGGCGGACGGCTGCTGCGACGTGCCGGGCGGACCGGACCCGGCGGCGTCCAGGGCCTGTTGCGAAAGTCCCGGCCCGCCCTTCGGGCGAACGACGGGACTTTCGCAACAGGCCCTACGCGGGGGCGATCGCCAGGGACGTGTTCTGCCCGCCGAACCCAAGCGAGTTGCTCAGTGCCAGGTCGATCGGCATCGACGTGACCGTCTGGGCCAGCTTGATCTCGATCCGCGGATCGGGCATGACCAGGTTGGCGACGGGCGGGATGACCTCGTGCTCGACGCTGAGCACGGCGAACGCGGCCTCGACCGCGCCGGCGGCGCCCAGCAGGTGACCGGTGACTCCCTTCGTGGACGTGACCAGCGGGTCGCCGCGCAGGGACCGCTGGATCATGCGGGCCTCCGACAGGTCGTTCAGCGGGGTCGAAGTGCCATGGGCGTTGACGTGCTGTACGTCGTCCGGATCGGCCCCCGCGTCGGCGAGGGCCGCGCGTACCGCCGCCTCGATGCCGGCGCCGTCCGGGTGGGGTGACGTCATGTGGTGGGCGTCGGCGGTGGCGCCGTAGCCGATGATGCGGCCGTGCACGTGGGCGCCCCGGGCCCGGGCGTCCGCGACCCGCTCCATCACGAGGATCCCGGCGCCCTCCCCGGCCACGAAGCCGTCCCGGTCGACGTCGAACGGGCGGGAGGCGGACGCGGGGTCGTCGTGCCGCTTCGACAGCGCGCCCATCTGGGCGAACCCGGCCATGACCAGTGGGGTGATCATGGCCTCGCTGCCGCCCGCGAGGACGATGTCGCAGCGGCCGAGCGCGAGCAGGTCCCGGGCGGTCCCGATGGCGGTCGCGCCCGAGGCGCAGGCGGTGGCCACCACCAGGTTGGGTCCGGTCGCCCCGAACTCGATGGCCGTCTGGCCGGCCAGCATGTTCGGCAGCTGCATGGGCAGCAGCAGCGGCGACACGCGGTCGGCGCCCTGCTCGCGCAGCACATGGTGCTGTTCCTCGACGGTGCCCGGCCCGCCGTCGGCGCAGCCCAGCACCACACCCACCCGCGCGCCGTCCCAGGTCTGCGGGTCCAGGCCCGCGTCGGCCACCGCCTCGTGCGCGGCGACCAGCGCGAACTGCACGAACCTGTCCAGACGATGGGCACGCCGCGCGCTGAGCAGCGTCTCGGGGTCGAAGCCGGGCACCCGGCAGGAGATCTGTACGGGGTTGTCCGCCAGTACCGGATCGAGGGCGGCGGCCGGCCTGCCGTCGCAGACCGCCGCCCAGCTCGGCCCGACCCCGATCCCACCCGGGGTGACCAGACCGAGTCCGGTGACGGCGATGTCCATGCCGGCCATCAGACCTTCGCGCTCCGCTCCTCCATGAGCGAGACCATGTCGGCCACGGTCTCGGCCTCCAGGAGGTCGTCGTCGCTGATGTCCAGGTCCAGCTCGGACTTCAGCAGCAGCGACAGCTCCACCACGGCGAGCGAGTCCAGCTCGATGTCCTCGCGGGTGGCCTCCGGGGTGATCGCCTCGGGCGACACCTTGAGCTTGTTGGACAGGATTTCCTTGAGCTGCTCCAGCATGTCCGTTCCTTTCGAAGGGCGTACGCACCCCGCGTACCGCTGAATTCGGTGTGAGTGACTGACGGTCGGTCAGAAGGTCTGCAGCTCCGGCCAGACGACGGTGCCCGCGCCCCAGGCCAGCCCGCCGCCGAACGCGGTGAGCAGGACCCGGTCGCCCGCGCTGAGCCGGCCCTCGGCGGTGGCCTCGGCCAGCAGCAGCGGGATCGAGGCGGCACCGGTGTTGCCGACCCGTTCGATGTTGCTCAACTGCTTGTCCTCGGGCAGCCCGAGGCGTTTGGCCACCGCTTCCAGGATCCGGGCGTTGGCCTGGTGCGCGGCGAACCGGTCGACGTCCTCCATCCGCCAGCCGGCGCGTTCGGCGGCCTCGATGGAGACGGACGTCATCCGCTCCACCGCGTGCCGGTAGGTCTCCCGGCCGAGCATGTGGAAGTACCGGTCCGCCGGGTCGACCGGACGGTCGGTGGAGCGCTGCCGGGAGCCACCGGCCGGCACCTCGATCAGATGGCTCAGCTCACCGTCGCTGCCGAGCACCAGCGGGCCGATCGCCCCGGGCTCGGCCGCCGAGCCGGCCCGCAGCACCACCGCGCCCGCGCCGTCGGCGAAGATCACCGCGGTGGTGCGGTCCTCGGGATTGATGATCGTGGTGAAGGCGTCCGCGGCGATCAGCAGCACGCTGTCCGCCACCCCGGCCGCGATGAGCCCGGCGGCCGAGGCCAGCCCGTACAGGAAGCCCGAGCAGACGGCCGCCACGTCGAAGGCGGGCACCTGCCCGAGCCCCAGCCGGGCCGCCACCTGCGGTGCCGTCGCCGGGCAGGGCTGGTCGGGGGTGGTGGTGGCCAGCACCACCGCCCCGACCTGCTCGGCGCCCGCCGACTTCAGCGCCCTCAGGCCCGCCTCCACCGCCAGGTCGCCGGTGGAGGTGCCCGGGGTGATGAAGCACCGCTCGGCGATCCCGGTGCGGGAACGGATCCACGCGTCCGAGGTGTCGAGCCGCTGCGACAGGTCGTCGTTGGTCACCACGTTGGGCGGGACGTACGAGCCGATGCCCGTGATGACCGCGGCCCGCCCGGTGCTCATGCGCCGGCCTCCGAGGCGAGGACCTCGACGGGCAGGCCCATGTACTTCATGCGGACCTCGGCCATCTCGTCGGTCCAGCGCTCGGCCATGTCGTAGCGCTGCTCGGCGGTGGTGTCGAGCAGCCGCACGCCCGGCCAGACCTCGTAGTCGCCGATCTTGTCGGCGTGCTCGGCCATGCCCTGCTGGAACAGCTCCTCGCGGTGGATGACGAACTCCCGGTCCGGGATCTCGTCCCACAGCTTCACGCCCGAGCGCAGGATCTCCAGCAGCCGCGGCTTGTACTCCGGGTGCGCGATCACGTGGTCGCGCAGGATGGTGCTGGCCACGGTGAGGTGGCGGATCTCGTCGATCGCGGTGCCCCGCGAGATCTCGCCGGTCGCCGGGGACAGCGGGGTCCACTTGCGCTCGCTCAGCTCGGCGGCCGGGGCGAGCACACCCTCGATGATGATGGCGAACACCGCGACGCCGCCGGGGAAGTCGGCCTGGTCGCGCACGATGTCCAGGGTGAAGTCCACCACCGGGTCCAGGACCCGCTTGCGGTAGTCCCGGGCCATCTCCTCGATGTCCTTCAGCAGGGTGCCCGCCGGGATGCCCAGGTCCACCAGGTGCTGCCGGAAGACCCGGGCGTGCCGGGCCTCGTCGATGAGCTGGGTGGCGTAGAACTCCATCTCGGGGATGCCGGGCGCGATCGACACGTAGTGGCCGAGCAGCCGGGTGGCCAGCTCCTCCGCCAGCGCGCGGAAGCCGAACTCCAGCACCAGCGCCTCGCGCAGCGGGCCGGGTGCCTTCAGGAAGCCGGGCGTGATCGCGTTCTCGTGGTGGCCGGTCGCCCCGCGGTCGCGCAGGGTTCCCTGGGCCACCGAGGTGATCCAGTAGGCGAGGTCGCACTCCTCGGGGCCGAGGGTGAGTTCCTTCGCGCCGTCGAGCAGACCGGGCGCCTTGTCCCAGTCCGCCTCGGGGGCAACGGGTGCGGTCATGATGCGGCGGCCTCCTTCGCCGGACGCAGGGAGCCGGCGAACAGCCCGCCGGCGTAACTGAACAGCGGCAGACCGGGGTCGGCCGTGGCGCGGACGACATGGCCGAGCAGCAGTTCGCTGTCGCCCGCCGCGTGCGCCGAGTGGAAGCGGCAGACGTAGTGGGCGAGCGCGCCCGCGATCAGCGGGGCGTGCGCGTACCGGTCCGCCGTCCAGGCCAGGCCCGCGAAGGCCGCGTCGCCGTCCGGACGGCCGCTGTCGGCGAACCGCCGGGCCACGTCGGCCTGGTGGCCGCCGAGCACGTTGATCGCGAACCGGCCCTCGGCGGCCGCGAGCCGGGCGAACGACGAGCCCGACCGCAGCACCACGCCGACCAGCAGCGGCGAGCGCGAGACGAGGGTGACCGTGCTGGCGGTCGTGCCGTGCATCCGGTCCTCGGGGCCGGTGGTCAGCACCGACACCGGGGACGCCAGGTGGTACAGCGCCCGGCGGCGCTCGGCCGGGTCCTGGCGGACCGGCCGGGCGGCGCGTACATCGGTCGCGGTGGTCATCCCACGGCCTCCGTCTCCCGGACGGCCGGCCGCGCGGGGACGTGACCGACCGGCTCCGGGTCCATGGCGTGCCCGACCGGCTTGGGGTGGGGCAGGCCCAGGTCGTCCAGCAGCCGCAGGTAGCCCTGCTGGCGCACCGGCTCGAAGGGCAGCGCGAAGGACTTCATGAAGTTGCCGAACAGGCCGCGGTCGCCGAACAGGTGGAACGGCAGCACCAGCAGCGCCCACTCCGGCTTGACCAGCCAGCACCACAGCCCGGCCACCACGCCCTGCGTGATGAGGCTGTGCATGACGTTGTAGAGGACGTAGTAGGCCTTGTGGATCGGCCGGCCGCCGCTCTTCCTGAACGCGACGGCACCGGGGATGTAGCCGATCAGGTCGATGTAGAGGAACAGTCCGATCGCCGGCAGCCAGCGGATGTCGCCGAAGTGGTAGACGATCAGTCCGGTGGTGACGGCGAGGCCCACCAGGTACTCGGCGCGGTGCAGCGAGTACGTGCGCGGTGTCTCGAAGGGGTTCGCCTGGTCCATGGTCAGCTCCTCCGGCGGGTGCTAGGCGCCGACCGCGGCGGGCTCGGTGAGTTCGATGCCGCCCTGGATGCGCGCACCCGGGAACAGGCCGGTCAGCGCCCAGGCGACGGTCTCCTTGATGACCCGCTCGGCGATCGGGTCGAGGATGCCCTCGAGGCTCGGGATGCCGAAGTCGAAGTCGGCGTCGAAGCGGACGGTGACGTCGTCCCCGGACTGCTGGACGGACCAGGTCCCGGCGAAGGAGTCGAAGTCGCCGTCGGACTGCTCGAAGCGGATCTCGCCGCTCTCCGGCAGCACCGTGTCGTCCTCGGTCCAGCGCAGCAGGCCGCTGCGGAAGTGCAGCTCCCAGCTGGAGGAGGCCTTCGGGTCGGGGTAGGAGGCGTGCACGGTGGTCGCGTTCACGTGGGGCGCCAGGTCCGGGAAACGCTCCCAGCGCCGTACGGCGTGCAGGACCGTTTCGGCCTGCTCCGCGGGTATCAGGGCATCGAGTTCGACGTGCCGCACGATCAGTTACCGCCTTCCGGCATTGTGGCCGCGCCCTTGATCAGGTCGCGGGTGGCCAGGTCGAAGGAGTTGACGAGGAAGTCCACGTCGGTGTCGTCCAGCACGGCGGGCGGGGTGAACCGCACCACCGAGCTGCCGTTCATGGAGTGGTTGGCGACCACGCCGTGGTTGAACAGTTCGATCAGCAGCTCGCCGGCCAGTCCGGCCTCGACGAGCTCCACGCCGATGAGCAGGCCCCGGCCGCGCACCTCGACGACCAGCTCGGGGATGTTGCGCTGCGCGACCTCCGTGATCCGCGGCAGCAGCCGGGCGCCGAGGTCCATGGCGCGGGTGACCAGGCGCTCCTCCTTGACCGCCCGGATCGCGCCCTGCACCGCCGCCATCAGCACCGGCTGGCCGGAGAAGGTGGCGGTGTGGACGTAGGGGTCCTTGTCGAAGGGGCGGAAGGCCTTGCGCGTGGCGACGGCCGCCGACACCGGCATCACACCGCCGCCGAGCGCCTTGCCGGTGAGCAGGACGTCCGGGACGACGCCCTCGATGTCGGCGCCCCACCACTCGCCGAGCCGCCCGAAGCCGGACTGGACCTCGTCGAGGATGAGGAAGCCCTCGTACTCCCGGACCAGTTCCTCGACCCGCTTGAGGTAGCCCTTCGGCGGGATGATGACACCGCCCTCGCCCTGCACCGGCTCGAGGATCACGCAGACCTCGCCCGGGTGGGCCCTCAGCTCCTCCTCCAGGGCGTCGGCGTCACCGAACGGCAGGTGCTGGAAGTCGGGGACGAGGGGGCGGAACGGCGCCTGGTAGACCTCCTTGGCGGTCGCCGAGAGGGCACCCAGGGTCTTGCCGTGGTAGCCGCCGCGCATCGAGACGGTCCGCTTGAACCCGTTCGCGCGGGCCAGCTTCAGTCCCGTCTCCACCGCCTCGGCGCCGGACAGCGCGAAGTGCACGCGGTCCAGACCGGGCGGCATCACGGACACCAGGGACTCGGCGGCGCGGGCCACCGTCGGCTCCAGCAGGATGCGGGTCGCTGTGGGGTGGGTGCGCAGCTGGCGCTCCACCTCCTCCATGACGATCGGGTGGCGGGCACCCATGACGAACACGCCGTAGCCGCCGGCGTTCAGGAAGCGCTCGCCGTCGCTGGTGGTGAGCCAGGCGCCCTCGGACGCCGTCTCCATGTGGCTGCCGAACAGCTCGGCGAGCGTGGCCCGGCCCTTGCTGAGGTGGGCCCGGTAGAGGTTGAGGATGTCCGCCTCGTAGTCGGCGGCGGAGACCGGCGCCGGCGCCGGGGAGTCCTGGATGACGGTCACGTGTCGCTCACTCCAAGGGTGTGGGTGGGTCGGGAGGCCTTCGGTGGCGCTATGCCAGCACCAGCGGGCCCCCGTCGAAGTACGTGAGCAGCGGCTCCGCGGCGGCGAGGCGCGACGGCGGGTGGAAGGCCAGGGCGCGCGTCGCGGCGGCGGCCTGCGCGCTCGACGAGTTGACGATGAAGTCCAGGCCGCCGAGCAGCTCCAGCGCCCGCGCCACGATGTCCGGCAGGGCGTTCTGCACGGCGTACCGGGCGACCAGCACCCGGGCCACCGACTCCTCGTCGCCGGGCTCCTGGCCGGTGCCGCGGGCCACGCCCTCCAGCAGGGCGAGGGCGGCCTCCATGTCCACGGCGAGCGCGGCCCGCTCCGCGGCGCCGCCCCGCCGCCGCTCCAGCACCTGTTCCACCAGGGCGGCGGCACTGCCCGCGTATCCGGCGGAGATCAGCATCTCGAACCAGACGAAACCGGCCGACTGCAGGTCGTCGAGGCGGGTGGGGTCGTCGGCACCGGCCCGGACGACCATGTCCGCGGGGACGAACACGTCCTCCAGGCGCACCTCGTCGCTCTCCGCGCCGGCCAGCAGGTCGTTGCCCCAGAACGCGTGCACGGTCAGTCCCGGCGCGTCGGACGGCACCAGCGCGAGTGCCAGCTCGGGCTCGCCGCCGTCCTCGCCGTGGATGGCGATGGACGCGGTGAGCAGGCTCATCGAACGGGCCAGGCTGCACGGCTTCTTCGAACCGGACAGCAGGAACCCGCCCTCCACGGGGCGCGCGGTCACGGCCGGCTTCAGGATGTTCTGCGCGGTCCGGCCCTCGGCCCAGCCGGAGGCCATCACCTGCTGGTCCGGGACGATCCGGTGCAGCAGTGCGGTCTGCGCGTCGGTGAGCCGGCCCGACTTGACCGCCAGCGAGTACAGCATCGCGGCGGTGAAGTGGTGCATCGAGACGGCCGCGACCAGCGACGGGGACAGCGCGCCGAGGGCGAGCTGCACCCGCAGCGCCTCCAGCGGGGCGGCGCCGTGGCCGCCGTAGCTCTCGGGTATGAGCAGGCCCACTCCGCCGTGGATGCGGAACAGATCGATCACCGGGCTGCCGGGCTGCTCCCGCTCGGCGTACGGGATCTGCTCCAGCTCCTTGAGCAGTCCGGGATGGAACCGCTCGCACACGGTCCGGGCAGCATCGAGGGAACGCAACGGAAACCTCCGGAAGACGTCGAAAGCGAAGGCGGTCAGGCGCCGAAGACCGCGTCGTACGGGCTCACGTCGCGGGCGATGCTGACTCCCTGGATGTGGGAGGTCTTGAGCATCGGGTAGTTGGCCTCGCCGAAGGCGCCGCCGGTGCGGCCGGTGCCGCCGTGGCTCGGCAGGTACGGCAGGAAGCCGATGTGGGAGTCGTTGACCTTCAGCAGGCCGCCGTTGACGACGCGGCGCACGAAGGTCTCGATGACGTGGTCCGAGCGCGACCACAGGGAGTTGCGCAGCCCGTAGTCGTTGCTGTTGACGAACTGCAGGAAGGCCTCCAGCAGGGCGTCGTCGTTGTCGCGTTCGGGGACCACGATCGGGATCAGCGGGAAGAACGTCTCCTCGCGGACCACGTCGTACGTCCGGGCCCGGTCCAGGCCGTCCACCCGCACCACCGTCGGCTGCAGGAAGACACCCGTCTCCGACACCGTGCCGTCGACCTCGGTGCGGTTGCCGCCGGTGAGCAGCTCGGCGCCGTTGTCCAGCGCCTGGCGCAGCAGCCGGAAGAAGCGCTCGCTGCGCCGGACCGGCGACAGCAGCACGTCCTCCTCCTCGGGCAGGCCCGGCTTGATGCCCTTGACCTGCTCCTTCACCTCGGCGATCAGCGTCTCGGCGATCTCCGGGTGGACCAGAACGTAGTTGGGCACCATGCAGATCTGCCCGGAGCCGTAGAACGACTCGGTGATGGCCTCGGCCGCCCACTTCACGTCGGCGTCCTTCCAGACCACGATGCCGTCGTTGCCGGCGAGTTCGAGGATGGGCTTCTTGCCGTGCGCCACGCAGCTCTGCTCGAAGCGCAGACCTTCCTGGCTGCCGCCGATGTAGAAGATGTCGTCGATCAGCGGGTCGGCGATCCAGCGGTCCATGGTCTGCTTGGGGTTGGAGCACACCGCGTTCAGCACACCGGCCGGCGCGTCGATCTCCTCCAGCAGCGGGGCGACGATGTCCCGAAGCAACCACATGGTGGACAGCGCGATCGAGCGCGGCGCCCGCACCACCACGGCGTTGCCCGCCATCAGCGCCAGCACGCACAGGGCGGCGCTCGGCAGCGGGGCGTTCTGCGGCGGGTTGAAGGCGACCACGCCGTCCGGCTGGCGGTGCAGGATCAGCTTGCGGCCGTTGTACTCCTTCTCCACCCGCATCTGCTTCATGTACCAGCGCAGGGAGCCCGGGGCGTAGATCTGCAGCAGGCAGCTCAGCTCCCACCGGGCGAGCTTCACGGGGTGGGACTCTGCGACCAGCATGCGCAGGAACTCGTCCTGGTGCTTGATCAGTTCCTCGCGGAAGCGGGTGCCCAGCTGCATCCGCCGCTCCAGCGGTACGGCCGCCCAGTCGGGGGCGGCGGCGGCCGCCGCCTGGGTGGCCAGGTCGATGGCGGAGTCGTCCGCGATCGCGCAGCGCCCGACGACGTACGGGTGCTTGGCCGCCTCGGACTCCGGGTCCTGTTCCAGGGAGCGCTTCAGGCTGACGCTCGTGAAAACGTCTTCCAGCAGGGAACGCCCGCTGACGGTGTAGACCCAGCCGTCACCGGCCACGTCCTTGCCCGCGATGTAGAGGTCGTAACTCTTCAATCCGGAAGGTGCCTCAGCACTCTCCTCCTGCTCCTGCGCGGCTTCGCGAAGCATCTTCAGCCTTTCGGATATGGCGTGTGGATTTCTTGAAGCGATCCGAGCCTGGCAGCGGAATCTGACCCGGCGCTGACGCCCGACTGACCGCACCGATCCGGCCAACGCCGGCTCCGCAGCCTGTCAGTGGGGCGTCAGCCGGCGCTGCTTGCATGACCGCATGCCACCTGTCGACAGCACGATCCAGCGGTTGCGCGACCTGCCGCGCAGCGAGCTCGCCGAGGAAATCGAGTCACTCGTCCTGGAGAAATTCAGGGCGGTTCTTCTGATGGACGAGTCGGAGGAACTCCCCGTCGACGTCAGCTATTTCGATCTCGGCCTCACTTCGCTGCGGCTGACCGAGATACGGCAGAGCCTGGAGCAGCTCCTGGACCTGTCGATCAACGTCAACGTGCTCTTCAACGAGCCGACCGTCGCCCATCTCGTGGACCACCTGACCCAGGAAATCCAGGACGCTTGAGGAGTCGTTCCATGCCGCGTACGGAATCAGAGCAGGCGCCCGAACCGGTCGCGATCGTCGGAATCGGTCTGCGGTTCCCCGGCGGCAGCGGCTCGCCCGACGAGTTCGACGCCTTCCTGCGGGAGGGCCGCAGCGGAATCGGCCCGATCCCCCGGGACCGCTGGGACGTCGAGGCGTTCACGCCCGAGGGGCCCGACGACAAGGGCAAGATCATCGCCAAGGCCGGCGGGTTCCTCGACCGCATCGACCTGTTCGATGCCGGCTTCTTCAACATCAGCCCGAAGGAAGCCCGTTACATGGACCCCCAGCAGCGGCTGCTGCTGGAGACCGCCTGGCAGGCCCTGGAGCACGCGGGCATCGACCCCGCGCCGCTGCGCCGCGGCAACGGCGGCGTGTACATCGGCGCCAGCTCCATCGACTACGCCCTAGAGCTGGACTCGCTGCCGTACGAGGAGCTGGACGGCCATCTCGCCTCCGGCATCACCATGTTCCCGCTGTCCGGCCGGCTGTCGTACTTCCTCGGCTGGCGGGGCCCGAGCATGAGCGTCGACACCGCCTGCTCCTCCTCGCTGGTCGCCCTGCACCTGGCCGTGCAGGCGCTGCGCGCCGGCGAGAGCGACATCGCGCTGTGCGGCGGCGTCAACGCCCTGCACCACCCGCGCATCCCGGTGATGTTCTCCAACGCCCAGATGCTGTCCCCCGACGGCCACTGCAAGACCTTCGACGAGGCCGCCGACGGCTACGCACGCGCCGAGGGCTGCGGCATCGTCGTCCTCAAGCGGCTCTCCGACGCCCAGCGCGACGGCGACCGCGTCCTCGCCCTGGTGCGCGGCACGGCCGTCGGCCAGGACGGCGACAGCGCCGGCCTGACCGTGCCCAACGGCCCCGCCCAGGAGAAGGTCATCCGCGCCGCGCTGGCCACCGCCCACCTCGGCCCCGAGGACGTCTCCTACGTCGAGGCGCACGGCACCGGCACCCCGCTCGGCGACCCCATCGAGTTCGGCGCCATCGGCGACGTGTTCGTCGACTCCCACACCAAGGACCAGCCGGTGCTGGTCGGTTCGGTGAAGACCAACCTCGGTCACATGGAGCCGGCCTCCGGCATCGTCGGCGTCATCAAGACCGTGCTGCAGCTGCGCTCCGGCACGGTCTACCCGCACGTGGGCCTCAACACCCCGTCGGGGCGCATCCCCTGGGACCTGTACCCGCTGCGCGTGCCCACCGAGTGCGAGCCGTGGCGGGCCGAGGTGAAGCGGGCCGTCGTCAACAGCTTCGGCTTCGCCGGCACCATCGGCGCCGTCGTGCTGGAGGAGGCACCCGAGCCGGCCGAGCGCGAGGAGTCCTCCCTCCCGCACGCCGCGCCGGTGTTCACCCTGTCCGCGAAGAGCGCCGGCGCCCTGCGCGAACAGGCCGCCCGGTACCGGCAGCTCCTCGCCGACGAGCCCGGACTGCCGGCCGACGCCGTGGCGTACACCTCCAACGTCGCGCGCACCCACCACCCCTACCGGGTCGCCGCCCCCGTCGCCGGCCGCGCCGCGCTCACCAAACTGCTGGACCGGGCCGCCGAGGCCGAGCACGAGGGCCCCACCGGCATCCGCAAGACCGCCTTCATGTTCACCGGACAGGGCTCGCAGTTCGCCGGCATGGGCGCCGCCCTCTACGAGGCGCTGCCCGTCTTCCGCGCCCACGTCGACGAGTGCGACCGCCTCTTCGCCGAACCCCTCGGCCGCTCCGTGCGCGAGCTGCTGCTCGGCACCGCCGCCGACCCGGAGGCCATCGACCGCACCGAGTACACCCAGCCCGCGCTGTTCACCCTCGAATACGCCCTCGCCCAGCAGTGGATGGCCTGGGGCGTACGCCCCAACGTGCTCATCGGGCACAGCATCGGCGAGGTCGTCGCGGCCGCCGTCGCGGGCCTGTTCACCCTGCCCGACGCCGTGAAGCTGGTCGCCGCCCGCGCCCGGCTGATGCAGGCGGTGCGCGCCGAGGGCGGCATGGCCGCCGTCGCCGCGCCCGCCGAGGAGGTCGCCCCGCTGCTGGAGGGCCGCGACGACCTGGCGCTGGCCGCGGTCAACGCCCCCGACCAGACCGTGGTCTCCGGCGCCACCGCCGCCCTCGACGAGGTCACCGGCATCCTCGCCGACCGGGGCTTCCGGGTGGACCGGCTCACGGTCTCGCACGCCTTCCACTCGCCGTTGATGGCCGAGGTCTACGACGACTTCCGGGCCGCCCTGGACGGCATCACCTTCCACGAGCCGAAGATCAGCCTGATCTCCAACGTCACCGGGCGCCTGGCCCGCCTCCGCGAGATCGGCAACGCCGACTACTGGGTGCGGCACATCGGCGAACCCGTCCGCTTCCTCGACGGCATCCGCGCCGTCGCCAAGCGCGGCCGGCACGCCCTGATCGAGATCGGCCCGCAGGCCGCGCTCACCGCGCTCGCCCGCCGCGGCGTCACCGTCGAGGACCACGTGTGGCTGGCCAGCCTGCGCCGCCGCGACACCACCACGGCCACCACCCTGACCGCGCTCGCCGACTACTACGCCGCCGGCCTCGGCGTCTCCTGGGACGGCTACCACGCCGGGTACGCCACCCCCGCCAAGGTGGACCTGCCCACGTACGCCTTCCAGCGCAAGCGCTACTGGCTGCCCTCGGTCACCCCCCGGCGCTCCGCCGGAGGCGGCAGCGCCCGGCACCTGCTGCTCGGCACCGAGGAGCGGTTCGCCAGCGGAGTGCGGGAGTTCACGGCGGAGTTCACCGCCGAGGAACTCGGCGCGCTCGCCGACCTCGCCGGCGGCGGCCGGGCCACCCTGCCCGCCGGCGCCTACGTCGACCTGCTGCTCGCCGCACAGGACGCGGTCCAGGGCCACGCCCGCTCCGCGATCCGCGGCCTCACGCTGCTCGCCCCGCTCGAGCTGCCCGCCGAGACCACCCTCACCCTCACCACCCGCTGGCGGCCGCGCCCCGAGGGCGGCGCCGGCGTGGAGGTGTTCACCGTCGTAGGCGGTGAGGAGAACCTCCACGCCACCGCCGTGGTCGCCGCCGACCGCGAGGCACTCGTCCCGGTCTCCGAACTGGCCGAGCTGGACGCCGCGCTGGCCCCGGCCGGGCAGCGCATCGACGACGAGGACATCTACACCGACCTCGCCTCCGTCGGCCGCCCCGCCGGCCCCCGTATGCGGCTGCTCCGGCACGTCACCCGGCACGGCGACGACGTGGTCTGCGCCGAACTCACCGGTCGCGACGCCACCGCCGTCGAACACGTCCCGGCGGAGCTGCTGGAGGCCGCCGCCCAGGCGCTGGTCGTCCTCGACCCCGAGGGCCCGGTGTTCGTGCCCCGCGAGATCGCCTCCGTGCGGCACTTCCGCAAGCCGCGCGGCGCGAACCTGCGCGTCCTCGCCCGGATCCGCGGCGAGCAGGACCGCCGCCTCGCCGACGTGCTGCTGCTGGAGAACGGCGACCCGGTCGCCGAACTCCTCGGCGTCCGGCTGGCCCGCCCCGAGGACCGCACCGGCCGCCGCCGCTTCCTGCACCGCCCCGAATGGATCCGCCGGGCCCTGCCCGCGACCGGGGCCGCGCCCGCCGAACGGCACGTGGTGCTGCTCGACCCGGCCGCCGCCCGTGCCGCCGAACTCGCCGGCGAGCCCGGCCTGAAGGTGACCTGGCTCGCCGACCCCGCCGAGCTCAAGTCCGTGCTCGACGACCCGACCGTCACCGACGTCGTCCGCGTCTGGCGCACCCGGCCCGGCGAGATGTCCGTGGACCGGCTGCGCGCCGAGTCCGAGGACAACTACCGCGAACTGCTCGCCACGGTCGGCGTGCTGGACGCGGCCGGCCTCTCCCGGCCGCCGCGGCTGTGGCTGGTCACCCAGGGCGCCCAGACGCTGCCCGGCGACCCTGCGGGCGACGGCGGCCACCTCGCCGCCGCCACCCTGTGGGGCTTCGGCCGGGTGCTGCTCACCGAGTACCCGCAACTGCGCACCACCCTGGTGGACCTCGCCCCCGGCAGCGGCCTGGCCCCGCTGCTGGAGGAGTGGCGCACCGAGCCCGCCGGCGAGTACCAGGTCGCCTACCGGTCCGGCCGCCGCTACGTGCGCCGGCTGCTCGCCGGTGACGAGGCGCTGAACTGGAGCGGCGACTTCGAACTGCGTGCCGCCGAGTCCGGCGACCTGTCCGACCTGGCACCCGCCCCGGTCACCGGCCGGGCGCCCGCCGAGGACGAGGTCCAGGTGCGCGTCCGCCTGGTGGGCCTGACGGCCGAGGACGCCCGGACCGCGCTGGACACCGGCCGCGCCGACCGCGAGGAGTCCGAGGAGGACGGCGAGGACGTGCCGCCGCCCGTGCTCGGCCGCACCGCCCACGGCACGGTCCTGGCGGCCGCCGCGGGCACCGGCTTCGCGCCCGGCGACGAGGTCCTCGTCCGCCACGACGGCACCTTCCGCTCCACGCTCACCCTGCCGGCGACGGCCGTCGTGCACGCCCCGGCGCCCGTACCCGGCGACGGCGCCGCCCACTTCGGCCTCGACGAGACCGGCGAGGCACTGCGCACCACCCTCGCCGACCCGGCCCGCCCGGTCTGGGTGACCCTGCCCGAGGACCCGTCGGACCGGCGGCGGGAACCCGCCGAGCGGCAGCCGGCCGGCCTGCGCGACGACCGCACCTACCTCGTCACCGGCGGCCTCGGCGGCCTCGGCCTCGCCACCGCCCGGAAGCTGGCCGAACTCGGCGCCCGGCACCTGACGCTGGTCAGCCGCAGCGGCAAACCCGCCGCCGAGGCCGCGGAACTGCTCGCCGGCCTCGCCGAGGAGGCGGAGGTCGACATCGTCCGCGCCGACCTCGGCCGCGCCGAGGACGTCGCCCGGCTGGTGCGCCACATCGAGACCGGACCGCGCGCCCTGGGCGGCATCGTGCACGCCGCCGGCGGCTCCTACGACGAGCGGCTGATCTCCGAACTGACCTGGGAGTCCATCGAGGACCAGCTGGAGGCGAAGGCCTACGGCGGCTGGCTGCTCCACGAGGCCACCGAACAGGTCTTCCCGGACCTGGAGTTCTTCGTCGTGTACTCCTCGGTCTCCTCGGTGCTCGGCGGCTTCGTCGCCCAGGGGCACTACGCCGCCGGCAACGCCGCCCTCGACGGCCTCGCCGGCTGGCGCGCCCGCCGCGGCCTGCCCGGACTCGCCCTCAACTGGAGCTCCTGGTCCCGGGTCGGCATGTCCTCCCGCATGAACGACGTCCTCATCCAGGAGCTGGAGCGCGGCGGCGTCCACCTGTTCTCGCCGACCCGGGCCCTGAACACCCTGGTCAGCCTCTGGGACCAGCCGCGCGGCCAGCGCGTGGTGGGCGACTTCGACTGGGACCGCTACATGGCGGGCCGGGTCACCGGCGACCTGTTCTTCGACCGCCTGGCCCGCCGGGCCCCCGAGGACGACGACGGTCTCGACGTCGCCGCGCTCGCCGCCCTGCCCCCGGCGGAACGCGCCACGGCCGTCACCGCCGTGGTCCGGGAGAAGGTCGCCGCCGTGCTGCACCTCGAGGAGGGCGACGAACTGGATCCGAACACCGAGTTCGTGTCGCTGGGCCTGGACTCACTGATGGCCCAGCAGGTCAGGTCCGGTCTGGAGCAGGCCTTCCGGCTGCCCCTGCCGGCCTCCCTCACCCACGACCACCCGACGGTACGGCAGCTCGCCGGCTTCCTCGGCGAGCGGATCGGCCCGGCGCCGGCCGCGTGACGGACGACAAGGACAGACGACCATGACTGACATCTCCAGTGGCATACCGAGGGAGCGCTGGACGCTCCACCACTCCGCCCGCGCCCACGCCGGCAGCCGTCCGGACCATCCGGCGATCGTCTGCGAGGGCCGCGTCACCACCTACGAGAAGTTCCACCGGGACAGCAACCGCGCCGCGCACGCCCTGCGCGCCTGCGGTGTCCAGCGCGGCGACCGGATCGCCTACCTGGGCCGCGAGTCGGAGACCTACTACCTGGTGATGATCGCCTGTGCCAAGGCGGGCGCGGTCCTGGTACCGGTCAACTGGCGGCTCACGGCCGGCGAAGTGGACCACATCCTGCGCGACTCCGGTGCCGCCCTGATCTTCGTCGACGACGAGTTCTGGGACACCGTCGCCACCGTCCGCCACCAACTGCGCGGACTGCGCAAGGTGATCCGCGTCGACGGCACCGACGCCGACGGCGAACCCGCGCGCGGCGCCGGACTGCCCGCCTGGGCCGCCGGTCTGCCGGACACCGACCTCACCCCGGGCACCGGCCCCGACGACGCGGTCATCCAGATCTACACCAGCGGCACCACCGGCCTGCCCAAGGGCGCCGTCCTCGCCCACCGCAGCTTCTTCACCCTGCCGCACGCCAGCCGGGAGCGCGGCGTCGACTGGATCGACTGGCTGCCCGAGGACGTCGGCCTGATCTCCCTGCCGGGCTTCGGGGTCGCCGGCATCGGCTGGTTCCTGCACACCTTCAACGCCGGCGGCACCAACGTGGTCATGCCGCAGTTCGACCCGCAGGAAGCGGTGCGGCTCATCCGCACCCACCGGGTGACCACCACCTTCGCCGCACCGGCCATGCTGCAGGCGATGGCGGCCGAACGCGGCGCGGGACCCGAGGCGTTCACCTCCCTGCGCAAGATCGCGTACGGCGCGGCCCCGATGTCCGAGACGCTTCTCAAGCAGTGCCTGGAGACCTTCGGCTGCGAGTTCGCGCAGATCTACGCCAGCACCGAGACCGGCAGCGTGGCGGTCTGCCTGCCGCCCGAGGCGCACCACCCCGGCAGCACCGTGCTCACCTCGGTCGGCAAGCCCTGCCCCGGCAACGAGATCAAGGTGATCGGCCCCGACGGCGACACCCTCCCGGCCGGCGCCATCGGCCAGATCTGCGTCCGCGCCCCCTCCCGGATGCTCGGCTACTGGAACCTGCCCGAGGCCACCGCAAGCACGCTGGTGGGGGAGTGGCTGCAGATGGGGGACGCCGGCTACCTCGACGACGACGGCTATCTCCACCTCTGCGACCGGATCAACGACACGATCATCGTCGCCGGGCAGAACATCTACCCCGCCGAGGTCGAGAAGGCGCTCGCCGCGCACCCGGCCGTCGCCGACGCCGCCGTGGTCGGACTGCCCGACGAGCGCTGGGGCGAGAGCGTGCACGCGGTGGTCGTCCTGCGGCCCGGGACGAAGGCCACCCCGCGCGAACTCCTGCTGTCCCTGCGCGGCCGGATCGCCGACTACAAGATCCCCGGCACCTACCACTTCGCCGAGTCCCTGCCCCGCAACCCCTCGGGCAAGATCCTTCGCCGCGCGGTACGGGAACAGCTCACGGCACCGGCCCGGGACCCGCTCGCGAGCACCGTATGACACCGAACCGGCACCCCATGCCCGAAAGGGACCTGACCATGAGCACCGAGCCCCTGCGGATCGGCATCCTCCTGCCCACCCGGGAACAGGCCATCAACGGCAGCTACGCGGCCGCGCCGCTGCTGGACTTCGCCCGCCAGGCGGAAGCGCTCGGCTTCGACTCGCTGTGGGCCGGGGACTCCCTCACCGCCCGCCCGCGCCTGGACCCGCTCGTCGTCCTGTCGGCCGCCGCCGCGGCCACCGAGCGCATCGCGGTCGGCACCGCGGCCCTCACCCCCGCCCTGCGCCACCCGCTGATCGGCGCCAACATGGTCGCGAGCCTCAGCCATGTCGCCGCGGACCGGCTGATCCTCGGCCTCGGCTCGGGCTTCCCGATGCCCGAGACCGAGGAGGAGTTCGCCTCGGTGGGCGCCTCCTTCCAGGGCCGGGTGGGCCGCCTGGACGAGATCACCGCGCTGTGGCGCACCGCCTGGCGCTCCGGCGAGGACGGTGAACCGGACGAGTTCCAGGGCCGGTTCTGGCAGGCCGGACACCTCGACCGGCTGCCCGCCCCGGCCGTCCCCGGCGGCCCCCCGCTGTGGCTCGCCGGCAGCGACACCCCGAAGGTCCTCGCCCGCGCGGCCACCCGCTACGACGGCTGGCTGCCGTTCCTGCCCGACGTCGAGGCCTACGGCCGCGCCCGCCGCCGTATCGCCGAACTCGCCGAGGAGGCCGGGCGCGGCGCCGGTGCCGTCACCCCCGCGCTGTACGCCACGGTCACCGTGAACAGCGACGAGACGGCGGCGAGGGCCGAACTGGAGCACTACATCAGCCACTACTACGGCCGCTCCCTGGACCAGATGCGCACCATCCAGGCCTACGCCTGGGGCAGCGCCGAGAAGTGCGCCGAGTGGCTCGGCGAGTACGTCCGGGCCGGCGCCCGGCACCTGGTCGTGCGGATCGGATCCCTCGACCCCGAACCGCAGTTGAAGGAGATCGCCGAGGTGCTGCTGCCCGCGGTACGCGCCCTCGGCCCCACCGTTGGGAGCACCCAGTCGTGACCAGTGCCATCGCCTCCGTCGGCCAGGACATGTCCCGTGCGGGGCAGTGGTTCCACCCCGCGGACCCGTCGCCCGACGCCTCGATCCGGCTGTTCATGCTGCCGCACGCGGGCAGCGGGGCCATCATCTACCGCGACTGGGAGCGGCTGCTGCCGCCCGACATCGCCCCGCAGGCGGTGACCCTGCCCGGCCGGCACAACCGCCGCGAGGAGCAGACGTACGAGGAGTTCGAACCGCTGCTCGAGGCGCTGCACGAGGCCGTGCTCGACGACCTCGACGACCGCCCGTTCGCCCTGTTCGGGCACTGCCTCGGCGCCCAGCTCGCGTTCCGGCTCACCATCCGCATGGAGGAGGAGGGCGGCCCGTCTCCCATCATGGTCGGCACCTCCGGCTGGTCGCCCCAGGGCTTCTTCAAGCCCACCGAGGAGCAGAGCCGGATGCCCGAGCCCGAGATGGTCCAGTGGATCAAGAAGCTGGGCTCGTTCCCGGCGGAGATCTACGACAACCCCGAGATGCTCGCCCTCGTGGTGCCGGCGCTCCGCGCCGACCTGCGCGTCGCGGCCGACCACGACGACGACGGCGCCGGCGTCAACTGCCCGCTCGCCTCCTACGGCGGCCGCTCCGACCCGCTCCAGGAGCACCCGGACGCCATGTCCCACTGGGCCGGGCGCACCCCCGCCTACCTGGGCCACAACGAGTACCCGGGCGGCCACTTCTACATCGACACCCACGCCCAGTCCGTCACCGCCCACTTCGCCCACCGGCTGCAGCGCATCACCGCGAACCGGGCGGCCTGAACACCCGTTCCACCAGGCAGCGGCCGACCGGGCCTGCCGCTGCCGCACGCGCTCGGAGCGAGCCGCGCCGGCGCCCCGAGAAGCGAAAGAGAGAGCCACATGAAAGCACCTCACGACCTGTACATAGCCGCGGCCGCGGCCTGGGTGCCCGGCACACGTCCGCTGGCCGAGGCCGTCGCCGCGGGACTCGTCGACGCCGAGCACCGGAGCCTCGGCTACGAGTCGATCGCCGTGGCCGAGGGCGTCGCCGGGCCCGACATGGCGGTGCGCGCGGGGCGGCTGGCGCTCCGCCGGGCCGGGACCGACGGGCACGAGGTCGGTCTCGTCCTGCACTCCTCGTGCGGCTACCAGGGCCACGACATGTGGCCGGCGGCGTCGTACGTCGCGAACGAGACCGTGGGCCGCGCGGCGGCCGGTTTCGACGTCCAGCAGCGCTGCAACGCCGGGCTCGGCTCGCTGTGGCTGGCCGCCGGGCAGATCGCCGCCGGCTTCACCGAGGCGGTGCTGCTGACCAGCGGCGACAACTTCGCGCCGCCGTGGGTGGACCGCTGGAACGTGCAGCTCAACTTCATCTTCGCCGACGGCGGCGGCGCGCTGCTGCTGTCCGGGCGCGGCGGCTTCGCCCGGGTGGTCTCGCTGTGCGTCGGCGCCGACAACTCGCTGGAGCGCTGGAACCGGGGCCTGGAGCCGTTCGGCACCGTGCCCGGCCGGGACCTGCCGCTGCGGCTGCGCGAACGCGGGGTCCAGCACGCCCTCACCCCCGAGGCCGAGGGCTCCTGGGAGCGCTTCGAGGCCGGTCTGCTGGACACCACGGCACGGGCACTGTCCGACGCCGGCGTCACCACCGAGGACATCGCCCGGGCCGTCGTACCGCACATCCACCGGGGCGAGTCCCCGGAGAACTACGAGCTGCTCGGTTTCGCCGAGAAGCAGAGCACCTGGGACCTGGGCCGCCGGGTGGGCCACATGGGCGCCGGCGACCAGTTCCTCGGCCTCGAACACCTCGTCAAGCAGCGGTCCGTCGGCCCCGGCGACCTCGTCCTGCTGGTGGCCGCCGGCGAGGGCTTCAGTTTCTCCGCCGCCGTGGTCGAGATCCTCGACGTACCCGACTGGCAGTAGCCGGTGCCGCTCCCGCGGCCCGCCCGGCCGGCGCGTCAGCGCCGTGTCAGCGGGCTGCGGGACAGTGGCCGTCCGACGCACACGGGAGACCGCCGCCGTCCGCGCGCAGGCGGGCAGGGCATGCCACCCCCCCCACCCCTGAGCGAAGGATCGAGAAGACATGAAGCTGGACACAGAGCTGTACATCGCCTCCGCCGCCTCCTGGCTCCCGGACGCCCGCCCGCTGAGCGACGCCGTCGCCGCGGGACTCGTCGACGAGGAGCACCAGAGCCTCGGCTACGAGTCCATCACGGTGGCCGAGGGCGTTTCCGGGCCCGAGATGGCGGTGCGCGCGGGGCGGCTGGCACTCGAGCGGGCCGGGACCGACGGCCACGAGGTCGGCCTGGTCCTGCACTCCACGTGCGGCTACCAGGGCCACGACATGTGGCCGACGGCGTCGTACGTCGCCAATGAGACCGTAGGCCGCGCGGCGGCCGGCTTCGACCTGCAGCAGCGCTGCAACGCCGGGCTCGCCTCGCTGACCCTCGCCGCCGGCCAGATCGCCGCCGGCTTCACCGAAGCCGTGCTGCTGACCAGCGGCGACAACTTCGCGCCACCCTGGGTGGACCGCTGGAACGTCCAGCTCAACCTCATCTTCGCCGACGGCGGCAGCGCGCTGCTGCTGTCCGGCCGCGGCGGCTTCGCCCGGGTCGTCTCCGCCCGCGTGGGCGCCGACAACTCGCTCGAGCGCTGGAACCGGGGCCTGGAGCCGTTCGGCACCATACCGGGCCGCGAGATGCCGGTGCCGCTGCGCGCACGCGGCCGCCAGCACGCCCTCACCTCCGAGGCCGAGGGTTCCTGGGAGCGCATCGAGGCGGGGCTGAAGAGCACCACGGCCGGCGCGCTGGCCGACGCCGGACTCACCGGTGAGGACATATCCCGCGTGGTGACGCCGCTTATACACCGCGGCGAGTACCCCGAGAACTACGACGTGCTCGGCTTCACCGAGAAGCAGAGCACCTGGGACCTGGGCCGCCGGGTGGGCCACATCGGCGCCGGCGACCAGTTCCTCGGCCTCGAACACCTGGTCAAGCAGCGGGCCGTGGGGCCCGGCGACCTCGTCCTCATGGTGGCGGCCGGGGCCGGTTTCAGCTTCTCCGCCGCCGTGGTCGAGATCCTCGACGTCCCCGACTGGCAGTAACCGCGCGTGCCCGACGGTTCCGGTCCGCCTTGCCGGCCGGGCACGCGCAGGACAAGAAAGGAACCGTCAACCATGTCCCTGCAGCAAGCGCGGACAGCCGGCGCCGAGCCCCGGGAGCGGGTGCCGGCCGGCCCGCACTGGGCGACGCTGCCGCTCATCCTGGTCGGTACGTTCGTGATCACGCTCGACGTGTTCATCGTGAACGTCGCCATCCCCGAGACCCAGCGCGACCTCCACGCGAGCGCCTCCGCCGTGGAGTTCGTGGTCGCCGGGTACGCCCTCGCCTACGCCGCCGGCCTCATCACCGGCGGCCGGCTGGGTGACCTGTACGGCCGACGGCGGATGTTCCTGCTCGGCGTCGCGCTGTTCACCCTCTCCTCCGCCTGGGCGGGCATGGCGCCGACCGCCGGTCAGCTCGTCGTGGCCCGGATCGCGCAGGGCCTCGCCTCCGCCCTGATGGGCCCGCAGGTGCTGGCCATCATCGGCGTCACCTACGAGGGCCAGGCCCGGGTCAGGGCCTTCAACGCGTTCGGCCTGACCATGGGTCTCGCCGGTGTCTTCGGGCAGCTCATCGGCGGCCTGCTGATCCACGCCGACATCGCCGGCCTCGGCTGGCGGACCTGCTTCCTGGTCAACGTGCCGGTCGGCATCGCCGCGCTGCTGCTCGGACCGCGGCTCATCCCCGAGTCCCGTGCCGAGGGCCGGTCCCACCTCGACCCGCTCGGCATGGTGCTGGTCTCGGCCGGCCTGGTCGCGGTGGTCCTGCCGCTCGCCGAGGGCCAGCAGAAGGGCTGGCCGCTGTGGACGTGGCTGTGCCTGGCCGCGTCGCCCGTGCTGCTCCTGCTGTTCGCGGTGTACCAGCGGCGTCTGGCGAACACCGGCGGCAGCCCGCTGGTCAACCCGGTGCTGTTCCACAAGCGGCCGTTCACGGTCGGCGTCGTCACCGGTGTCGTGTACTACTCCGGCATGGCGTCCTTCTTCCTGGTCCTCGCCCTGTACCTGCAGGCCGGGGTCGGGCTGACCGCCCTGGAGTCGGGCCTGGTCTTCCTGCCGCTCGGCGTGGGCTTCCTGGCCACCTCGCTGCTGGCCCGCAAGGTGGCGGCGCTGCTCGGCCGTCAGGTCCTCGCGGTCGGCGCCCTGGTGCTGCTGGCCGGGCTCGGCGGGCTGTGGGAAGCGGTGGACCACATCGGCACCGACGGCGCCGTGGCCTGGCTGGTGCCCGGACTGCTGGTGGGCGGCTCGGGCATGGCGATGGTGATGGCCCCGCTGGCGTCCATCGCCCTGGCCGGCACCGACCCGCGCTACGCCGGAGCCGCCTCGGGCGTGCTCTCGACGGCCGCGCAGGTCGGCGGCGCGGTGGGCGTGGCCGCGGTCGGCGTGGTCTTCTACCACGTCCTCGGACAGGGCACCGGCCCCGGTGCCTACGCCGACGCCTTCAAGGCCAGCGTCTACCTGCTGGCGCCGCTCGCGCTCGCCGTGGCCGCGCTGGTCCAGCTCATCCCCCGTCCCAAGCCGGCCCCCGCCGCCTGAGCGCGGCGGGGTCCCGCCCGGGGCCATGGCCGCGGACCGCGGATCCTGATGTTCGACGAGCCGGTCAACGGGCTCGACCCCGAGGGCATCCACTGGATCCGGAACCTGATGAAGTCGCTGGCCACCCAGGG